>NZ_BAIS01000051.1 GCF_000613345.1 Prevotella disiens JCM 6334 = ATCC 29426 | reverse complement strand
CCCTTTCGAGCAATGATACTTTGTAGGGGCGTGATTTATCACGTTCCTCTCCGCAAATTTTAGTGTATTAGGAACGTGATAAATCACGCCCCTACAAAGTATCATAACTTGCCAGAAAGCAGCTATTTTGCACTTGAAAGAGAACGATTTCGTAAGCCACACGAAGCATGCAAATGAGTGAAACGAAATTTGTACATGCTCGTGGCGAGAAATCGAACTTGGGAAAGAACGATTTCGTTAAGCCACACGAAGCATGCAAAATAAATGCTTTTTGTGAAGTAAATATAAATAGGTATAAGCAAATGTAGGCATTGTGGGAAATTTTTCATCATTTCCTTCATAAAAAGCAAGAAAAATTTTTGTTAAGCGAAATAAAAACATTACCTTTGCAGTCGTTTTAAACACATAGAGTTTATGTTCTATAAACTTTATCCCCCACAAAAGATTAAAATTTCGAAAACATACATATTCATTTATGTTCAGCAAAGAAGAATTATTAGGCAAAGATATTCCCGAATTGGAGAATATCGCTAAAAACATTGAAGCGGATTTTAAAAAGTCCGACGACAAAGAATCCATTATCTATGCCATATTAGACAGACAGGCAATGGACGTAGGGGCATCGCACCCATTAGGAACCAACAAACGCAAAAGAACAAGGATAGCTAAAAAAGAGCCTGATAAAGTATATACCGTACGAGGAAAAGAAGGCGAAAACTTTGATGTACAAAAAAATAAGCCTGCAGGAGTGCAACAACCAAGCTTGTTTAAAGACATGCCAGAGGAAGAAACCGTAGCCGAAGAACCAAAACAGGAAGAAAAAGAAGCTACCAAAAAACGTTCAAAAGCCAAAAAAGAAACAGAAGAAAACGTAGAAAACACGGAAAAGGTGGAGGAAACAACACCAAAACGCAGAACTACAAGAAAGGCTAAAGAAGAAAAAGAAACAGCCAACATCGTTGCTGAAGAAGAAAATACAGCAACAGAAACGACAGAACAAGCTCAAACAACAGAAGTTGTAGCCGAAACGGAAACAAACGAGCCAAAGGAAACGGAAAATACCGACTTTATTCCCGAAGCACAATTCGCTAATACAGAAAATACAAACCCAGAAAATAGCGAACAAAGCGACAACTTGATAGCGCAATTGCAAGCCAAAGTAAACGCTCATAACGAGCAAAACGAAGCAGCACAAGCCATTGCGACAAACCCACAAGACATGCAAGAAGCCATAGCTGACGGAGTATGGGAAGGCGACCCAGGCGACGGAACAGACTTTATCACAGTGGTTGATTTGCCAATTGAAGACCAAGGAGCAGTGCCAACCTACGATATGTTCGACCGACCAACTAAAATGGTAGACACCAACCCAGCAACTTTCTTCCCAACACCTACACCACAAGAGCAAAATACACCTGCTTACGATTTCACAGACATCATCAAAGCAAACGGCGTATTGGAAGTAATGCCTGATGGTTACGGATTCTTGCGCTCAAGCGATTACAACTATCTCTCTTCGCCTGACGATGTTTACGTTCCTGCCACTCAAATCAAACAAAACGGATTGAAGACAGGTGATGTTGTGGAATGCCACGTTCGACCTCCACGCGAAGGCGAAAAGTATTTTCCACTAACAAGCCTTGACAAAATAAACGGACGTGTTCCGTCAGAAGTACGCGACCGCATTTCTTTCGAACACCTCACCCCACTCTTCCCAGAAGAGAAGTTCACACTCTGTGGCGACCCTAAAACAACCAATCTTTCAACACGTATTGTAGACCTTTTCTCACCTATCGGTAAAGGACAACGCGCACTCATTGTGGCACAACCTAAGACAGGTAAAACCATTTTGATGAAAGACATTGCCAACGCCATAGCAGCCAATCACCCAGAGGCTTACCTCATGATGTTGCTCATTGACGAACGCCCTGAAGAAGTTACCGACATGGCTCGCACAGTAAACGCTGAAGTTATCGCATCTACATTCGACGAACCAGCCGAACGCCATGTGAAAATCGCAGGTATCGTACTCGAAAAGGCAAAACGAATGGTAGAATGCGGACACGATGTAGTGATTTTCCTCGATTCTATCACACGTTTGGCTCGTGCTTACAACACCGTAGCACCAGCTTCGGGCAAGGTTTTGACAGGTGGTGTCGATGCCAACGCATTACAAAAGCCTAAGCGTTTCTTCGGTGCAGCCCGTAATATAGAAGGTGGAGGCTCGCTCACCATCATTGCAACCGCTCTGATTGACACTGGTTCAAAGATGGACGAAGTGATATTTGAAGAATTTAAGGGTACAGGTAACATGGAATTGCAATTAGACCGCTCATTGAGCAATAAGCGCATCTTCCCTGCTGTAAACCTTGTTGCATCAAGCACACGTCGCGACGACCTCTTACAAGACAAGACAACCGTAGACCGTATGTGGATTTTACGCAAGTACATTGCCGACATGACCCCTATCGAAGCCATGGACTCTATCCACGACCGCATGGAGAAAACAAACGACAACAACGAGTTCCTCTTGTCAATGAACGGATAAAACCTATCAATTTCATTATATAATCTATTTAAGGGCTATCTCTGTGAAGAGACAGCTCTTTTTTTATAACGATTTCGTTAAGCCACACGAAGCATGCAAAAGAGCAAAGCGAAATTTAAACATGGTCATGACGAGAAATAGAACCTTTCGAGCAATGATACTTTGTAGGGGCGTGATTTTTTCGCTTTGCTCAACAACTCGTATCACGTTCCTAATACACTAAAATTTGCGGAGAGGAACGGAATAAATTCCGCCCCTACAAAGTATCATAACTTGCCAGAAAGCAGCTATTTTGCACTCTAAAAGAGAACGATTTCGTTAAGCCACACGAACTATATAAATGAGCAAAGCGAAATTTAAACATAGTCGTGACGAGAAATAGAATCTTTCGAGCAATGATACTTTGTAGGGGCGTGATTTATCACGTTCCTAATATACTAAAATTTGCGGAGAGGAACGTGATACGAGTTGTTGAGCAAAGCGAAAAAATCACGCCCCTACAAAGTATCATAACTTGCCAGAAAGCAGCTATTTTGCACTCTAAAAGAGAACGATTTCGTTAAGCCACACGAAGCATGCAAAAGATATTGCAAGCGAGAACAAAGAAAGTTTACTTTCAATTTGTTGAGTGCAGCTATATCTTATCCAAAGAGCAAAACGAAATTTAAACATGGTCGTGACGAGAAATAGAACCTTTCGAGCAATGATACTTTGTAGGGGCGTGATTTTTTCGCTTTGCTCAACAACTCGTATCACGTTCCTAATACACTAAAATTTGCGGAGAGGAACGGAATAAATTCCGCCCCTACAAAGTATCATAACTTGCCAGAAAGCAGCTATTTTGCACTCTAAAAGAGAAGGTTTTCGTTAAGCCAGATGAAACATGCAAAAGAGCAAAGCGAAATTTGTATATGCTCGTGGCGAGAAATAGAACTTGAAAAAGAACATTAATCAACAAAAAAAAGAAAGGAATGAAATAGAAAAAAAAGACCCAACATTCTACCCAAACGCTCACTAAAACCTTTAAAAAAGTTAAAACATTAAAGCAAATGAATTTTAACAGAATATTCTTGCGCATTTCCGAGAATAAAAGGCTATATTTGCGAGGCATATATCATAAAATAGAAATAATTGTCAAACCTAAACATCATTGACATATAGAAAAGAATAACCTAATCATCAATTTAAATACAAATAGTATGAAAAAATCATTCTTTTTCAAAGTGCGATTTCTCGCCACGAGCATGTGCGAATTTCGTTTCACTCATTTGCATGCTTCGTGTGGCTTAACGAAATCGTTTAGTCTTTTACTGCTATTTGCTATGCTCGTTATGCCAGCTTTGGCAGACAAAGTAACAAAATCTGAGGCACAAAAAATTGCCGAAGCATTCTTAGCAAAAAAGCAAAATCGTAGAGTAAAGGCACGCTTTAAGCAAATGCCGCAATCACTCTTGCTCAGCACATCAACCTCTGCTGATTACGCTCCATTCTATGTTTACAACGCAGAAAATAACGGAGGTTTCGTAATTGTATCAGGAGAAAGCTCCATAGGCAATATTATTGGTTACAGCGACACAGGCTCTTTCGACCTTAAAGACGCTCCATCGAATGTCGTAACCATGATGAAAATGTTTTCAACACTCGTAAACAACGTTCAAAGAACAGGCTCAACAAACTATGTTCCAGACGACCCTCTCGTAGGACCAAAAGGAAACGTAAAAGTAGCTCCATTGTTGGACAAAATTCAATGGGGACAAGGCAAACCCTTCAATGGTAAAATGCCTGCCAAAAAACCTACTACTGACAATAAAAACACCAACTATTATGTAGGTTGCGTGGCAACAGCAATGTCGCAAATCATGCGTTTCCACAAATATCCAACAGTTGGTAAAGGCACAATGACCTACACCGACAACCTCGGAAAAAAACACTCACCAAACTTTGGCGCAACAACATTCGATTGGACAAAGATGCCAGAACGTTGTGAAGAAGACAATGCTGATGAAACAGAAAACGAACAAGTTTCCACTTTGTGTAGCATGGCAGCTTATAGCGTTTATATGTCGTTCATGCCAAGCGGCGAAGCAGGTGCTTTCTCACAAGCAGTAACAGGTGCTTTGGTGCATAACTTTGGTTACGACAACGGTATTTCATACAAAAAACGTGAATACTACTCTACCCCACAATGGATGAAAATGATTACTGACGAACTCGATGCTGGTCGTCCTGTGTTCTATTCTGCCTCTAACGAAGACGGAAAAGGCGGACACGCATTCGTTTGCGACGGCTACGATGACGCTGGTTACGTTCACATTAACTGGGGGTGGTCAGGAAAAAGCAACGGCTATTTCCATGTAAATGCACTCAATCCATACGACCTCGGTATCGGTGCAAATGGCGGTGGCTATAACCTTCAACAAGAAATCATCATCGGTATTCAAAAACCACAAACACCTGTCGGAAAAAAACATTGGTCTATCTTCGGAGCAACACGCCTTTCTGTAATCGAGCTAAACGGAGAAATCATGGGTATGCAAGGAATTGTAAACGAAGATTGCGATGCTTTCACAGGAAAAGTAGCATTGGTTTTGGTAGATAAGAACGGAAAAGTTGTAAATGTTCTCAAAGAAGAAGATAAATCATTTGCAGCTGCTAAGTTTGGCGATAAACTCATAACAGATGGCGGTATGAAGACTTTATGGGTTTCGAAATATGTAAACAACGTTCCAAACGGAACAGATTACAGAATTCAATTCGCTGTAAAAGCAACAGGCGATGCTGAATGGACACTCATACCAAGTCCTAACAACTTGCCAAATGCTGCTATTGCAACGGTTCAAGACAATGTCATCACTGCAATTTCAATAAACGAACCAAAACCAAACGTAGAGCTCTTGAAGCCTATCACAACAAGCTGCGACCTCCACGCAAAAGGTAGCGGTAAATTCACATTGGTATTGAAAAACAATAGCAACGACTTCATCATAAACCATATCTGGTTGAAGTTTACAGACATAAACGATGCAAAAAAGTCTTACTATGTACACGAAGACGATACAAAGAATTTCCACCAAGTTTACGACAATAGCACAAAGACTATCAACTTGTTATGCACACTCCCTGACGAAATGCCAGCTGGAAAATATAACGTAATAGCATTTGAAAAGTACATTCAAAAACCGCTCAAAGATAATGCTACGGAAGAAGAAAAGAAACGCTACGAAGAAAGAGAAAAACTTTGGGAGGGCGATTACTTTAAACCTGTATTTACAGAAGCAAACGTTCTTGAGGTAAAAGAAGAAGTAAGCACTCCTATCTTCAGTCAAGAAGGCGACTATCTTTGGTTTACAAAGACAAGTACAGAGTTTAATTCAGTAGTGAAACAAGGCGAAACTATCGGTCTTAAACAAGATGCATGCAACTATGGTGCAGCTGGCAAGGCTATATTGGTTATCAAAGCAAGAAACATTGAAAACCCTGCTTTCGCCTTTGAACTCGCTAAAGTTTCAGAATCAGAATACGCTAAACTCGGAACGCTAAAGCAAATCTATGGCGGTAAGGTGAATTTAAATCCTGGTAAGTACAAACTTTCATCATATTTCATTGTCAATGGCAAGGAATATCCTATGTACGGAACTGTAAAAGAAACCATCATGGAAGTAGTTGCCGATGAAAGTTTAGCACTCAAGTGCGATGAAATAAAACTCCCTTCTGAAGAATTAGAATATGGTAAGGCATATAAAGGCGTTCTCAAACTTACTGCAAAAGAAGAAATAAAAGGCGCAACCTTTACCCTACGATTCAAATCTGCCGAAGGAAGTAAACGTACCATAGCTGCTATGATTTTTAAAGCAGAAAACTTTGCAGCAGGCGAAACCAAAGAAATTCCATTCGAAATTAAGAGTTACACATTGAAAGAAAACAATCTTCCTAAGGGTGCTTATACATTGTATGTTGATTACAAGACAACAGCAACCAAAAACAAAATCTTTTCAATAGGTGGAAACAGCTCACGCATCGTCTACATCGGCACAACAAAAGCAGCAGCAGGCATAGACGAAGTGGCAACTCAAGCAGCAACCACAAAGGTTACACTCAATGGCAAAACACTCAACATCGAAAACGCTAACAACATTCGCCGCATTGAGGTATATTCGCTCGCTGGAGCAAAAGTATTTACAACAGCAAATGTTGCTAATACAATCTATTTGCCATTGCAAAATGGTATGTACATCATCAGAATCGTTACCGCTGAAGGCATCGTAACAAAGAAAGTAGTACTGCAATAATATAAGTTTAAACAACAATAGAAAAGGTCGTTCCAAACAAAGGAACGACCTTTTTTAATGCAATAATCCGACAAAAACAAGCAAAAGTTAAAAAAAAGCACAATATATTTCAATATCTGAGAGATTTTCTGTAATTTTGCCACGTTATAAGAACTTCCATAAATAGGGAAACAACAAAAACAAAGCCCTAACAACAAAGGAAGAACGCACAAAACAGAAAACAATAAAAAAAGAAAAAATAAAAATGGCAAACAAAAAAGCAGAGGGTACATACGAAGAATCCCTCAACAAATCGGAAGCTTTCTTCGCAAAGTATGGAAAGACAGCCTTAATCGCTATTGTAGCAATCCTCATTGTTGTAGCAGGTATCTTCCTTTACAAAAATTATGTATCAGAACCACGCGAAGCTGAAGCAAGCACAGAATTAGCAAAAGCACAACAATTGTTCCAAACACAACAATTCGACCAAGCACTCAAAGGCTTCCAAAAAGTACAAAGCGACTATAGTAGCACAGACGCTGGCAACCTCGCCAACCTCTATGTGGCACTCTGCTACGCACACCAACAAAAGCCAGATTGGAAAAAAGCATTGGATAATATTCAGAAATTCTCTACTTCTGACGACCAAATCATCAGCCAGCCTCACAAATGGCACTCGGAGACATCTACGCAAACAACAATCAAAACGATAAAGCCATAGAAAGTTTCAAAAAAGCTGCCGAGATGGCTGACTCAAAAGGATTTGAAGGCATAAACCTTAGCATTGCACCATTAGCATTACGCAAGGCTGGCATCATTCTTGAAAGTCAAGGCAACAAAGCAGAAGCACTCAAGATATACCAAGATATCAAGAAAAAATATGTCAACTCACCAATGAGCCAAGACATAGACAAGTACATTCAAAGAGCAAGCAACTAATCTGAAAGAAAATGTCAACAGCATTACACAATCTATCAGATTATGATTTATCAAGCGTACCCGATGCCTCGAACATGTGTTTCGGCATCGTGGTATCAGAATGGAATCCAGAAATCACAGGAGCACTGCTCGATGGTGCAGTAAAAACACTCGAAAAGCACGGAGCTATCCCTGAAAATATACACGTCAAAACCGTACCAGGAAGCTTCGAACTCGTTTACGGCGCACACCAAATGACACTCAACGGAGGATACGATGCCATTATCGTGCTCGGTAGCGTCATTCGTGGAGAAACACCACACTTCGACTACATCTGCCAAGGCGTAACATACGGAATTGCAAGACTCAATGCAAGCTCGGAAATTCCAATTATCTACGGACTCCTTACCACAAACGACTTACAACAAGCAAAAGACCGTTGCGGTGGTAAACACGGAAACAAAGGCGATGAATGCGCAGTCGTAGCAATAAAAATGGCTAAATTCTAAACCAACAACAACTCCCAAAAAGAATGAAGCTAAAAGAATATTTTCAAACATACGAATTTGAAGAAATATACCCCTACATCGGAGTCATGTACCCAAAAGCCAGAAAACAAAGAAAAGCTTTTCAACATGCCTACGATATTCTCCTAAAAACCAATCCCGTAGCATCAAAAAAATATATACAATATCAACTGATGCAAGACCCCGACACCAACGACATGTTCTTCGGAGCCGACGATTCAAACTTCAATGGACCATGGGACGTACTCTTAGGAAAAGAAATTAAAATAGATTCAAACGTTGATTTGACAAAAGAAGAAATTGTTGCAAACTGCTTTCTCAACACCATTCTCATCGGACGACACCCAAGAGAGTTTGAAGCAGATTACATCGAAATCAGCAGATAAAAATAAAAAAAGCATCTTCGTGTTGAAGATGCTTTTCTTTTTCTAATACAATTTCTGCACAAGGGAATTTATCCTCAATCAACCCTCAGCAAAACCGCATAAAAAAACGCAAACATAAAAAATGCCTGCGCAGGATAATACAATATAAACAACAAATTCCTATTTCAAAAATACATGCTGAGCCACATAAGCTAACGCTGGCAGCACAATCCAATAAGACAAAAGCAAAGGATAAGCAACCTTTTGGGCATCATACTTCGAACCGCGAAAATGAATCAACACCTTTCCACGACGACCATGCTTGTCATAAATGTACTCAACAAGCCTAAACATTGCAAACCATATCAGCGCAATAGGCAAAAGCGACCACACTTCACCAATACGAAAAAGAGGAATACTCAATGCAAAGGCTATCGGAAAAGTAATAGCTGCAACTCCATCGGTCAGACTACCATCAATCTCACCGCAGAAATATATCTTATCAAAAAAAGTGTATTTCATTTTTCTATGGGTCATTTATATTTTCTACATCTATGCTTTTAGTCCTTTAAGACCAATCCCCAAATACTGTTAATACATTAAAACGTAATTTGCTTTATTTCTACTTTACTGCAAAGGTAGCAATACTTATTGAAAAACGCAACAAAAAAAAGAAAAAACATACAAAAAAGAGACTCAACCGAGTCTCATTTTCTTAATTATTTCATTCATTTTCTGCTTAGTTTCTATCCGCGTAGGAACCAAAGGCAAACGTAAAACATTCTCTATCAATCCCATATCATTCAGCAAAGCCTTACAGCCAGCAGGATTTCCATCAACAAAAAGCAACTTATACAATTCAGTAAACTGATGATGAATGACACGTGCAGGCTCATACTCGCCCCTAAATTCTAAGCGAATCATTTGAGAAAATTCTTTTGGCAAAGCATTTCCAATCACAGAAATCACACCTACCGCCCCACTTGCTATCATTGGGAACGTCAAAGCATCATCGCCACTAATCACCTCAAAATTCTTTGGCTTGTTTTTAATAATCTCATCAACCTGCTCTAAACTGCCCGATGCCTCCTTAATAGCCACAATATTATCGAAATCTTTCGCAATTCGAACCGTCGTTTCAGCCTTCAAATTCACACCCGTACGACCAGGAACATTATAAAGCACTATTGGCAGAGGACAAACCTCGGCAATAGCCTTAAAATGCTGATACAAACCTTCCTGACTTGGCTTATTATAGTAAGGACAAATACTTAGAATACCATCAACTCCCTTCCAATCTGCATGCTTAATCTCATCGACAACAGCCGCAGTATTATTACCACCACAATATTTCAATATACGAGCACGACCAGCAACATGGTCAATAATCGTATGCGCTATTGTTTCCTTTTCTTCAGCTGACAAACAAGGACTCTCGCTAGTGGTTGCCAAAATAGCAAAAAAATCAGCTCCATTATCCAACTGATAATCAATAAGCCTTCTTAATGCTTCATAATCAACTTCACCATTCGGCTTAAAAGGGGTTACCAAAGCAATACCCAAGCCATGAAAAATATTGTTCATAAATGTTATGCGTTAAGGCTTTACAGCCAAATATACTCTTTTTTGAGAGCAAACTCAAAAAAAATCAAGCTACTCTATTATAATGCAAAAATAACAAATAAAGCTTAATCTGCAAAGTTTTTACTTTAGATTAATAATTTTTTTAACAAAATATTTGACTAATATTCACCCTATCAAATATCCCAGGCAACCAAAAGCAACACCAACTTCAAACATATCCAATTCACCTCCTGCATAATCTATCCAAACTCAGCACATTCAATTAGGACAATGGACGTAAGGATTGCACCTTTTCGCCTTTTACCTATGCTTAATAATAGAATTTAATTCATTTTGTTGCAAATAAGCTATAAATTTTATTTAGATTTTCTTTATATAAAGAAATTAGCAGTATCTTTGCCAAGAGAAATGATTACTATATGGCAAGTAAAAATTTAAATAGGCTAAAAGTAGTTCTTGCAGAAAAGCAGCGGACAAACAAATGGTTGGCTGAACAATTAGGTAAAGACCAAACAACCATATCAAAATGGTGCACCAATTCAAGTCAGCCTGATTTAGGTAATCTAATGCAGATTGCCAAAATATTAGACGTGGAACTGACCGACTTAGTGCGGTTCGAAGAATTCAAGAACGAAACAAAATGAAAAAAGAAGAAATACAAGCATTGTTCTCTCAGTTTGAACAAGTGTCATGCGCTCTCAATGATGTAGAATGTTGGAGTGCAAGAGATTTGTGTTCTCTGTTAGGATATAAACTTTGGCAAAATTTCACAAAGGTAATAAACAAAGCCAAAGAAGCGTGTGTAAATGTAGGACAAAATGTAGAAGACCATTTTATTGACGTCAATAAAATGGTTGTTATCGGTTCTGGTGCTGAGCGTCAGATAGATGACATTATGCTAACACGCTATGCTTGCTACCTTGTCGCTCAAAATGGCGACCCTCGTAAACCACAAATCGCATTTGCACAAACCAATTTTTTGCCGGTAGTGAGAGATAAATTTAAAGATTGGGCTGAATAATAATAATGGTAAAAAAAAGGCAATATACATTTATAGACTTATTCGCAGGCTGTGGTGGCTTGTCTGAAGGCTTTTTGGAATCTGGACATTTTAAGGGATTGGCTCATATAGAATGGGAATATCCTATGGTACAGACTCTGCGAAATCGCCTTGTCAAAAAATGGAATGAAACCTGTGAGCAAGCACAAAAGAGGGTAATCCTTTTTGACATTCAAAGAACTGATGAATTACTATATGGCAATTGGACACAAGAATCCATAAAACAATATGCAAAGTATAATTCGGAAGAAACTCAAAAGGGATTAAAACATATGCTTAATGAAAAGACTATTGATTTAATAATTGGAGGTCCTCCTTGTCAAGCATATTCTATTCACGGACGAGCAACTGACAAAAACTCTATGCAAGATGACTATAGAAATTATTTGTTTGAGAGTTTTGTTAAAGTTGTGGATGAAATAAAACCAAAAGCTTTTATCTTCGAAAACGTGACAGGTATGCTAAGTGCAAAACCAGGAGGAAAACCTGTTGTTGAGCGTATTTATAAAGCTGTTACAGATATAGGATATTTAATTCTAAGCCCTGATAAATTCAAAGAAGCTGTTTATAATGCATATGATTTTTCTGTGCCACAAAACAGGAAGAGGGTTATATTATGTGGTGTTAAGATAGATTCAGATTTCTCGATAGAGAAATTCTATAAGGCTTTATCAAAGAATAAGAGTTCAAAACATTATACAGTAAGAGATGCAATAGGCAATCTCCCTCCTATTTATCCTATGGACAAAATAGAAAAGGTTAAAGGAAAAAATGTTTCTCATTATGCTACAGATAGCTCCGATATATTTCATATGCCACGGCATTGTAGTTCTCGGGACATCAATGTATTTCGAGAATGGATTGCAAATGATATGAATAAATGTTCTCAAAAAGAGGCTATAGATTTCTATGAAAAGGTTACAGAAAAAAAAACCTTGTATCGGAAATATAGAAATTTAGAGTGGAACAAACCTTCTCCAACTGTAGTAGCTCATCTACAAAAGGATGGATTTATGTTCATCCATCCAGATATTAAACAAGCAAGATTTATAACAATACGAGAGGCTGCAATGTTGATGTCTTTTCCAAAGGATTTTGAGTTTATTGGAAATAAGGCATATTGCTATAAAATGATAGGTAATGCAGTGCCTGTCAATTTTGCAAAAGCAATAGCAGAATCTATATATACGGTAATTAGTCAATAATGGCAAATATATTAATAGCATGTGAAGAAAGCCAAGCAATATGTAAAGCTTTCAGAGAAAAAGGACATAATGCGTACAGTTGTGATATTTTGGAATGCAGCGGTGGACATCCAGAATGGCATTTTATGCAAGATGTTTTATTGGTAATTCCAAATCATGGTGGAAAATTAGAAAATGGGGAGGAATATTTTTTGCCAAATGGTGAAGAATGGGACTTGATGATAGCTCATCCACCTTGTACATATTTATCTGTAAGTGGTGCTCGATGGCTATACCATCCAGATGATGCAGATTTGCCTATAGATCAACGAAGGGAGCATCCACATCATTTAGGTAGAAGAAAGATGAAAACGGAAGCAGAAGAGTTCTTTATGCAATTTACAAAAACGAACGTAAAGCGTTGGGCTATCGAAAACCCTGTAGGTTGCATGAATACAGTTTATCGTAAGCCAGACCAAATTGTTCAACCTTTTTGGTTTGGCGATTCCGCTTCCAAAAAGACTTGTTTATGGCTACACAATCTTCCGCCATTGGTGCCAACGGACATAGTTGACCCGGGTGAGCGTGTCGTACTGTCAAGTGGGCGTTCTTTGCCCAAGTGGTATTCTGATTCTTTTAACACCAAAATATCTACAGAAGAAAGAAGAAGGCTTAGAAGTAAAACATTCCCTGGTTTTGCCAAAGCTGTGGCAGAACAATGGGGCAAATTATTATAAATATGAATGCAAATTCTTTAAAGACACAACGTTTTAGAGCTAATGATTTAGTTGATAATGGTGGCAAACAATTCGAAATGGGCAAAGGTTGGTGTCAAGAGTTCTTTGAAATAGATAATTCTATTGAAGAGATAACTTTACAATTAACCTTTAAGGCTTTGAGTAATTCTCAACAATCCCTTGATAATACTAAAATTGAACTTAAATTGTCAGACGTCAATACTCGTGGTGATAGAAAAGCTTATGCAAATGGAGAAAATGGTCATTCGCAGATAAAAGACTTCTTTATCAACAAATTACATTTAACCACATCTAATCTGACAGATTATTTTGCTCTATACAAAAAGAATTCAAAAGAATATAACTTGTATTATGTTCCTAAGTTGTTATATGACAACTTTATTTGTTTGTTTAACAATGGATTAGAAATATCCTACCAAGAAAATTCTCGAAAAGGATTTGACTTAGCAGATTCTATATATAATTATTATCGCCCCTATATCACCGCCATCAAGTCCAAACCTTTTCTCCTGCTTGCCGGAATATCCGGAACAGGTAAAAGCCGAATAGTACGAGAGCTGGCAAGAGCATGTTGGGAAGAAGGCACAGATGAATATAAGGCACAAAAGCCAAAGAACTTCCAGATGGTGCAGGTGAAGCCAAATTGGCATGACTCAAGTGACTTGATTGGTTATGTGAGCCGTGTCAGTGGAAAGGCGGAGTTCGTGGCAGGTGAGTTCTTGAAATTCATCGCCAAAGCATGGGAAGATGTGGAAACTCCATATTTCCTGTGCTTGGACGAGATGAACCTTGCACCAGTAGAGCAATACTTTGCAGAATATCTAAGCGTGATAGAGTCTCGCAAGAGCCATGAGGAGGGTACCGTAACAACCGACCCAATTCTTGAGAAATCAGCAGAAGATTGGTATAGGGTGCTTACAAGTGAACTGACGAATGAAGACAATGTGCGTAATCGTTTCTTGGAAGAAGGTATCTGCATTCCTCAAAACCTCATAGTTGTGGGTACGGTGAATATGGACGAGACAACTTTCTCGTTCTCTCGCAAGGTGCTCGATCGTGCCATGACTATTGAAATGAACGAGGTGGATTTGTATGGCGGTCTGACCAAACGTCACGAAAGTATCGGCAAGTTGGATAATGCAGAACTTGTCGGCTCTGCCGTGGAAGGCGTGGATATTTACAACGACAACACCGATGTTTGCGACATTGCACTTCGCTATCTGCAAAAGATAAATGACGTATTGGAAGGTACTCCATTCAAGATAGCCTACCGCACCCGTAACGAGTTTCTGCTCTATGTGGTGAACAACTTGCCGTATTGCAAAGACGAAAACGGCAATGATTTGGAGCAAGGCTATGTCATAGCTCGTGCCTTGGACGAGATTACCAGCATGAAAGTTTTATCGCGCATTGAGGGTGACGACACAAAAGTTAGCGACAATTTCCTTGATAGTTTAAGCAAGACTGTCGAAGAAGGATTGAAGGCAGTATCGGGAGAGGAGAATATTGTCAAATCCATATCTTTGGCGAAACTGAAGGAGATGAAAGATAAACTTGTTTCGGGTTACACAAGTTTTTGGAGCTAAGAAGAGAATACTGATGGAACTGTTGACTATTGAGCATAATGATTTCACAATGATTGTCGAATGTACGAAATTCGACGACATTTGGAAAAATGCCAAGAACAACGTTGGAGAAGAAAAGCTCTACTCCACTTACTCTTGGTCGGAAGGTGTCGTGTCTGTAAAACGTGCATTGAATGCCGACCATGAAATAGACATTGAGCAGGGCGTTCCTACCCCCGCCACATTTTTCGACAATGCCGACTATCCCATTTGGATAGAGTTCAAAGACTATGTGAAAGACGCTCAGTTTGGTTCCATCTTGCAAAACGACAACGACCGTTTCTCCTTTCGTCGCCACATCTTGGCTGGTTTCATCAACTACAAGAATGAGATAGGACGAAGCGAGATACAGATTATATATAAGGCAGAGAAAGAGATAAGAACCTTCCGTTTCGGTTTTGAAGTTCTGAGTACGAAACTCGACTATCACGAACATTGGCGCGCAATCGTGGAGGATATAGAGCGAGAATACCGCATGTTGTCGTTGGACTATATGCGTCGCACGTTTCATGGTTTCTCGCCCGACCAAAACGGCGAGCATCCCGATATAGTCTGGTGGAGCGTGTTTGAGGGAGAACAACAGAAATTCATAAAAGCCTGCAAAAGCATCATTGACCGACCTCGCCACAGACTTCACGGTGAGGAGGTGTATCTGAGGGCGGACAAACTGAAGCAAACTCCCCATAACATAGAGAACAGACTGGCAGAACATCGCAAAGAGCCAACCTACCTATATCGTGTGGAGCAACATATACTATCGAACGACACGCAAGAGAACCGCTTCTTGAAATTTGCACTTCATCAGATAAGCAAGCGGTATGAGGATCTGCGCCAACGCATTGAGGCGGTAAAGACAGCTTCGGACACGATGAAGGCTGCCATGCTTACAACCTCAGAAACATTGAAACGACTACAGCATCATCCTTTCTTCAGAACAATAGGAAGGTTCAAGGGAATAAGCCAAGAGAGCATGGTACTGCAAAAGGCAGTGGCTATAGCCAAGTGTACCGTACTTGGAACTTGCTTAGAAGAGCCTATTCGCTGAATGACGGTTTGTATCGCTTGCAGACAAAGGATATAGCAACGCTCTATGAGATATGGTGTTTCATTGAGGTGAGCCATATCGTAAAGGCACAACTGCATCTTGACAACGAAGACGTAGAACATCGCAACCGTATGGAGATGAACGGCGTGTTTTCATGGGAACTTGGCAAAGGCGAGCATTCACGCATATTGTTCCGCAAAGATGGCGTGGAGTTGGCAGAATTGGTATATAACCCAAAGAACGCCGACAAGGAAAACGACAATGTGGGCATGAAAGACCTGGTTGTGCCGACCGTGCCGCAGAAACCAGACATCGTGTTGCAGCTCACCAAGAACGATTTGCAGCAAGGCATGAAGATGACCTATCTCTTTGATGCGAAATATCGCATAGACAGCAAGGACAAGGGCGTGGATGTACCGCCGGAGGATGCCATCAACCAGATGCACCGCTATCGTGACGCCATATACTATAAAGACTATGACGCTAATACGTTGAAAAAAGAAGTCATTGGCGGATACATCCTCTTCCCCGGTTATGGTGAGCCAAACGATGTGGCGGTGTCGAAGTTCTATAAAACCATCAAGGAAGTGAATATCGGTGCTTTTCCTCTTCGTCCTAAGGATGTAGAGAACAGAAAACTTTTGGAGAATTTCATTGATGAACTTATACATACCAAATCATACGAAACCATTGCTCATGTCATACCGCAAAAGGGTGCGTATGTGGAGGTAGGCAACCGTGTACTTATTGGATTGGTAAAAGAGGACAATAGGTTGTTTCAAGCATTTATGGACGGAACTGCGACCTTGTATTATTCAGGAAAACAGTTCCCAACAACCATCGCCCTGCAAGACCTTCACTTCTTTATGCCTTATACCAAAGGGCATGGAGTGCGTGATGTGTACGAGATTGTCAAAGTACGAACCATTACGAGCAAAGAAGCAAAGCTATCGGATAAAGATGATACGGAAAGTAAGGCTCTACGTTTGGCTTTTGAACTGCGGTATGTGCGCAAGCAATATGCAGATTTTCAGTCTATTGATGCAAGTAAATGGGTAGGCTACACGTTTATTGATACGACTTTTGACAAGTTGGATGAATGTGTGGTGACAGATTGATTGTAAATCAAAATTACGACAAATGGAAAAGGTATATACATGTAAAAATATTAAGAAATAAACTAATCAGACAATATATACCGAAAAAGGATTCATTTGAACATTATACAGAAAAGAGAATTATGTCGATACCAC
>NZ_BAIS01000052.1 GCF_000613345.1 Prevotella disiens JCM 6334 = ATCC 29426 | reverse complement strand
AGGATAAATAATAGTTTTGCGGATTAATCAACCCACTTTGTTGCAGAATTTTTCTTACTTCCTATGCGGAATAAACTTGTCGTTGAGTTGCATTTCGCCCGAATATCCAATGGCACTCTTAAAGTTTGATTTTATATTAATGTAAGCCTTAGCATTATCATAAATATCCAATTGGATTTCAAAGTTCTCATTTTCATGTTGCGTGGTAATAGTTATTTGGGCGCCATTCTTTATTTTTGACCAACTATAGAAATTGATTGGAGCGATAAATTGCCAATCTATAATACCGTCAATAGGCGCACGATAAACCTTACCCATATATGGGAGCGATAAACCAATAGAGTCGCCACTTACTTCAACCACATAATCGCTTGTCAGTGTGCGTGTAGGGTAACCCATTGGGTGTATTTTATCAACAAAAATGCGATAGCGTTGGTCGTCTAAATGCCCATATACGGCAGCTTTTTTCAGTTGTTCCATTTTTTCTTTTGATACGATATTGCCTTCAGAATCGCGATAAATGGTGGCACAACTGCCTAAAAATAGCACTGATATAAGTAGAAATAATAACTTTTTCATATTTTCCTCCTTCTTTTAATATTCCCTTTATTGTTCTATTTGCTCAATCTTTGGTGCTGAAACCTTTTCGATAGTAGGGTTAGATGTCGCTTTTGACTCAGTCTTTGACACAGGGTCGGCAGCGGGAGCAGGCAGCGGAATGGCGGCATCTTTCTCTATATTTATGTCGTTGCTTTGCTTTTCAGCAACATTGGTCGATTTCTTCTTAGCTTCTTCGGCAGCCTTTTTAGCTTCTTCGGCTTGCTTTGCCTTTTCCTTATCGGTCAATAAATCCTCCCCTCGTGGCTTTTGGTTAGGCCAAAGATAATCACCGATAACATCTAACGTATCTAATGTAGCATTGCGCTGCTGTTCTTCTTGCACCTGTTCTTCGGTTACTTCATCGTTACCCGCAATGACGAGATTGTAAAGCAATCCCAATACAAACAAAACCACTACTCCGCAGAGTATTTTAAAGGTTAAAGAATTTGTAAATTTATGCTTTTTATTGTTTTTTGCCATTATCTTTTGTATATATTGGTGAAACTCTCGTTATTTTTTCTTATTATGCCACAAAGATAGGGATAAAAGCGGAAACAAAAAAGGGTAAAGTCCTAAAACTTTACCCTAAGTTCCTAATCTTTAATGCGAATAACTGCATTAGCAATGATGGCTGTTAAACCACCCATTGTGATGCCACTTGAAAAAATATTGTGTATCACATCGGGCATTTTACTTAATATATCAGGCACCAATTCTACGCTTAAACCCATTGCGAAACTAATGGCCATAACCAAAGTAGCCTTTCTATCTATCTTGGTTGCGGCAATAATGCGAATACCCGCAGCTGCTACTGTTCCGAACATCAACAAAGTTGCGCCACCTAAAACACAGTCAGGAATGAGTGAGAACAATTGTCCTACCACAGGGAATAAGCCCAATACCATCAAAGCAGCAGCAATAAAATAGCCCACATAGCGGCTTGCCACTCCTGTAAGTTGTATCATACCATTGTTTTGGGCAAATATTGAGTTTGGAAAACTATTGAAAACCGCAGCTAAGAAGGAGTTAAAACCATCGGCAAGAATACCTCCTTGCGCACGTTTCATGAACACTGGTCCCTCAACAGGCTCGCCTGAAATCAACGAATTGGCAGTAATATCTCCATAAGCCTCAACTGCCGTAACCAAATATATCAACCCTAATCCAATGATTGACCCCACATCGAAGCGCAAACCATACTTGAATGGAACGGGAATATTAATAGAATCCGTAGGATTGAGGCGAGAAAGGTCTATCATACCTAAGAAATAAGCAACCACACAACCCAAAATAAGTCCTAAAACAATAGATGCCATGCGTAAAAAATGGTTGCTTGAACGATTAAAAAAGACAATACTCACCAATACCAATAAGGCTAAACCAAGATTTTGCATAGAACCAAACGTGCCAGCGTCCATAGCTACTTGACCACCGCCGCACGAATTGATACCAGCTTTAATCAAACACAAACCAATAAGCGTTACAACGATGCCTGAAATCAATGGAGTTACGATTTTACGCATATAAGGTAAGACGCGACTGACAAACATTTCGACCACAGAAGCAACCATACATGCACCAAAAATATAGCTTAACCCCATTTCAACATTCATCTTTCCACCCACCATACCAAGCATTCCTGCTCCTATAATAGGGCTAATAAACGAGAAAGATGTACCTTGAATACAAAGCAGACCTGCTCCTACGATGCCGAAACGTTTGCATTGAATGAACGTAGCAATACCCGATACGAACAAAGACATAGAAACAAGGAAACCCGTAGTTTCTAAATCGAACTGCAAAGCAGAGCTGATGATGAGTGGAGGCGTAATAATTGCAACAAAAATGGCTAATAAATGTTGCAATGCAGCAAAGATAGTTTCACGCAAAGGAGGGCGGTCGTTAAGCCCATAGATGAGTTCTTTTGGTGTTTCCATAAGTATTTTATTGTCTAATCTTTATTTCACAATTGTCTAATGAATCTATAATGGCCAAACTTTCGCAACGTATTCCCGCTGCTTCAATGGCTTCACGACCATTTTGGAATGCTTTTTCAATGATAAAACCCATACCAACAAGTTCTGCTCCAGCTTGTTTACACAAATCCATGATACCCTTTGCAGCATTGCCGTAAGCCAAAAAGTCGTCTACAAACAATACTTTGTCCTCTGGAGTCAGATATTCTTTGGAAATGCAAACATGGTATTCACGTTGCTTTGTAAATGAAAATACAGTTGATGAAAGCATATCTGCCATGGTAGAAGGTTTCTTTTTCTTTGCAAAAACCACAGGCAAATCGAGTAAAAAGCCCATCATTATGGCTGGTGCAATACCGCTTGCCTCAACTGTAATAATCTTATTAATTTCGGTAGAAGCATAGCGACGAATTAATTCCACGGCAATTTGTTTCATCAAATTAGGGTCAAGCTGATGATTAATAAACTTGTCTACTTTCAAGATGCCTCCTTCATAGCATTTTCCGTCCTTTAAAATACGGTCTATTAATGTTTTCATTGTATGGTCTTTTAAACGTTTAACTCTATTTTGATATTCAGTTAATACCGTCAAATCGGTTAGATTGCCAAATTTTCAGTATAAAATGCAAAAGTAATACATTATAAAAAACTATGCGCTATTCTTTCCATTTATTTTTCTTCTGACCTTTATTCTTTCTGTTTATTGTAAGAAAAAATGTACAAAAACGTAGATTTAGCATAAAATTATGTAATTTTGCACCTTGGTTGGCATCATTTTAACCCTGCCACCACATATTATATATTATGTACAAACCAATTTTTAACATGCGCAGTGTGCTGAAGTTTACGCACTTCACTAATCACGGCTATTCGCTCTTTGCTGTTTTAGGCAAAGAAGTGATTATTGGTGTACTGAGTGTCGCAACTTTGCAACATGCAACGGCAAGCAATCAAAGCAACGAAGCCTTGCAAGCAAAGAGCGATTCGGTAACTACCAACAAGCAAGTGATGCTCGATGAGGTGAGCGTAATGGGTACGCGAGCGCCGCTGACACAAAGTCAGCAAGCGAGAATGGTAACTGTACTGAGCCGAGAAGAGATTCAAGCGGCTCCGGTACAAAGTGTAAACGACCTTTTAAAGTATGCCGCTGGTGTTGATGTGCGACAGAAAGGAGCATTAGGAGCACTGACCGATGTGAGCATTCGAGGAGGAAACTCTGAGCAAATCACTGTTCTGCTCAATGGTATCAACATTGGTGATGCGCAAACAGGTCATAACACTTTCGATTTCCCTGTTGATAAAAGTGAAATCGATCGCATTGAAATTCTCGAAGGTCCTGCTGGACGAGTTTATGGTACTTCTTCTTTGTTAGGTGCGATAAACATTGTAACTAAAACTCCCCCTCATTCTTCTCTCTCAGCCCATACTGAAGGCGGTTCGTATGGCTATTTTTCTATCGGAGCAAGGGGAAATGTAACCTCAAAAGATGGGCATTGGAACAATCAACTTTCTTCTTCTTTTACACGCAGCGACGGTTTTTCTCGTGCGAAGAATGGTGGATTGAATGCCGATTACAACACAGTGAAAGGTTTTTATCAAGGAAATTACAACGACAATAATATGCTTGTACGCTGGCATGCAGGTTTGAGTTCTAAGAACTTTGGTTCCAATACTTTCTATTCTTCTAAGTTTGACGACCAATTTGAGCATACTTTTAAAACTTTTACCGCCATACAAGCCGAGAACAAGCAAGGTAAATTCCATATTCGTCCCTCTATTTATTGGAACAGAAGCATGGATAGGTTTGAACTTTTCCGTAATGCTCCTGAAAAATATGCGTTCAATTATCATCGCACAGATGTGTATGGTGTAAATTTGAATGCTTACTTTGATTGGACATTAGGGCGTACTGCTTTTGGTGCAGAGTTGCGTAATGAAGATTTAGTCAGTACCAACTTGGGCGAAAAACTCGAACGTTCGCACCCTATTCATGGTACAGACAAAAATTATACGCATGGTATAAATCGCACAAACTTGCAATTTGTATTGGAACATAATCTTATTTTCAATCGTTTTACACTCTCTGCGGGAATTATAGCAGTGAAAAATAGCCAAGCCGATATGGCAATGCGCGTTTACCCAAGCATTGATGCAAGCTACAGAATAGGCGATGCGTGGAAGGTTTATGCGTCTTACCATTCATCGTTGCGTATGCCTTCGTTCACTGAACTGTTCTATTCCGTAGGTGGACACAAAGCCGACAAACACTTAAAACCTGAAGAATTATCGGCTTTGGAGGGTGGTATAAAGTATCATCAACACGGTATTAGTGGAAAGGCAAGTATCTTCTATAATCACCAAAAGAACTTAATCGATTGGATTTCAGATGGTACGTTAGATGAAAATAAGGCAACACTTTGGAAAAGTGTAAACTTTGGGCATATCAATACCCTCGGTTTAGAAGCATCGTTGGCATTCAATTTCCGCCAAATGTTCCCTTCGATGCGCACTTTGAAGACCCTTAGCATGGCTTATTGTTATCTGAATCAGCATGAAAACGAACACGAAGGCATTGTAAGTAAGTATGTTTTAGAGTATTTGAAGCATAAATTTGTAGCCGATTTACAGCTCAACCTTTATAAAAAACTTGATTTAGGGTTGAATTATCGATTGCTCCACCGCATGGGAAACTATCTTGATGTGGCTAATGTTAAGCATAAATATGCCACTTACGGCATACTTGACAGCCGATTATCATGGAATGAAGCCAAATGGTCTGCTTATGTTTCAGCCAACAACCTCCTCAACCGCAACTATGTAGACTACGGAAACGTTCCACAGCCAGGCATTTGGGTTATTGCTGGGGTTAGTATTCAACTATAAAGTTTAATCCTAATAGTCGCAAAATGATTAAGATTAAAAATAGAGAAATACTCCAAATAATTTAAAACCCATTGTTTTGAACTTAAAAAGAGCCTATTTTGTGCATCAAAATAGGCTCTTTCGTTTTTGTATTACCTCTATTATCATCTTTACTTTGTGCATGTAGACGATGCTATATCGTCATGTTTCGTTTCTAAAATCATCTATTGGCTGGTTCTATAAATTACCACCGCATATTATCATTAAATTTTATGAAATACGTTTTGTTATCTTTTGTCTTCTTTTGGCTTCAAAATGTAAGTTCGTTCAGTCGTGTAGCTCGCTACACTCCTTCACTCTCTTGCATTTTGACCTCAAAAATAAGTTCAAAATCTAACAAAGCTAATTTATAGAACCAGCCCTATTGGCAAACTGAAATCAATAGCTTTCCAGTCTTAATAACGCTATCTTTTGAACACATCTCTAATAGTTTCTTTTAGTTTCAATATTGGAAACTATCAGTTTCTCATATGAAAACTCATAGTTTCTCCTATTGAAACTCTCAGTTTTCTATGGGGAAACTATTTTAAAAGTATATACCTTTCCTCTCAATTCATAAATAATGTATCTGTGAAAGCGCATACAAAACGAGTGAAACCCTTATGGATTCCACTCTAATAGGTCTACAAATTCATCGTATTCTACCTTTAAATAGGTTGCAAAAACCTTTGAAACTTGCTATAATAGCAACTTATTGATATTCAGAAACTATTCATTTTTTCAATATCTACCCCTTTTCTATCTCCCTCAACACAAAGACGGCATCGCCAACCGATTTGATTTGACTGATAACCATGGAGCGTTTTCCGTTTTTCTCCTTTAGATTGCAGCGGCGAGTTTGCTTGGTGAGGTAGGCAATGACCTTTCCGAAGGCTTGACTCTTATAATATGCACTGTCGGCATTCGATATAAATTGCATTTGGAGCGTGCCTTGTTTTAAGATTAGTTTCTCGCAGCCGAGTCGTTTGCCTATTCTTCGGAGGGCAACTACTTGCATCAGTTCAACGCCTTGACGGGGTACGGGACCGAAACGGTCTTCTAATCTTTGGCGATAAGCATCGAGGTCGGCATCGTTTTCTATGTTGTCGAGTTCACGATAGAGCAACATACGTTCCGAACTTCCTGGTACATAACTGTCGGGGAAATACATCTCAAGGTCGCTTTCCACCGCACAATCGTCAATGAAATCGTCGCCTGTAAACTCTTTTCCTTCTGCCATTTCCTCGTTGTATAGTTCTTGGAACTCATCATTTTTTAGTTCTGTAACTGCCTGATTAAGGATTTTCTGATAAGTTTCGTAGCCTAAATCTTCCATAAATCCGCTTTGTTCCGACCCTAACAGATTGCCTGCTCCACGAATATCGAGGTCTTGCATTGCCAAATTAAAGCCGCTTCCGAGGTCGGAGAAAGTTTCTAAAGCCTCCAAACGGCGGCGTGCATCGGGATTGAGTGCTGCCAAAGGTGGGGCGAGAAGGTAGCAAAATGCTTTTTTATTGGAACGTCCCACACGTCCACGCATTTGGTGGAGGTCGGAAAGTCCGAACTTGTGGGCATCGTTGATTATGATAGTATTCGCATTTGAAATATCAATGCCGTTTTCGACAATCGTTGTCGAAAGCAAAACATCGTAGTCATGGTTCATGAAACCAATGATGATTTCCTCCAATTCTTCAGGTTTCATCTGTCCGTGTCCTATTGCCACACGACAATCGGGTACATATTTCTTGATAAGGCTCGCCAGTTCGGGCAAATTGGCTATGCGGTCGTTCACAAAAAATGCTTGTCCGTTGCGGCTCATCTCAAAGTTGATGGCGTCAGCGATTGTTTCTGCCGAGAAAGTTGATATTTCTGTTTGGATAGGATAACGGTTGGGTGGTGGTGTGCGCATAATACTCATATCCCTTGCACCCATTAAAGAAAACTGAAGCGTGCGTGGAATTGGCGTTGCGACATGGTGAGCGTGTCTACATTGCTTTTCAATTGGCGGAGTTTCTCCTTGGTTGATACGCCAAACTTTTGCTCTTCGTCGATAATGAGTAAGCCAATATCTTTCCATTTCACACTCTTGCTAATCAATTTGTGCGTTCCTACGAGAATATCAATCTTACCTTCCGATAAATCTGTTATGACCTGCTTGGTTTGTTTAGCCGTTCTTGCTCGTGAAAGGTAGTCCACCGTAACGGGCATATTCTTCAATCGCTTCTTGAAAGTTTGGTAATGTTGGAACGCAAGCACCGTAGTTGGCACAAGCACCGCCACTTGTTTTCCGTCCGTGGCAGCCTTAAACGCCGCTCGTACAGCCACTTCGGTTTTGCCAAAGCCCACATCTCCGCACACCAATCTATCCATTGGGCGCGCACTTTCCATATCTTGTTTCAATTCTTGCGTGGCTTTCAATTGGTCGGGTGTATCCTCGTAAAGGAACGAAGCCTCTAACTCGTGCTGCAAATAGGAGTCGGGCGAGAAAGCAAACCCCTTTTCGTGGCGGCGTTTGGCATAGAGTTTTATCAAGTCGCGAGCAATGTCCTTGATGCGTTTCTTGGCTTTTTCTTTCAATCTGTCCCATGCTCCCGAACCGAGAACAGACAAGCGTGGAGCAGCATCGCCACTATCGGCACGGCGATATTTGCTGATTTTATAGAGCGAATGAATGGAAACGTCCACAATATCGTTGTGCTGATAAACCAAACGTATCATTTCTTGGTAGGATTCGCCTGCTGGAACACGCACCAAACCTGCAAACTTACCGATTCCAAAGTCTACATGGACAAGGAAATCGCCTGGTTCCATTTCTTGCAACTCCTTCATTGTAAGTGCCATTTTGCCTTGTCGAGCTTTGTCAGACTTTAAACTATATTTGTGGAAACGGTCGAATATTTGGTGGTCGGTAAAGAAACAAACCTTTAAATCATTGTCAATAAAACCCTCGTGAATGGTTCTGTTCACTGGAATAAACGGAAGATTGTCGGCTACGGAGGTGGTTTCGGCTTCGCTATCTGCCCCCATTGAGTCGAAAATATCACGCAAACGAGCCGTTTGTTTCTCGCTATCGGCAAGGATATAGAGCTTATAACCCTGTAAAAGATAATCCTTTAAGGACTGCGTTAGCAATTCAAAATTCTTGTGAAACAAAGGTTGAGGCGAAACATTAAAGCGGATTATTGCCTTTGTTTCCTCGTCTTTTGTGCGATTTATTCCAAACTCTATGCGCTTAAAATTGAGAGCATCGTCGGTAAATTGATGCGCCGTTATCAACTGAAGATTGGCTTGCAATTGTTTTCTCAATTCGTTTTGCTCGGCTTCGGTCTTTCCTTCAAGTTGTTCGGTCAAGGCTTGTGCCGTAAATCCCTCGTTGTAAATGCGCTCTATGGTATCGTGAATATACAATAAATCCTTCATGACAAGGACGGTATCTTGCGGAAGAAATTGTAAGAAAGGTATTTTTTCTTCCGACAATGTAGCCAGTTCTGGCACAATTTCTACCTTGTCTTTCTTATCCTTTGATAGCTGCGTTTCCACTTCAAAGGTGCGAATGGTGTCCACATCGTTACCGAAAAAGTCGATACGATAGGGCAATTCGCTCGAAAAAGAATAAACATCGAGAATGCTACCACGTATGGCAAACTGCCCAGGTTCATAAACATAGTCGGTTTGTTGGAAACCATACGAGCGCAAAGTCTTCTCTGTTTCGGTTAAATCCATGGTCTGTCCAAGACTAACCGACAATGTTCGCTCGTCTAATTTATGTTTTGCCACCACCAATTCAGCCAACGCCGAAGCTCGGTAACGATGTAAAGTGGTAGTTTTGCTTTTACTTTTTCCTCGCCAATGACCGATAAACGCGACAGAACCTCTGTTCTTAGAATTTCGTTTCCAGCATCACGCTGCCCATATTTCACAGCCCTACGATAGGAAGAAGGAAAGAAAAGCACTTCCGCAACCTTACCTTCGCCCCCTTCGGGCATAGCTATGGTTTTCAAATCATTGTAGAAATAACTAGCCTCGTCGTTGTCGTTCAACACGAAAAGCATTGTTTTTTGCCACCGCTTTGCTATCGAAGCAAAGAACATCGGTGTGGCAGAAGCCAATAAACCCTGAAGAAAAACCGTTCGTACCGACTTTTCTTCTATTGTTTTCATCAAAGCACCGCCCTGTGGCAAGACGGCATATAGTTCGTTTATATCTTGTATATTCATCGCACGTTTGCGTTCTTGGAGGGCAAAGGTACGTTTTTTAATTGAAAAATGAGAACAGCCGAAAATAAAACCTACTGCTTTAAACCGCAAAATAATAAACGTTGAGCCAACCAACAAGTGCAAAATTAAGATATGTTTTTAAAGAACTCACATTTAGAGGTCGAAAAAAATATTTTTCCCTTAATCTTTCATTCAATTTTTCTATTTCGAGAAAAAGGCTATCGGCTATTTATCTATCTACAAGTTAGCTTTTTCTTTCTCTTCGTCTTAATTTTCCGCATGATTTGACGTTGGGTTATCATTTTCTATAAGCATTTCTTTTTGCTTATTTTCATCTTCTTTTGTTACATAACGTTTCCAATAGGCAATGATGAGAGTGGTCAATGGTAATGCTATGATAAGTCCAATAAAGCCTAAAAGTGCTCCCCAAACGGATAGCGATAGTAAAAGTATGGCTGGGTTTAGGTTCATTGTTTTTCCCATGATGCGTGGCGTTACGACCAAATCGCACAATAATTGAATGATAGCGAAGACTAAAATTGCTGTACCAAATACTACCCAAAAGTTTTGTCCTTTGTCTGCGGCTTCAAGTAAAGATAAAAATGCCATTGGGATAAGTGCTAAGGAGTGGAGATAGGGTATAAGTGTCAAGATACCAATGAGGATTCCCATGCCTATAGCCATAGGAAAACCAATGATAGTGAAGCCTATGCAAAATAAAATTCCCATTGTTAATGCCACTAATCCTTGCCCACGAATGTATTTATTCATTTCTGTTTCAACATCTTGCATTAAATCTTTCCAAAACGAACGATGTTTCTTTGGGAAGATTCGTACGAAGTTTTTAACTAAGTAATCGTAGTCTAATAAAATGAAAAACAGATATAATAGGGTAATTAATGAGGCTACAATGCTAAGCACAATGCTAGCTGTTTGCCCTACAACGGTAAACAATTTTGGTATGGCATTTTTGATAGTTTCAGTGAAATCTTTACTTTTGAAATATTCATTTATTTGTGGTAAATATTCTTGAATCCAATCTTTTATCCATGCCGTAAGATTATTACTTGGCGTGTTTTGTTGTACATATCTATTTGCGACCGCTCCCAATTTTTCAAATTGGTCAACCATTGGCGGAATAATGGTGTACATCACCCCTGTAATAATCGCTACAACGAGCAGCATTGTGATGATGACTGCCAAAGCTCTCACTTTGACTTTCATTTTGTGTTGTACAAAATTCACCACAGGATTGAGTAAATAAGCTAAAAGCCAAGCGATGAAAAAAGGTAAGAGTACATGGCTAAGATAGTTCACAATGTATAAAATTGAAAAAACCAAAGCAGCTATAAGTACCCAACGAATGAATTTGTCGAACGTTATTTTTTCATCTAACATAGTCTTGAGTTTTTAGTTTATTTTAGGAAGACATTATCAAAGTTTTTCTTTTTCTTTTTTATTATCTTCTGTTTCCATTGCTTTTTTGTAGCATTCACGACACAAGGGTTCGTATTCTAATTGCTCGCCCAACATTACTCTGTGGTTATTGTCCACCAATCTGTGGCTTACATAGGCCAATGCTCCGCATTTTACGCAAATAGCATGCACTTTTGTAACTTGGTCGGCAATGGCACAAAGGGCGGGAATAGGTCCAAAAGGAACGCCTTTAAAATCCATATCGAGTCCCGCAACAATTACTCTTACACCATTGTTTGCCAATTGATTACAAATATCAATAAGCCCTTCGTCAAGGAATTGCGCTTCGTCAATACCTACAACGTCAATATCAGAAGCCAATAATAAAATGTTTCCCGATGAGTTAATGGGCGTACTATGAATGGCATTTTTATCATGGCTAACGACGTCTTCTTCGGAATAGCGTGTATCAATTGCGGGTTTGAATATTTCAACTTTTTGTTTTGCAAATTTTGCACGCTTCATTCGGCGTATAAGTTCTTCTGTTTTGCCAGAGAACATACTACCGCAAATCACTTCGATGCGTCCTTGTCGACGTCTTTCACCGTTTATATTGTCCATTGTTGCCATAATATTTGCAAATATAAGTAATTATTTTGATACAACAAAGTGGTTTTTCAATTTTCCTATTAAACGAATGTTTCCAAAAATTTTATATTGCCCTCTATTTTTACCGTCTGGGTTGTGGCAGGCAAAAGTACTGTTTCCCCAGCATTTAACGTTGTTTGGTTGCCTTCCCCGCTATTCATTATTGCCGCTCCTTCCAATGCCATTAAGACCACAAAGGAGTCTAATTCCGAATAATCGAGTACCATTGGTTCGTCAAGTTCATAAACGGAAGTGGTAAAATAAGCGCAATTGGCTATTTCAACACCTTCGTTTTTCTTGGGAATATAGTGGGTTTTGTAATCCTTCTCCACATGATAGTCAATACATTCTGCTGCTTTTTCCGTATGCAGTTGGCGATATTTTCCGTCTTTATCCTTTCGTTTAAAGTCGTAAATGCGATAAGTAACATCGCTGGTTTCTTGTATTTCAGCCAAAAAAGTACCTGCCCCAATGGAATGAATTCGTCCACCTGGTAAGAAAAAGACATCGCCTTCTTTCACATTATATTGGCATAATGCGTCTATAATCGTGTCATTTTCAACCTTTTTTTTGTACTCTTCAGGTGTAATTTCTTGCTTCAATCCACAAAGTAACGATGCATTTTCATCGCTCTTCATGATATACCACATCTCGGTTTTACCTCTGCTCAAGCCCTTTTCCTGTGCTTGTTCGTCAGTAGGGTGTACCTGAATGGAAAGTTGTTGGCGCGCATCAATGAATTTTATCAGCAAAGGAAACTCATTTCCAAAGCGTTCGTAGTTATCCTTTCCCACTAAATTGGCTTTTAATAATTCTACCAACTCATTGATTTTCATGCCTTTATATTGCCCATTGGAAACGATGCTTTCGTGGTCTTTCACACCAGAAATTTCCCAACTCTCGCCCACTTGTTCCATTTTGGTATCAAGTTGCTTGAAAGGTATTATTTTATTGCCCCCCCAAAGTACTTGTTTTAAAATAGGGCGAAATTTTATTATCTCCATTTATATTTTAAGGTTAGATACTGCAAAGATACAACACACTGCATGTTGAACCAAACTTTTTAGTTATTTTTCGTACTTTAAATGACAGAAAATATGCTTTTAAAACGCAAAACAATAGATTTTGATTTGTGGGAAGTTTAGCCTTTTCTGTAAAAAACTTTCTTATACCATGATGTGAAGTAGGTGTTTTAGCCAAAATAGCTTAAATAAACGCTGTTAATCAATGCGTTTCAAATCATTTTACTACCTTTGCATGCGTTCAAACAGAATGTTGTCTATTATGGCTGGGTGGCAACGATTGAGTGAACAAGTAATAATAGACAAAAGTTTGAGTGGGTTACAACATTTAAAGTTTTTAATATTAGGTGAAGCATGCTATCTTGGTATGCTTAAATATTATGGCTTTCAATTGACTTACACGCTCTGACTTTTATAAATAAAAAAGAAGTTTGAAAACATTTGAAGAATTAGGCGTTAGCGAAGAGATTCGCCACGCAATAGAAGAACTCGGTTTTGAACAACCGATGCCTGTTCAGGAAGCAGTAATCCCTTATTTATTGGGTAATGGAAATGATGTAATAGCACTTGCACAAACAGGTACTGGTAAAACCGCAGCTTACGGTATTCCTGTTTTACAGAAAGTAGACCCAACAAAAAAAGAGACTCAAGCACTTATTCTTAGTCCAACTCGTGAACTTTGTTTGCAGATTGCTGACGACCTTTCCGATTTCTCTAAATACATCGGAGGGCTTCATGTCGCTGCCGTTTATGGTGGTGCATCGATTGAAATGCAAAGTCGCCAACTCCGTAAGGGTGCTCAAATCATTGTAGCTACGCCTGGTCGTCTTATCGACTTAATGAAACGAGGTGTAGCAAAATTGGAAAACGTGAACAACGTTGTACTTGATGAGGCTGACGAAATGTTGAACATGGGCTTCACAGAAAGTATAAATGCTATTTTCGAGGGTATTCCTTCTGAACGTAACACATTGCTTTTCTCTGCCACGATGAGCAAAGAAATTGAGAAAATAGCCAAAAGTTATCTGAACGATTACAAAGAAATTGTAGTGGGAAGCCGTAACGAAGGTGCCGAAAAGGTAAACCATATTTATTATATGGTACATGCAAAAGACAAATATTTGGCATTGAAACGAATTGTAGACTACTATCCAAGTATCTTTGCTATTATCTTTTGTCGCACAAAAGTGGAAACGCAAGAAATAGCCGATAAACTAATACGCGATGGATACAATGCAGAAGCTCTACATGGCGACCTTAGTCAGCAGCAACGCGACCTAACCATGCAAAAATTCCGTCAGCATAACGTACAATTCCTTGTGGCTACCGATGTGGCAGCCCGTGGATTGGACGTTGATGACTTAACCCACGTTATCAATTATGGTTTGCCCGACGATATTGAAAGCTATACCCACCGAAGCGGTCGTACTGGTCGTGCAGGCAAGAAAGGTACATCAATTTCGATTATTCACACTCGTGAGCGTTACAAAGTAAGGGAAATTGAGAAAATTATCCAAAAAGAATTTGTAGACGGAACATTGCCTGCTGCCAAAGAAATTTGCAGTAAGCAACTTTTTAAGGTAATGGACGAAATTCTTAAAGTTGATGTAAACGAAGAAGAAATAGAACCATTTATTAAGGATATTAATCGCCATTTTGAATTTATAGACAAGGAAGATATTATTAAGAAAATCATTAGCATGACTTTCAATCGTTTTTTGGAATACTATGCTAATGCTCCTGAAATCGAAAAGCCTTCGGGCAAACGTAGCGACAGAGAGAGAGATCGTGGAAGTCGTAACAGTCGTGGCGAACGAACGCGCAAAACTCCACGCACTCCTGAAGCTGGCTACAAACGATTATTTATCAATCTCGGTAAAGACGATGGTTTCTACCCTGGAGAAGTGATGCAATTCATTAATAAAAACGTTCATGGTCGCCAAGCAGTTGGTCATATTGATTTATTGAGCAAGTTCTCTTATATTGAGGTACCAGAAAAGGACGCTACCAAAGTAATGAATGCCCTTAGCGGAGCAACTTACAAAGGACGTGAGGTACGTTGCAACGATGCAGAAGAAGGTGGTCATGGTCGTGGTGGTCGCAGCAATGGCGAGCGTCGTGGTAGACGTAGCGATAACGAAAATGGAAATCGTCGTTCTGGAGGCTATCGTCAAGAACGTAACAGCAAACCAAAACGCAATACACGTTCACCAAAAGACGACAACGAAAATGGTGATTGGCGTCAATTCTTCCAACAAAACACTAAATTAAAAGGTGAAATGCCAGATTTTTCGGAAGAAGGTTGGGCAAGGAGAAAACCTAAAAAGAAATAATTTTATGTGGAAATAATGGAAAAAAGCACTCTTTTAAAGGAGTGTTTTTTTTGTTTTTTTTGCAAAACATATTTTGACATGAAAAGAATAAAAAAATATCATTATAATTTGTCAATTTAATCATTTTGTATTATCTTTGCAAGAAATGTACATTAAAATCCTTAAAAAGGAAAATCGAAAAAAGCATAACTATGTTTCTTTGGGCAAAGGAATGTAGAACAATCTAATAATTAACAATTCAAAATTTTAGTCTATGAAAAAAGTAATTTACTCATTGGTTGCATTGGCAACATTAGCAATGCCCGCAATGGCACAAGAAAAAGTTGATGTAGTCGTAGGTTTCGAAAATCCAGAAGGTGCTGCCCTCAATCAAGGGGTCTATGGTGGTGAAAAGAAAGGTACACCTACAAAACCATATGAAAAATTTGGAAACAAGGATATCGAGCGTTACGATTGTACTTACAAGGAAGGATTAGTAACCTTTTACCTTGACTATGATTACAGTGTTAAGTATAAACTTGGAACATCAAACGGTATTAGCTTTGCTGCAATTACCGAAACTGACTATACCTATAAAAACCTTTATTTCAAAAATGTAAAGGGCGGTGGTAGTAAATCAAAAACTTATGGTATTGTTTCTAAACAAGGAGCTTGTTTCGAATTGGCTGATAATGCTGAAGTTAAGAGTATTGATATCGTAAATGCTATTTACCCTCTTAAATATATTTTGAAAAGTACAGAGCCTGATGAAAAATTTGTAGAAGGCGACAACTTTGTTCTTCATATTGCAGGTTACAAGACCCTAAAAGATAAAGTTCCTGCAAAAGAAAAAGAGATTGTACTCGTAGAATTCAAGAAAGGTGCAACAGAAGTAGAATATATCAAAGATTGGCAAACTGTTGACCTTTCTGAATTCTTAGGACAGAATATTAAATGCGTAAAGTTTAATTTCACTGGTACAAAGAAAACATCTTATGGTTTGCTTTCAACTCCTGCTTATGTAGCTATTGACAATATCGTATTATCAACAACAAAGGCTGTTCCAGGTGGTATTACAACTGTAAACAATGAAAAAGCAGTTGAAGTAGCTCGTTATTCTATTGATGGAACACAACTTAGCGCTCCACAACATGGCTTGAACATTGTGAAGATGAGCGATGGTACAACTCGCAAAGTTATGGTTAAGTAAGGTTGTCTTACTCCTGCTTTCGTAAGAAAAACGGTAAAATAAATATAAATCCCATAGTTTTCCACAAGGAAAATTATGGGATTTTTTTAGTGTAATAAATTTATTCTCCCTCCAAAAAAGACTCAAAATAGAGCAGAAGTGCAGTAAAATTGTGAAGAAAAAATAAATATTTGTTACTAATCGGTCTATTCCAATGTAAAAAATGTATCTTTGCGAAAATTATAAAGCGGAACTTTTTTTTTCGCATAAATATTAAGAGTAACAGATTGTTTAATAAAATTCATCAAAAATAAACATGCAAAATATGAAAAAAATTATTTTAAGCCTATTGGCAATGGGGCTTTTTGTAGCTTCACCACTGACTGCCACCTCTAATAATAGCAATGGTATGGTTGTAAGTACTCCTAAAAAGGAAGCTAAAATTACACCAAAAGCACTCACACAGAAACTTGCTAAAGAGTTGAAACTGAACAAACAGCAAAAGGCTAAAATCCTAAAACTCAATACAGAATATGCTGAAGTCATAGCTTGCCCACACGGTAATGGTATCATCAAGCCAATGTGTAAGCATGAAATGGAAGGTTGCAAATG
>NZ_BAIS01000053.1 GCF_000613345.1 Prevotella disiens JCM 6334 = ATCC 29426 | reverse complement strand
TTATTATTATATGTGGCCACCATTTGGTGTATAGGGGTGGCCACCAATTGGTACATAGGGGTGGCCACCAATTGGTACATACCCTATTTTATATATAAAAAGAAAAACGGCATCCATATCTAAAAAGATATAAACACCGTTTACCAACTAATTGGTTTATATATAATTATTTGCTTGAACACAAAACAGCCCTGTGTATTTCCTCCGTTTCCGTTATATCTACTAACTCCCCACTATCAAACCAATATTGCAAGTATTTATCCCCAACCTTGTATATTTTGTATGGGGTCATCATCTGTAAATAATCTTCGTCAATCATAATTGTATTTTGTTTCTTTATTATAAATATCTATTGTATGGCAAAAACAAAACAAGCCATACACATATAAAATATATAATATAGGGACAAACAAACAATAAAATTCAATATAAGGCTATTTCCTGCCCCTACAAGCGTTTATGATGATATTATAGTATAGTTTATTACTGAAAGAAAAATAACGGCTTAAAACGAAAATAAACGCTATATATGACTATTTTTATATTATCTTATATTGTATGGTGTAATATCTAATAAATCAAACAAACAAAATATTTCAATATATTAGACAAATATTCAAATTATTGGAGGATGTATAAAACAATAAATTCGTTTTAAAGCTATTTCCTGCCGTTTTTAGCGTTTGTAGTGGTATTATGGTATAACTTACAAGGAAATACAATACAAGCCGTTAAAACGCAAATAAATAGCTAAATAATAAAAACACAACAACCATACAAATAACCATACACAATATAAAACAAATTGGGGGTAGCTTTTAATGGCTACCCCCAATTTGTGTTTCTAATCTATTTTACTAATGAATTATATATCTTTAGATTATTTTCAAGTAACTGATGGTCGAAGTATCCATCAAAATATGTGGCTTGTTCATCAACGCTATGTCCTGCCATACTTGCCAATTGCTCCTTATTTATACCATTCCTTAATCCAACTGTAATATATGTATGTCGCATCGAATACAAAGACATCTCCTTGAACTCATCCATTATATTATTAGCAATGTCCAATTTTTCAAATTCTTTTATCATACCTTTCTTCAAAAATGAAACACAGTTGGAAATGCGTTCTAATTGCTGCTTTGGGGTTCTTTGTTTGTCTTTACTCAAGAAGTTAATTAAAAAATCATCCTTATCTTTTAGTGTACCGTCTTTTTTGTATCTGTAAAATTTCAAAATTTCCTCCAATTCCTTTTTTAATGGTATTACAAGCTGTGCCTCCGAACTTGTTTTCTTTCGAAATAAACCATTTGGTAAAACAATATATTTTATATCATTATTATTCATTTCCTTTAGTTTATTTTTCATTTCTTCTTTTGTTAATCCTTTGAATTTATTTATTATTTCGTTTGGTTGTTTATTTTTCATTGACTCTTTTAATCTTGATTTAATTTCCAAATCTCCCATCTTTAGATTTGCCAAATCCACAGGAGCTAAACCTTGAAAGAAAAAATCTAACATATACACCATTAACCCGTTGCAAACATTGTGCATATTATAGGTTAAAATGTAATCTCTTTCGGGTTTGTGGCTAAATAATACTGCAGTTAAATGGTCAAACAGTGTCTTCAGTGCAATTGGTGTTAATGCTTTTTTTCCTTGTACTTTATATACTGTCATCTTCTTGTTTATGATTACTTTTCTATTATTTATCAAATCATTTTCCCTTCCGAAATTAAATACAATTTTGAAGTATTTTGCCAATTTTGCTTGTTGTTGAACGCTCTTATTTTCTGATAGATTGTTTTGAAATATATCTACCCATCTTTGGTTAATACTATTCATAGGTAGTTCATCACCATATATACTTTTTAGATAGTTCTTCAATTGTTTGTAATTTTTCAACGAACTTGCTTTTTGTGTTTGTGCTTTATAGTCAATGAGTTGATAGAAGTCAGTAAATTTAACATCATCATCATCTATATAAGATTGTTCTTTTTCTTTGATTATTGGTTTAGTAATATCACAAATCAAGCTGAAATCATATAATCCCAACTTGTTCCAACACTCATCACACCTATTGTATAAGGTATTATATACATCCTTAATGTTTTTATTCTTTATGGTACTCCTTGCATCTCTACTCCCTATCTTGCCACTATTTAGCCAATTGGATGGTTTGGCACTTTCCCCAGTACTGATTATCTTTCTTTTTTTGTTATGTGATAATTCCACCACAATAGGATTTTCACCGTTTGCCAATTTTTTGGACTTGTACAATTTTACCGTTACTTTCATATCTCTTTTTTTTATCTCTGGTTTACACTTGGTTTACACTTTTGTAGTATCTACAAAGATAATTTGAAAAAGTGAAACAACAAAGAAATTTTGTAACTAATTGATATATAGGTAGATATAATAATTCTAAATTTATGTTAAGGATTATTTAATAAGTACAGCGGTACTCCTTTTTTTATGCCTTGAAATGACGATTTTAGACTATAAAACCAGCCTTCCATCTTTCCTTTTTATATAATCAATCAGTTCGCTGAAAAGTTGATTTTGGCGCAATGTGGCTTCATTTCCTGTCAAAATGAGTTGCTTTCGGGCGCGAGTTATGGCGACATTTAGTTTGCGGTCGATTGCTTTTCCGTCTTCAACGAAGGTGTTGGCAGTGAGAAATTCCAATTGAAAGCGGTTTTGAATGGTGAACGAATAGATGATAACATCACGCTGACTGCCTTGATAACGCTCCACAGTGTCAATACTTATCTTTTCTATTTCGGGCAAATGGAGCTGTTCTAATTCCTTTCTTATCATTGCAATTTGGTTTCTGTAAGGCACAATGATACCAATTGACTTCTGTGCATCGAATGTTTTGCTCATTTGTCGGTGTAAACGGCGCACAAGGTCGGCTACAATGCGCGCTTCTTCTGTATTTACTTTCTCTGAAATATTAGCTTGACGGCACGATTTTGAAGGGATAAAAATCATGCGATGCGCCTTTAAAAAGTCATCAATTGCATCTTCACTTTCTTCGTTATAAGGCAATTTTAATTCCATTTGATGCTCCAAAGGCACACATTCTAATTGCTCACGAGCATAGAAATAAGCGTTTGGAAAAGCTGCAATATCGGGGTGCATACGTCCTTGTTTACGCAATATACCTATGAAATTGGTGCGTTGAGCTGCTCGCTCGGTCAATATGAGGCGTTCAAACAAGGAGTTTGCACAGTTAGGAAGGTGTATTTCTTCTAACAAAGGCGAATTGCTTGCCGACTCTTTACTGTCTTGTTGCACCACGGCAGGCAATTGTTTATGGTCGCCAATGAGGATAAATTTGTTAATTATCTGCTTTTTATTTCTATGTGCAGCAAGCAATCCAACGATATTTGGTTCAAGAATTTGACTCGCTTCATCAATGATAGCAAGTTCAAAGTGTTTAATATCAAAGATTGCCGTGTGTGTAGCGAGGCTTGCTGTGGTGCTGACAATGATGCGAGAAGCTGCAATGGTTTGTTTAATATGCTCTAATGTAGGGTTTGTTTTTATTGCATTGGTAAGCAAATTATCGGTAAATCGTGGGTCGCACGAGTATTCTTTCGACAAGCGGAGAAATGGAATTTCGTTGTCAGCGAGCATTCCGCAGATTTCGTCCACGGCACGATTGGTGTATGAAAGTAGCAATATATCTTTTCCTTCATGCTCTCTTACAAGATATTGCAATGCCATTGAGGTTTTGCCCGTACCTGGAGGACCGATTAAAAGAAAATAATCTGAAGCTTGTTTGGCACGCAAAATAATGTCATCATAGGTAGGATTATAACTTTTTGTAAGTCCTATTGTTGTGTCTTTTTGTGGCTCTCGTTGTCCTAAAAGCAAGTCTTTTCGTTCTTTGCTTGCCGTAACGAAAGTGTGTAGACCTTGAATTGCTGTTGTAGCACCTATATCACTGCTGCTATGTTCTATTGCAAATTGGTCGCCAGAGAGTAAATCAGGGTTCTGTTGTCCATCGTTCAAGCGCACAATGATGGTGTTACTATGTATTTCTTGTAGCGAACCACGAAAGAGAATGGCGTTTCTAACATCGGGGAGTTCGTTTTTTCGATAAGCATACAGATACACCATATCGCCACGGCGAAAGTTTGGCAGAAAATTATCGCCTTGTTCTGGTACAGAAAGTGTAACAATATCGTAGCCGCTATACTCTGAACTTTTTTCTTTTTGGACGATTTTCAGTCCTGTGTAGATGTTTCCCGTTTCTATTTTTCCTGCCAATGGCATGTTCCAAAGGTCGGCATTGCTGCTACCAGTTCCCTCTTGATAGCCCACTTTTGATATGATTTGTTCTTTGATAACGAAGCGCATCATACGAGAAAAATAGGCTTTTTCTAATGCTGTAAGGTGGTGTAGCGGTGCAAGCGTTGTGGTTAAACGAGGCAAAATATATTGTTCATAAAAACGGTCGTTACACGCTTCTATTTTTAAAGTGTTGGGTGTGAGTTGCGGAATGAGCTTTGAGAAGTCGTTTTCGCCTATCCAATACTCTGTTGCTACCACTTGATTGCGGAATTTTATCGCCTCCATGATGAGCGATTGCAAGGCTTCTACTTCTAAAAGTCCGTCAGGAAGTGGATATTTCGAGTAGAGTAAATGAATATTTGTAGCTCGTATACTGCGACTGAAATTGTATTGTAAGATGCCAAAATAGAGCAAAACTTGCACATAATGTTTCTCTAAATACATAGAGCCGTGCTTGTTAGGGCGTTTGCTTGCAATATGAAAATTCTTTCCCGACTTTTGTTCTACTAATAATTCAAAATCAGTTGTCATTAAATCGACACGTCCTTGTATGCCCAAACTTTCGCAAACGAACGATGGTTCGAGTATTGCTTTTTGCTTATCGTAGGTTTTAAACAAATCGTCTACGATACCTTGAATGTTTTTAGCTTGCTTTTTGCCGTCTTCTATAAATTCGTTTGGTTTAAAATCGGTGCAAGTAGCAAAGTCTAAAGCCTTATTTCGGAAGTTTGCTTTAAAGGCTTCTGTGATGTCGTATTGCGGATTATTGATGATTTCGTCGAGTGCTGTGCTGGCAAAATTGCCCAACAGAATGGCTGAACTTGACGCTTTCGATTGCATTCTATTGACCAAATAGAGCAACGGGTGGTGTCCATATTCTTCAAAACATTGGGCGATGGAAGAAATATCGACAAGGAAATCGGGTTCAACAACGATGATACGTGGCACGATGCGTTTCCGTTTTACACTGCAATCCAGTAAGTTTAATTGCATTCCTTCCCGCAAGATTTTTCGAATATAAGTTAGGTTTATGTGTTCTGGCGTATTGATATAATCTACGATAACCTCCTCTTCTCCAGCTTCTTGGTTGAGTATTCCGACCCGAATTGTTTGCTCGTCCCACGCGTGAACCGTACAACGAATGTAGCGATAATTGGCAATTTGAAAGTTAGTGCGCCTTCCAATGCTTGGAATCTTCCCAACGAGAAAAGCAGGGATAGGCATATTGAAAACCGCAGAAATGAAAATAGCCAATGCTCGGCAATCGTACAAGAGTTCTTGAGGTAGGATTGGTGCGACGGAATTGCTGTGGTGGCGCATCAAATGAATGGCTACCGTGTCTTGAGGGGTGATGTTGTGCTGTCGGCAAAGCCTATCAACTTGCGAAGAAAGGTTACCAAAACCGTGTTGAGTGCCTTTCAATCCTTCGTGGCAAGCCAATACTAACGTGTCGTGTATCAGCCGATTTTGTGTAGAAAAGTCATTATCAGAAAAGTTGATAATCTCCTGAATGCGAGCAAAAAGTTCGTGTGCTGTTATGTTTCCTTCGGTCATTGTCCTCCCAATCTTTCAAAATAAATGATGAGTTCTTCCCATGTTTTAAATTCATCGCTGCCAAATTGCAGCGTTGTCCCCATAAAACCATCATTTTTATTGGTAGAAATCAAGTAATCGCCTAATAAGAGTTGAGGTTCATTAGCAAATAAAACATGGTTCCAAGCAGGCGCACTGAACACCTCTTTTATCCATTTTTGCACCTCTATCATTGCTGTTGGATTGTTGGTTGGGGCAGGGGCTACAAAGTAAACATTATAGTGGTTCAACAGCATTTCGTAAGCCTTGAACAAACTTGATTTTGGTTTGCCGTAATTGTCTGATAGGGTAGACCAATCAATGAGTACAGTTTTGCGTTCACGTCCTTCTTGTTTGTCGTCAATCCACCGAATAACGGGCATGATGAAATGGAAGATTGCTTTCTCAACAAGGCGGTGTTCACCATGAAAATGAAAGGCTTGCGGATAATGTTCATGGAATAAATCGAAGGTATGAACAATCGGGTCGGCATCGCCAAAGAGACCGTAAACCCTACTTTTTTCCTCCTCTGTAATGCCCGAAAAACATTGTTCGGTAATCTCCTTATACTCCTTTTGCAACGCCTTTGTAACGATAATTTCTTGTACACCGTCTTTGCGTGGATTTTGAAAAACTTGTTTTCCCAACATATTACTTTCGCTAATGGTTGTTCCCATGTGGAAAGCTGGATTTACACAGATGCGGTCGGTGCCGTAAAGCATTTCGGTGTACATGCCACCCATTGATGTTCCAATGAATAAGTCGGGTTGTTCGTCTGCCTGAATTTGTCGTAAAAGCGACATCGCCTCTTCTGGGTGAATGGGCAAGTCGGGTGCAATCACCGTAGAATCAGGCATATATCTTGCAGAATTTTAGCCGTATGGGTAGCCCCAGACGACATAAAGCCGTGAACATAGACTATTTTTTTGCCCACCATTAAGTCTGCAAACGTTTTTCTATATTGATTTTCCATTGTTATTTGTATTGAATTTGTGAAAGCGGAACACATTGTTATTCCACTTATTATCGTTTTCTTGAATCAATTGAGAGCCTTGTTCTTTGCTTATCGTGCAACTCCCTCAAAAGTCATACCTATTGTTTTGAAATTCAAAATAGGCTCTTTTGCGCTTCAAAACCTATTGTTTTGCGTTTCAAAACAGTAGGTTTTGATTTTTGGCATCTATGGAAAGGGTGTCAAGAGATACTATTTTGAAAAACACCAACAAGTGCAAAAATACAAATAATAATCGTAAAACAATTGCGTAAAAACATGAAATGGGATAAGCATTCCTATATTTTACGACTTTCATACAGCCGCCTCGTTAGTTTTTCTAATTTGGGTGCAAAAAATCTCCCATTATTGAGTGGTGCATTTTATAAGAAATCACTATTTTTAGGTATTGTGGAGAAATGTCATTATTTCTAACTTTGCAGCATCTAAAAAAAGTTTATGACAAAGGATAAATATCATATACAAAGAATTTCTGAATTGAAACAGCACAGTAGCGCATCATTCATCATAGAATGGTGCGCTTTTTTTGTGAACAAAACAGAAAAATGTCCGTTAATAAAATAGCGATGAAAATATTAAAAGAAGAAATAAGAAGCCGAATTGTCATGGCTGCTCGCAATGAGTTTATTAAAAATGGCTTTAAAAAAACGTCGATGCGCACGATTTCTGCAAAGTCAGGAATTGTCTTAGGTAATATCTACAATTATTTTAAGACAAAAGATGATATTTTTTATGCAGTTCTCAAACCTTTACTTGCCGTCTTACATGAAAGAATGGCTTCCTATCACATAGAAAAAGACAAGATAGACAAAGTTGGTTTCTCGATGCAAGACCAAAAAGATTTGCTAAGAGAAACGCTTAAAATAATTTTCTTGTATAAAGAAGAATTAAAGTTGCTGCTCTTTGAGTCAAAAGACACTTCTTTGGAAGTTTTCCGTGAGAATTTTATCGACGAACAAGTAGCAATAAGTAAAGAATATATTGACCACATGCAAAAAGTATATCCACAACTTCAAACAAATGTTTCACCACTATTCTTTCGGATTTCCTCTTTTATATGGGTAACAATTATAGAAGAAATTGTTTCAAATGCAAAAATCGGCAAAGAAGAGGCAAAACAGACTTTGTCTGAATATATACGCTATAATACGACAGGATGGCAAGCACTCATTAACCAATAAGATTATGAAAAGATTATTCATCGTAGCGATATTGTGTTTATGTCCAACGATTTTGGCTGCTCAAAATACATTAAGTGGGAAAATCATGGATAAGGATACAAAACTTCCAATATTTGGTGCATATGTATCAATCAAAAACACAAAACAAAAAACAGTTTCAGGTAAAACAGGCAATTATCAAATTGATATACCCTTAAAAGGAACATATATTGTTGAGATTTCATTTGTTGGATATAAACGAGTGAGGCAAGCCTTTGTGTCAAATGGTAATGCCACGAAAGACTTTTTTTTGGAAACATCTGCGAGTGCACTTGACGAAGTTGTAGTAAGAGCCTCCGCACAGAAGGCAGAAATAAACCGTATTCGGCAAAGTCCTATGGCTGTAACGGTCGTAGATGGAGCCAAGTTGAGGGGACGTTCAAGCGGTATAGAAGAAATTCTCACAAGAACGTCTGGCATCAAGGTGAGAAAGTCAGGCGGATTAGGAAGTGCCTCTCGCATATCTGTACATGGGTTGGAGGGTAAGCGAGTCGCTGTCTACATCAATGGATTTCCTTTAAATAGCCCTGACGGTTCCTTTGATATTAACGATATTCCGATTGATGTAATTAAGTACATAGAGGTGTACAAAGGAATCGTTCCTGCAGAATATGGTGGTGATGGACTTGGAGGTGCTATCAACATAGTGACACGAGAGGATGAATGTGACCTAGTGGGTTTTACGCAGGAATTGGCATCATTCGGGACATCTAAGACACTTGCAAGTGCCCAGAAACTTTTTGCAAAATCTGGAATATTGTTCAATGTTGCTTTCTTCAAGAACAAATCCAAGAACAATTATATGATGTCATGGCCAGTGTTTGAGACTAATCTACCTGCTTCTGAATACAGAAAGGTGAGACGAAACAACGACTATTATGACGCAGACTTCTATCATGTGGGCATAGGTTTTAGAAAGCAATACTTCGACAAACTGGATTTGGAATGTGCTTTTTACAGGAATAAGAAAGGCATACAGTCTCTCAACTTTGACTCTCGATATGCCTATACAAAAAGTCTTAATATTATGCCTACTTTGAATATGGAGAAGAAAAATTTCATTTTCAAAGATTTGGATCTGAAAAACACACTTGTTGTTCCCATCATACGTTCTAACATGACGGATACGGCAACTACAAGAACGCAATGGAATGGGACGGTCACGCAAGCTAATGGGGAGACAGAGGATAATCTTTTCAACGAGTCCCATGACCGGCAATTTGAGTTGCGAAATAAATTTAACTTGAAATATACACTTGGACGACATACTTTCAATCTGAATGATCAATTCGTATTCTCAGACTATAGACCTAAGGACGATCGTATGAATGAATACCTTGGCTTCGATCCCAGTTCATTTCCCAGCAAAATGACTTCAAACAACATCGGACTAAGTTATTTGTTTGCTTCTTCTAATAATCGCTTTCAGAATTCCTTGACAATAAGCATCTATTATCTGAAGTCAAAAATCTATAGAACAAGCGATGCCTTGTCAAAAGACAAGACAGAAAACGTATTCGCTCCCAAGCAGACCAACGTGAACAAAACGTATTATGGCTTTAGCGAAGGGCTTAGCTATGAATTATGGAAAGGTGTGAGGGGAAAAATCTCGTTTTCACACAATGTGAGAATTCCTGATACGGGAGAATTGTTCGGAAACGGAATGAGTATCAAACCTTCTGTAAATCTTCAGCCAGAAGTTGGAAATAATTTGAACATTGGGGTCATCATGGACAAGAGAAATCTATTGGGGCTTACTCGTGTGCAATGGGAAACAAACTTTTATTATATGTACATGAAGAATATGATAAGACTTTTCCCCGCTGACATCCGTTCCATATATATAAACTTAGGAAAGACAAGTACGCTTGGTTTCGATACTGACTTAAAGGTAGATATAACCCCAAACGTCTATGCATACTTTAATCTTACATTACAGGACATTCGAGACCGTTAAAAATGGTTAAACGATGAGAAAGGTTCGGATAATCCTACGTATGACAAGCATGTTCCCAACATACCTTCATTTTATTACAACTATGGCATGGAATATCACGTTGAAGGTTTGTTGGGAAAGACGGAGTTGTCCAGAGTTTATGTTGATGTTTCTCATGTCGGAGAATTCGATTGGGGCTGGCAAATGAGCACACTGCCCGACCAACGTAAGAAATGGATCATTCCTTCCAACGATGTGTTTACCATAGGGCTTCAACAGTCATTTTGGCATAACAATGTTTCTCTGAGTTTCGAGGTCGAAAATATTTTTGACAAAGAGAACTACATGGAATTCAAAATGCCACTGCAAGGCAGAACCTTTAAGGCTAAATTGCGTTTTAATCTGTTCCGAGACAAAGTCTCAGGAGGAGCTATGAGTATGTAAATTCTTATTATTCATTTCAAAAATTTATAGTCAAAATGAAACATTATTTCTTAGTCGCAGCCACGGCGCTGCTTGTGTTATCAGTCTTTCCTCATGTAGTAAAGACACTCCAGATGTTCCTCCAACGCCACCAGCAAAGTCCGAGGCAGGATTTGTGCATAGCGTGAATATTGGAGAGAACACATATGTCAGTCTGTTCAAGGACTTGACAGCCAGTTCGCTCAATACGGACAATGCTTTGGTGTTTGCCAAGGGTGCATTTTCATTTGTACATGGTGGCAAGGTATATGTGACTGACACGGAACACCTTTACAAATATGCGCCAAAAGATGGCAAGCTCGTCCAAGAGGGCATGACTATGGTTTTCCCAAGTGGTGCAAAGGCAACGTACATCACGTTCGCATCCAATAAGAAGGCATATGTTTCTTGCCTTGGTATAGGAAAGGTGTGGATTATTGACCCATCCTCAATGACGAAGATAGGAGAAATAGACTTATCCGACTATTCTTTGGGAAAGTCCTCTGGTGACAATAATCCTGAACCATGTGCCTCTGTTATCAGAGACGGAATTTTATATGTGTCACTGAATGAAATGAAGTCTGCTTATTCTTGCGAAACTGGAGCCTATGTTGCATTAATTGACACGAAAACAGACAAGCCAATCAAACTTATTAGTGATAGTCGCGTTACGATGTCGTCCAGCGGAACACCTGCTGGTGATCCGTTTGTGGACGAGAAGGGTGATATCTATTTCTATTGCGTAGGAATGTTCGGTTATCAGATGGGGGCAAAGGAAGGCTTCTTGCGCATTAAGAAGGGAGAACAGGAGTTTGACAAGTCTTATTGCTTTACCCTTGCAGATGTAAATCTGGAGGGTGTAAAAGGAGGTAAAACTTCATATGCCTATAATAAGGTATATGGTGGAAACGGAAAGGTTTATGGATACCTAAATATTCCTGGGGCAGCAAGCAATCCACCAGATTACGTTCATGATAAATCGTTTCAGCCTTTTGAGATTAATCTCTATGATAAGACTTGCAAGAAGATGAACTTCTCAGGAACTACAGGCTGGGCGGCATCCATTTGCAAGTCGGGCAATGACATCATCTTCGGTATGTCAACTGATAAAGGAATGGGCTACTCTATCTATCATTTGAATGATGGAAGCTATGAAAATATAAAAGTAAAAACTTCTGGTGCACCATATATGATTAGTAGTCTGAAATAGAATATATTTCCTTGTCGAAAGTAAAATATTTCGACAAGGAAATTGTTTTCCTATCTATAAAATTTTCATTTATAATCGTCCCTTTTCTTCATTGCCAGCACCAGTGCCTTTATATTTATTTTTAGTGATGTTGAAATTATATTGAATTCACGTTGTTTGCGGAAATAAGGTATAATATAATAATGTAGAAAAAACATTTTCTTTTAAACATACTATATATATGCAATATTATTGATTATTTTTGAAAAATTGCTACATTTCGTAACTTATATTTTGTTTTTAACTTCATTATTTTTATCTTTGTATTTGAAATCATTTATCATCTAAAATAAATTATTATGAAAAAATCGTATGTATTAACCTTACTTTTTAGTATGTTGTATTGCTGCACCTTATTTGCACAAACAACAAAAAAAGTAAATGTGGACAAGCCTGGAACTTTAGAAACTGTAATCGGCGACGACCTTGAGAAAGTTACAAACCTTACAATCGTAGGAAAATTAAACAATGCAGACCTTTCTACGCTGAAGAGAGCAAAGATGCTTAGCGAATTAAACTTGCTTGATGTTACACTTGTCGATTATAAAGGGGCTGAAACAACTTTCTTGCCAGGAGCAACTTTTGGATATTATCCTGCACTTACAAGCATAATATTGCCTAAAAACATCACAAAAATGGGATATGGGGCATTTCTTAAAGCTGGAAAATTGAAAAAAGTAGTATTGCCTCCTACTATCAAAGAGATTGGTCAAGTGGCATTCATGAGTTGTTACGAGTTGTCTGAAATTAATCTTCCTGATGGTATAGAACTTATTGACAGAAGTGCTTTCTTTAAGACAGCACTGACAGAATTTGTTGCGCCTAAATCGCTCAAAACTTTAGGCGAAACTGCGTTCTATGGCACACAAATTAAGCGTGTAGTGCTAAACGACAAGTTGGAAACAATAAAGCGAGCTCCATTTGGAGGTTGCAAAAATCTTTCTAAAATCGAAATAGACGAGGCCAATGCTCATTTTAAAGTTATCGACAATGTGCTTTATGATAGTAAAGCAGAAACGCTCATTACCTTTCCAGCAGCCGACGAAAGAACATCTTACAGAACATTGCCTACCGTTAAATCGTTCTCACAAAGTGCATTTGAAGGTTCTAAAAACTTGAAAGAACTCTACATAAACGAGGGAGTAAAAACCATTCCTAACAGCCTATGCCGTGATATGGAGGTTTTAGAACGCTTATATTGGCCTTCTACGCTAACGCTTGTTGAAGCAAGTGCAGTAGATGTTTGCCAAAAATTACGTCAATTGCACGTTGCAGCCGTGAAAGCTCCTGAAGTTGCTACTGGTGCTTTCGGCGTGATGTATGCCAACTATGGCACAACTCTTTATGTTCCAGTAGGCTCGAAAGCAAGCTATCAAGCTAACGAAGAATGGGACAAAAACTTCATAGAAATAATAGAAGAAAGCACGGACGAAAGTACAATTGTTTTTAAAACAAACAAAGCCATTGGCGAAGCTTCGCATTGTTAGTTGGGGCAAAAGAAGAAATAAGAATAAAGGGTGCAACCTATAATGACAAAGGACAGCTTGTGCTTACTGCAAATGAAGTTACGCTCTATGGAAAAATGACAAAATTGGATTGCAATACGAATAAAATTACTTCAATTGTCATTACCAATCAGCCACAATTGAAAGAACTCTATTGCGATGACAACGAATTAAAAACAATAGAATTTGACAATGTTCCTCAATTATCAACGCTTTATTGCGGAAACAATAAAGGATTAACCAATATTGATTTTAAGAAACTTCCTGCATTAAGCGATTTCAGTTGCTATAATAATGGTATTAAGCAACTCGATTTCAGTGCAAATCCGTTATTAACTTCATTGATTTGTCGCGACAACATGATTGAAGGAACATTAGATTTGAGCCAAAATCCAAAGATTCAGCAAATAAATTGTTATAACAATATGATTTCTGAAATCAAGTTGGCAGCTAATTCTGAATTACGTCATTTAGAAATGCAACGCAATAATATAAAAGGAGCAAACATGACTAACCTTATGAAGTCGTTGCCAACCTACATTGCATACGATGCAGACCAATGGGATGACTACGGAGGACTCAACTTGCAAGGCATTTATGTGGCAGAAACATCAAGCGATAAAGAAAAAAATGTAGCCTTAGCAAGTGATGTGAAAATTGCAAAAGACAAACTATGGCCTGTACTTGCTTTAAACATTGACGATTATGGAATGGTTTCGCCTAAACCATACGAAGGGGCTGGCACTGAAGGCATTAACACAACAATGGTTAAAAATGGCACAAAAGTGTACGCCAATGGTCAAATGGTTATGGTGGAAGGACTACCAAACGACGAAACTGTTATGCTTTATTCTGCTAATGGTATGCTCATCGATAAAGCAATGAGTAACAACGGTATTGCAAAACTCAATGCGCAAAACGTAGGAATCTATTTTGTAAAATTAGAAAACCAAACCATAAAGGTGGTAATAACAAGAAAATAAGGTTTCGCTGACCTATAATATTAGAAAGGTGGGTTCTAAAAATTACCACCTTATAAGAAACATACTTAAATTATGGGTTACGTTTTACAATCGTTTGAGTTCTTATTGATACAAATAGTCAGTTCATTCGGTCGCATAGTCCACTATGCTCCTTCGTTCACTGCCGATTTGTATTCAATAAATTCCTCAAAATATAGCAAAGCTAATTTTTAGAACCCACCTTTTAAAAGACTGACTTGATTAAAATTCAGGTCAGTCTTTTTAATTTTTTTCGAACACTTCTACTTACAAACTTCCATTTATCACGCTATATTTGAAGTGGAGTAAGCAGATAAAATAGCGTTTTAGGGCGTATATTTGTTAATAGAATAGGTAGTTTTGTTAAATCAATAATATTTATAGCAAATATATGTTAAAATAGAAAATTAGAATAGGGGTTTTCTCATTTTTGCCGTTTTATAATCGAAGTTCACAAGATGAATTAATAATTAGATTAGACTGATAAAATAAAATATATGCTTTTTTCTACAGATTAAGTTAATGTAACTATGTGATGAATGAGTTTAGCGCCCTTCGTTGGTTGAAACGAGGGGCGTTTTTTTAAGTAAGAACTTATCTACATACCACCTGAGTTACCACATAAACGAAACGACCAACAAGGTTCCGAGTACGGTATGTAAAATTTAAATGATGACCCTAATACATCAAAATGTAATCTACAAATCTATCGTAAGGTGAGCCTAAAAAAGGCTCACCTTACGTATTCTTATGAATAAAGTAAATTCTTTATATCTTCTTAACTACTTAAAAAACACTTACATTGAAAGAAAATCACTATATTTGTAATCGGATATAAACGTAAAACGATGCAAAAATACGCAGATTACATAGAAGAAATAGAAATAGAATCGCTTTGGGGTGGTGTGAAACATATTAAATGGACATTAGACCGCAAGGTGAATATCTTGAGTGGTATCAATGGGGTAGGCAAGAGTACCATATTAAATAAGGTGATTAAAGGGCTATCACAAGGAGGAGAATTTCCAAGCCACATGATTAAAGGAGTGAGCATAAAAGTTCAGCCACCAAATACAAAGTGGATAAGATATGACATTATTCGTTCCTTTGACCGGCCATTAATGAACATGGAAAGTATTACCAAAGCCGACTTGAATCTTACTACCGAACTTGATTGGCAGTTATTCCAATTGCAAAGAAAATACTTAGATTATCAAGTGAATGTAGGCAACAGAATCATAGAAATGCTTCAAAGTGGCGCCCCTGATGCTACCATAAAGGCACAAACTTATTCGGCTCCAAAGAAACTTTTCCAAGATATTATTGATAATCTGTTTACTGAAACAGGCAAAAAAATAGTACGTTCGGAAAACGAAATACGCTTCTCACAAGTGGGAGAAACACTTTTCCCTTACCAATTATCGAGTGGAGAGAAACAAATGTTGGCTATCTTGCTCACTGTTTTAGTGGAAGACAACCAACCATACGTGCTATTTATGGACGAACCAGAAGTAAGTTTGCATGTAGAATGGCAAAAGAAACTCATTGGGTTGATACTTAGTTTGAATCCAAATGTTCAAATCATACTTACCACACATAGCCCTGCGGTCATCATGGACGGCTGGTTCGATAATGTGACAGAGGTAAATGAAATCACAATTGATTAATTCACATAAAGAATAACAATGGGGAAACAACTCAGAGAAAACCTATCGTCGGAGTATATTCAAGCTGCTAACAGGCTTAATGGTCGCAATGCACGCAAGAAAATCTTAGCGTATGTAGAATCATACGACGATATATTCTTTTGGAGAACTGCCCTTAGCGAGTTTGAGAATGAGGAGCGTTATTTTGAAGTTATGCTGCCTTCACGGCAAACACTGACCCGTGGAAAGAAGTCGGTACTAATGAATTTGTTTCAGGAAAATGTAGGAGAAAGTATGATTGCCTGTGTCGATGCCGATTATGACTATCTTTTGCAAGGACTTACATCAACATCACAAGCCGTAAACTATAATCCTTATGTTTTTCATACATACGCATACGCTATCGAAAATTTGCAATGCTTTGCTGGAAGTCTGCACGATGTAACAGTAGCGGTAACGCTTAATGATAAAAATATATTTGATTTTGAAGAATACTTACGCCAATATAGCGAAGCCATTTTTCCGCTTTTCGTGTGGAATATATGGTTTTATAGAAACAATATATACGGAAGATTTACAATAACCGACTTTAATCACATCATTGAATTGGGCAATTTCTCATTCTCTACTGCCTTTCAAAACATACAAAGGGTTAGAAAAAAAGTGGCGAGAAAGATTCAACAGTCGT
>NZ_BAIS01000054.1 GCF_000613345.1 Prevotella disiens JCM 6334 = ATCC 29426 | reverse complement strand
AGGGTATATAGAAAAAGCATCCGAACTTTTAAAAGCAAATGGGGTAAATAGTGTTCCAACTTATTTAAATGGTGGAAATGAAATACAATTTTAAACATAAAGTGCAGTCCACTGGCAAGAAGCTAGTGGACTGTAAAATATATTACTTTTATTTTATAGGTTCTATTGTTGTTTTTTTGGGGATAATATCATGTGAATCTCATAAAAAAAAGTGGTGCTGAAATTATTTGTGGAGACTCTTATTGCTTTTGGAAAACAAAGGAACATGAAGATGACAATCATTTTATTTATTATTATTTTAACAAAGATGGGCAATGGTTTATTTACGAGCATATTGATAGAAATAAAATACAAAAATATTATCTACGCGATCAATTATGGAGCGAGAAGTGGTCGCTATATAATGATAGTCTATTAATTTTAGGAGGTGATAAATATAATATAAAAAGCATCAGTGATTCAGTAATTGTTATAAGCAGCTATGATAGTATCTATAAATTATACAAAATAGACAAAAAAAGCAAAACTTTCAGAATGTTGCAGAATACTTTGAATAACGATATTTAAAGTATTGGTAATGCCCTAGATTGGGAGTTGTCATTATAATATATGGTAATTATAAATCTTCTCTCAAAAAGAAAATGTTCCTTGGTTATAAATAGATAAAACTATGAATATAAAAAAACAAATAACTGTATGCAAAACGGATACAGAGATTTAAATTTATCCTGAATCAAAAAAATTAATTTGGATTATGGATTGCACATCTAGCATGTTTTGTAGTCTCTGTAAATGATGTTCGTAGTGCCTATGAAAAGGATGGAATAGAAGCCGTACAGAAATTATTCACAAAGGATCCTAATGGAGATATGGATCATAGATCTTTAGCAAAACAAGATAAAAAACATGTGGGTGTCTCTAATTATAATCAAGTAAAAAGAGAATTAATAAAGAGATATCCTTCCACAAAGAAAGAATTTGATAAAGAGCAAAGAAGATATGAAAGGGAATTTGGTAAATAGCAAGTGGTTTCTATCGATTATAGTGGCATCTTTATTGATGCCACTATCTTCATGTAGTGAGAGGAGGGAAAGTTTATCCTCTAATACACGTCAATCTTTCGATATAACATATTCAAAAAAGGAAATAGTAATAGAATCATCAACAAAGACAGAGAAGGACCATTTTTTTAAAAAAGATGGTGAATACTTTAGCTCGTCTGATTCCATATTATTTTTTTCGGTAGTTAGAGATACTATATTAAATGCAACAAGTGGTGGAATAGACTATAAAACAATAATAAAGAAAGAAGGGAATGGGCAATTTACGACTTCTAATTATTTAGTAAGTAATACCGGATGTCTCTTTTTCTTGATTTCATATAGTTATGATTCTGATTATCATATTTCAAAAATAGTAAAATGTGCTAATGTGGTATATCAGTAATATTTTGACAATTATAAATTTGAAACGAAAGATAGTTTCGTTGGTTAGCCTATATATAATCGATTTGAACTTACCCATACAAGGGTATGTCCCAACACCCTTATAAGGGTAACAGGCAATACCCTTATAAGGGTGTTCATCATTACCCTTATATGGGTATTAAAAGCCGTAAGCAATAAACAGGAAAGAACAACGTTATATAGTTGATAACCATAAACAATTAAAGAGTATGATAGAATTTGAAGTAAAATCAAAGACGCAGCCTATCGGCAAGCGCAAGGGACAGACCGTGTATTATGCACAGCCAGTATCGCAACAGCATCTGACAAACAAGATGGTAGTAGACCGTATCGTCCGTGAGACCTCGCTTTCGGCAGGTGATGTGAGTAATGCCCTCATCAGACTTGGTGCAATCGTGCGCGATGCCCTCGAATTGGGACAGAGCGTGGATTTGGCAGACCTCGGTTCGTTCCGCATCGTAGTGCCAGCCAAGATGATGGACACAGAGGTAGAAGTTACGGCCGACAGCCTGAAGGCACCGAAAATAGTCTTTACGCCAAAAGCAGCCATGCGTAACGCAGCAAAATCTGTAGAACTCCGAGTGGTCAAAAAGAAGAAAGGCGATAACGAAAAGCCCAAAGAGAAAGAAAACCTGCATCCTTAACAGCACACCGCTTGCCTAATTGATGTACGCTCAAAACTATAATCCACTTAATCTTTCCTCCATACACAAGGCTATGTGTGTGGAGGAAATAGGTGAGACTTATGACCCATTATTCCAGCTTGACAATGTGCGTGATATCAACTACCGAACGGAAGAAACTCCTACGGACAGTACGAATATCAACAACGGACACAAGTACACTTACGATGCCAATGGAAACCTTGTCTATATCAATACCTCTCGTGTAAAGAAAGACGGCAAGGAGGATGAAAAGGCAACCGAGCAGAAGTTCCGTTGGGACGAGGAGAACCGCTTGTTGGCAGCCGATGAGAACGGCTTTGTAAGCAACTATTGGTATGATGCCGATGGTGAGCGCACAGTGAAGACCAGTGGCGAGAACGAAGCTATCTATGTGAACTCTGAGTTCTCGGGTGGTAACACCGGTACAGCACGCTTCTCACTCTATGTCAGCCCTTACCTCGTAGCAGGACAAGGTGGCAAGTACACCAAGCACATCTACATCGGCTCACAAAGAATCGTCAGCAAACTTGGCGACTTGGCTTCTTATGGTGCAGATCCAAGACGAATACCGTATGCAGGAAATGAGGCAGATGGCTTGACTATCAATTACAAGGATAAGTACAATCTGCAGTTACAATCCATTAAAGACAATTACAAAACGTTTGACTTGCCTTATTCTGGAAAGGACAATGACGACTATGTGAATGGTCAGGGCTTCTGCTGCAACGACGGTACACCGGAGGCAGCACAGGCTCGTACAATGGCACGCACAAGAGCTGTAAACGGCAACTTTAAGCCCAACGACGACTATGAGAAGATGCAGTTCTACTACCATCCCGACCATTTGGGCAGCAGTAGTTACATCACCAACTTGGACGGTGAAGTCTCTCAGCATATCGAGTATGTACCGTTTGGCGAAGTGTTCATAGAAGAACGCAACAACACTTGGAACACGCCTTACCTCTTCAATGCCAAGGAGTTTGATGAGGAGACGGGTATGTACTACTATGGTGCAAGGTACTATGAGCCGAGGTTGAGTTTGTGGATGAGTACAGATCCGTTGCAGGAAAAATTTGTAGATGCTAGTCCGTATGTATATTGTTTGCAAAACCCTATCATAATCTTGGATTATAATGGAGCTGATACTGTTTTTGTAAATCCAGGGGGGACAGAAGCCAAAAGAATTTCAAGCAAAAATAATGTTACATTTGTACACAATTTAAAAGCCAAGAATATTCAAACAAAAAATCTAAGCGGAAAATCTCACATTGGATGGATTGAAGCAGATATGCCTGGAGTTATAAATTACAATGAAGGCAATATTGATTTGTCTTCGTCAAAATATCAAAAATATGATTACCTTATAGCTGCAGAAGTTTCTTATTTCAACCAAAACAAAAATATGGGAATTACCCCGAAGCATACTAATGGACTTTATATAAATAATCCTAGTTCAATACCAAACTTAGATCCAGATATTGTAAAAGCTATTATTATGCAAGAAACTCGCATAGGAACAGCCCCTGGACGTGGCTTAAATAATGCCAAAAGTGATATTATGCAAGCAAATGTTTGGTATTCTGCGAGTTCAAACGATTGGAACGATTCGAAATCACAATTTGGTCTTCGGAAAATGGGAGGGGCAACACCGCAATTATCCGTTCATGCAGGTATAGGGATTTTATATCAAAAGGGACTACGTTCAGACGGGAAAAATGTCTATTTTAAAGGATGGCAAATTGCTATACAGAGATATAATGGTGGCGGAGTAAAAAATTATCTACAAAAGGTGAATACATACATAAGTCATATGAAATAAATGTTAACAATCAGAACCATAGCTTTTATGGTTCTGATTATAAAAGAAGATATATGTACAGATTTTTTTTACTATTTTGTTTTATAAGCGGCATCAACAGCTATTATAATGCAAAAGGCTTATCTCACAATATAAGTCAGGGCTTTGTAAGAGACACAATCTATACAACCTTTGAAAAATATGATAGGACCGTTGTGAGATATGAAAATAAAATTGTTAATCATATAAAACAAAAGGTTGTTATAATAGCAAAAGACAGAAATAATATCTGTAAGTCAGAAATTCTTTTTGTGGGGAGTATTCTTAATTCAGATAATGACACTATATCCTTTTTAAAAAAAGAAGATATATTTGGGCTAAAAGAAAGTCCCCATTCATCTGGAAATATTATTGTGTATAAAAATAGAATAAGACAAGGGTATTACTCAAATTTTTCCAAAGGTTTTTTTGTAAAAGTTGAAGATAATATTTTACATATAAAGGATGTAATGGAAGAAGATTTGAATGGGCAGCCTGTTCTTGGAATCCTCAATTTAATAATCTTTAAGGAGGAGATACCTCACAGCGTTTTTATATATATAAATCAAGATGATGGAGACGAACATGTTTTTCATAAATATAATGATAAATAAGTTTCCTACAATTTAAAGTGGTAATTGTATTAATAGATATAATCGCGCATCTCCCCCACGAGGCGAAGACAATATCTATAGCAAACATCCCAGTGGCTAACGATAAATAAAAGGGTTCTACTGTAATTAGTGTGAGTTAACATATGTCTAGACCACCATAGAAGAATAGAATCGCTATCCGATAGCGTTCGGCAGTACCATATCCTCTGCCGATGGTCTTGATTTCTTGAATCGATCCGTTGGTTCTCTCGGCTTTGCCGTTGTTGGCACCAGTAACCATGGCTCTAATGATGCCTTTGAGGTAGTTCCTGATGACAAATTAAATAAGAATGTTAATGGAGTCACGTTAGGTGGAAATTATATTCAAGTAAAAAAATCTCGGGAAGGTACAGAAACCGGTGCTCATGAAATTGCCCATGCAATGGGAGTTGTCCATTCAAGCAAAGGTTTGATGACAGCAGAGTCTTCTAGTTCCTTTCGGAATAAAGAACTAGATAAAGGTAGCATTAAGGATATGATACAATATCCGCTAAAGGGGAAGGTGAATAGTGAATATAATCAAGAAAAAGGACAAATTCCTGCTGGAAAAGGAACCCTTAGAAATAACTCTCCATTCAGCATAAAAGATTTGCAACGAGGTAAGATTAAATCTAAAGAATTATAGCTATGCGTTTAATTAATTATTTATTATTAAATATAATGGCACTTCTATGTGCTATCATATTTAATTCATGTATATCCAACTATAGGAATGTGGAATATAATCTTCCTACTTCTACGAGAAGTGCATTTATTTTAGATACAATTCATATTAATAATCCTATTATTATTGAATATAAAAATATACGATATGTTGTGGATACCTCAATAGATTCTATCCCCATGAAGAATATAAATTACTTTATAGAAAATACGTCCCACTATGTATTAGGTGATAACATATACTACGATTTGCCATTTTCTTTACATAAAAGAATACCAAATTGTTATATAGGAGGATTTTGCAATTATATATTGGAGAAAGAACGAAAACACTATGATATTTACTCTTTTAGGGAAAAACCCATATTTTTTGTTTTGGTAGCATTGAATGTGTCTGTTTTTAATAAGAAACATACATCAATTGATGCTCCTCAATATATCAGAAGATATTCACCAATAAATACATATGTTTTATTTGTATATCCAGAATGTAAAGTTGAATAGTTGGTTGATAAATAGGATATAATACTGTTACATGACTGATAATAATAAAGATAAAGAATTATCCTACTATGCACAGGGCAATCAGCTTGGAGTATCTGTAGAGGATGCCAAAGGCAACAAGTACACCGAGACACGCAATGAGTACGACGGCTACTACCTCACTGCCAACGGTGACAAGTACACTTTTACCAAGCAGAAGAAGCTATGTAGCGACCGCGCTTCTGCCTTTGTACCGCTACGCTATACCGCCAATAAGCAGTATGAGGGACAGCCAACCGGCATCACCACCTCAGAGGCTTGGAATGAGTATTACCTCACTGGCTATCACGGAGAACTGAAGTCCTACAAGTTCAGTGATAAGGGCAAGTTGGGTGCTGACGGTTCGGGTAAGTTCGACTACCAAACCGCAATACAATATGCTCACAATGATAACAAACATATCTTCGGGCTACCTACCAACGTAACCGTAACGGGCGGTGATGGTAAGATTTATCATCAAGTTTCTGCGACTTACGATTTGAACTATGCCGACCATATTACGCAGATTAAACAACAACTCGGAAGCAGCGAAGCCGTCTCTGACTATACTTATGATGCTTACGGCAACATCATCAAGACCACGCTTCCTGCTAACAGCAAGGGACAGCGCATGTGGTATACCTACCGCTATGAGCCGGTGATGAATATGTATGTGGAGCGTGTAGACGATGCATTTGGCTACCGTAGCGAGGCTGCCAACTTCGACTACCGCTATGGCATGGCACTCCGCCGTATGGATCTCAACCACTTCTATTATGAAACGGATATAGACAACCTCGGACGTGTGAAAGCTGTGCGTGGGCCTAATGAGTTGGCAACAGGTGTGCCTTACATCATTGCCTTTGACTATCAACCTAAGGCTACTTTCGGCACCAACGGTATTACAGCGCCTGCTTATGCAGTGACCAAGCATTACGACATACAGCACCCAAGCGATGATATGGAGACCGTAACCTTCGTGGACGGCTTCGGGCGTCCCGTTCAGGTGAAGAAAGACGGTGTGGTAACGACAGCTGCCAAGGGTAGTGCTCCGAAAGACGAGACCGTGATGATTGTCAGCGGACGCAACGTCTATGACGCTTTCGGTCGTGTGGCTAAGGCTTATTACCCTGTAACCGAAGCAGTGGGAAACAAGACAACTTTCAACAAGGCTTTTGACAACGTGTCGCCAACCGTAACGGTTTATGACGTGCTTGACCGTGCTATGAAAGTAACGCTTCCAGACAATGCTGAGACCAAGACGGAATACTCTACGGACGCAGGTAGCAATGCACTCGTAACTACTGTAACTGATGCGTTGGGTAATCGTCAGGCAACCTATACCAGTGGTAGTGGCAAGACCGTGAAGACTGAGCAGCTCAGCGGACCCGACGGAACGATTACCACTTCTTTCGAATATGATGGTATCGACCGATTGGTCAAGGTAACAGACACGGAGGGCAACGTAACGACATCCGTCTATGATATGGGCGATCGTCGTACAGAGGTAAATCACCCTGCAAGCGGTATCACCACCTTTACCTACGATGCTTTGGGCAACGTACTCACCAAGCAGACAGCCAATCTCAAAAAGGAGGGCAAGACCATCAATTACGAGTACGACTACGGTCGTCTGACGGCAATCAACTACCCTGACCATCCGGAAAATAACGTGAAGTACCATTACGGTGGTATCAACTCTTCTCACAACCGTATCGGCAGATTGATGCTTCGTGAGGACGGAAGTGGCGCTATCGAGTATTACTATGGTAAAATGGGTGAGGTATTGAAGACTGTACGCACGCTGATTGTGCCCAACCAGGCAGTGGCAACCTACGTCACATAGTGGAAGTACGACAGCCATAACCGCCTATTGGAAATGATTTACCCCGATGAGGAAAAGGTCACCTACGGCTACAACCTCGGTGGACAGGTGGACCATGTGCGTGGCTATAAGTCTTACGGCTACGATTATGTGAATAAGATAGGTTACGACAAGTTCGAGCAGCGCATCTACCTGAAGTATTGTAACGGAGCGGAGACCTTCTACAGCTACGACCCTGCACGCAGACGTTTGCAGAACCTCGTGGTGAATGCTAAGGCAGGTATTATTATGGACAATGCCTACAGCTATGATGCAGTGAGTAACGTACTCGGTATTAAGAACAATGCTCCGCTCCCACAGAGTGGCAAGGCAGGCGGACAGATGAGCCATAGTTATACTTATGACCCACTATATCGTTTGGCAAGCGCAACAGGTACTTATAAGGGAACGGACAATAAAGCAGCTTCTTATACGTTATCTATGGGCTACGACAACATGCATCGTATCACGAGTAAGAAGCAACATCTCTCGCAGACAGGTGTGCAGTTCGAGGGCACGCTCAACGCAGGCTATGAACTCGCCTATACTTATCAAAAGGCAGATGGTAAGAAGTCCCAACTCGACAATGTGCGTGATATCAACTACCGCACGGAAGAGACACCGACGGACAGCACGAACATCAACAACGGACACAAATACACTTATGATGCCAACGGAAACCTTGTCTACATCAACACCTCTTGTGTAAAGAAAGACGGCAAGGAAGATGAAAAGGCAACCGAGCAGAAATATAAGTGGGACGAGGAGAACCGCTTGCTAGCAGTCGATGAGAACGGTTTTGTGAGCAACTATTGGTATGATGCCGATGGTGAGCGCACAGTGAAGACATCAGGCGAAAACGAAGCTATTTATGTGAACTCCGAGTTCTCGGGAGGCAACACCGGTACGGCAAGGTTCAGTCTCTATGTCAGTCCATACCTCGTGGCAGGGCAAGGTGGCAAGTACACCAAGCACATCTACATTGGCTCACAAAGAATCGTCAGCAAGCTTGGCGACTTGGCTTCTTATGGTGCAGACCCAAGACAAATACCATACGCTGGCAATGAAGCTGATGGCTTGACTATCAATTACAAGGATAAGTACAACCAGCAGTTACAATCCATTAAGGATAACTACAAGACGTTCGACCAACCTTATAACGGTAAGGACAATGACGACTACGTAAACGGTCAGGGCTTCTGTTGCAATGATGCTACGCCGGAGGCGGAACAGGCTCGTGCAATGGCACGCACAAGGTCTGCAAATGGTAACTTCAAACCAAATGAAGATTACGAGAAGATGCAGTTCTACTACCATCCTGACCATTTGGGTAGCAGTAGCTACATCACCAACCTTGACGGAGAAGTATTACAGCATATCGAATATGTACCATTTGGTGAAGTGTTCATCGAGGAACGCAACAACACTTGGAACACCCCTTACCTCTTCAATGCCAAGGAGTTTGACGAGGAGACAGGTATGTACTACTATGGTGCAAGATACTATGAACCGAGGTTGAGCCTGTGGATGAGCTGTGATCCTATGCAGGAGAAATATGCATACATCACACCATATTGTTATACATTTGATAATCCTGTGAAGTATATAGATCCAACAGGGGAGGATGGGGAAATAACAGGGACAGGTACAGAAAAGGATCCTTTTATCATCAAGGCAAACTATTATTATGAAAAGGGCTCTCTTAACGAACAGCAAATTAAGGGTTTAAATAATGCCATAAGCGAATATAATAATAAAGGGAAAGTCCGTAAAATAAAGAATGATGATGGAACAAAGTCATATGTGCGCTTTAATATATCTGCCGAAGAAGTTGAAAAGGGTAAGTTAACTACGGCTATTATGAATGATTTTATAACCAATGAAGGTGGACAAGATATTTTCTTTGGCAATTCACTAGGAACCCGTGCAAATGAAGGTAGTAATAATACCGATCTTGGATCTGCAAATGGCTATCGTGTTGACATAAACCAATCGTCGATTGACAATTTTGCTAGGAACAATCATGTTGATAAAGATGATTTGATTAAATGGACATATGTGCATGAAATTGGACACAACCTTGGATTAGATCATTCGGACAAGACAGATATAATGTCACAAATGAATGTAATTTTCCATGATGGAAATATTTTGGGAGGTACTACTACCAGCTCACCTACCATTACTCATCCTAAGGTAGATACTAAAGGAGTTAAAATTATGCTGGACAACAGAAATAAACCCAGAAAAGGTCATTTGGGAATTATTAGGTCTAGATAAATAAACAACCAATTAAATTACCTTTGACATTGCTTTTGCTTGTCAAAGGTAATTGTGGCTCTAATTTTGATATTGGTTATGGATAAATATTTTTTTGCATTAATCTTCTTTGCGAACTATCAATTTTATGCATATAGTCAAAAAGAGATGGTAAAGATAGAAGGATTTCTTATAGAGCGTTACAGCAAGAAAGAAATCTTTAGAAAGGATACATTGTCAATAGATCACTCAATGGAAACTTTTTATTTTACGACCCAAATAGATAGTATTCGTATAATGAGTCCGAAAGAAATTTATTCGGCATTAGTTTCTCCTTGCTATAAAAATGTAGAAATTTACAAGTTTTCTCCATTTGATAGGGAATATGGTAATTATATCGCCCCCAATATATGTCCTGTTCCTCTAAAGAAGCAAAATCTTTTCTATACTTTATGCTCAGATTCTGTTTTTGTGTATAAAGTTTATTCTGTGAAGGGACAAGCGATTAGATTATGTATAGCGAATGATTATCTGAATAGCAAAAAGAACATGGAATTGGCTGTTAAATGGAATATCTCTCCGACATCAATTGATAAGCGAATTCCTTTCTTTTACATATATGTTTTTTTTGACGTTATAAATAATTCTATCAATACGGGTATACCAGTTTTCTTTAAACCAATTGTATGTTGTGGCCTAGGAATTCAAGGAAATACCAAAGGGAGTCCTTGATGAATTTTGATGATTATGCGGAGATGTTTTTGTATTTTAACACAATATTACCCCCTGCTGCCGTGCGATTGAATCGCGTGACAATATTGGGTTTAACACCCTCTATAGGTTGTCGTGCGATTCAATTGCATGGATTTGTTTCCATTATTACCACACGATACAATCGTGCGGTAAACGACAACTACAACGGTATGCCGGAGGCGGCACAGGCGAAAGCCATGACACGCGCAGCCATCGACGGCAACTTAACGGAGTTGAACCTTGGCGGCATTCAGCAAACTGCAAGCGAGCTTGCTTTGCACTCGTGGGTACAAGGTTTCAAGCCTAACGACGACTACGAGAAGATGCAGTTCTACTATCATCCTGACCATTTGGGTAGCAGTAGTTACATCACCAACTTGGACGGCGAAGTATCGCAGCATATCGAATACGTTCCATTTGGGGAAGTATTCATTGAAGAACGCAACAACACTTGGAATACGCCGTATCTCTTCAATGCGAAAGAGTTTGATGAGGAGACAGGTATGTACTACTATGGAGCAAGATACTATGAGCCGAGGTTGAGTCTGTGGATGAGTGTGGATCCATTAACAGAAAAAAGTCCTAACGTGAGTGCCTATGTATATTGTTTTGGGAATCCTTTGAAATATATTGATCCAATAGGATTAGATAGTGTATATTGGGGACAAGACGGAACCAAGTTAGGTACATTTGGGAGTAATACTACAGAAACAAAGAACTATGTTATTAAAACCTCTCAAAGTACAGATGTAATTTACAAGGATTCTAACCCTACTCAAAAGGGAAAGAGCAACCCAATATCACAAAAAGAATACGATAAAACTGTTGAGGAGATAAAAAAAGGTGATTTTTCTTCAAAAAATATAGTTTATATAGGAAAAACAGAACGTATTAAAGCAATGCTTGAAAGTATCAAAGATGATGGCACAGGTGGAACTTCGGATCAAAACAACAGAGAATATTCAGGAAATTTTAACAAATCAGGGACTGGAGTTGTAGACGAAAAAACAGGAAACGTTCAGGATCCATGGAAAGGAAATGTTTCCTCTGAAGGAACTTCTTCTTACCATAGTCACCCAAGTGGTACTAGCCAAAAGAATGATCAAACAGCTTCATGGCAACAGCCACCATCAAAGCAGGACATTAGTACTGCAAAGAGAACGGAATATGTCATAGGAATGGGAAGTAAATTAATATATCGATATGATAAATCGGGAGTTAATGCAGTATTCCCTATTTCAATTTTTAAATAATATTGCCATAATGTTAAAACATTTCATATATATAATATCTTTGTGCTTCTGCATATCTGCAGAAGCACAAAGATTGAATAAAGAAGTTTTATATGATGATGCTATATGCAGACTGCATAAAATTCTGTTGCAAGCTTCATATTTAAATACTTCTGATACTCTTTATATTATTCTAAATGACAAGAGTATTAAAGTAAAAAAAGTAAATATAATTTCTAATGACTTTCCGCAACTTAGAGTAGGAGAAAGTCGTTCTATATATATACTAGACACAATGGAATCTCATGGCAAAAAACTATGTATACATTTTAATATATGTCAGTTAATACAGGAGTCTATTTCAAAACGCCGAATAGTTTCATCAGGATGTTTCGTATTTTTTTATAAAGTAAGAAAGAGCAAGTATTATTACTATACTTATAAAGATTATGGGATTTAGTCGGTAATGCTCTAAATCGGGAGTAATCCCAATAACTACCTGATTCTTAAAGAATGAGCATTAAGGTTCAAAATATGATGTCATACACTCTAAAATATGACGTCTCAATCTGACGGATATGACGTCTAATCCTGGTAAATATGACGTCTCATTTTAGTAAATATGACGTCATAAATAAAAGAGTAAAAAACGTGGTACGAAAACGCAAGCCACAATAGCGATAGAGAACAGAATGTATAACATTAAAACTGCAAGTCTATGGTAAACCACATATAGATTGTTTGAACTTACCCTTATAAGGGTAACGGGCAATACCCTTATAAGGGTGTTCATCATTACCCTTATATGGGTATTAAAAGCTGTAAGCAATAAACAGAAAAAAACAACGTTAAATAATTGATATGTGTGGAGGAACAGACATCATCGAGCAGCGCACTTATCTGAAGTATTGCAACGGAGCGGAAACCTTCTACAGTTACGACCCTGCACGCAGACGATTGCAGAACCTCATGGTCAATGTCAAGGCAGGTACTATTATGGACAATGCCTATAGTTATGACGCTGTGAGCAACGTGCTCGGTATTAAGAACAATGCTCCGCTCCCACAGAGTGGCAAGGCAGGCGGCCAGATGAGCCACAGTTATACTTATGACCCACTATATCGTTTGGCAAGCGCAACGGGAACCTACGCAGGATCCAACAGCAAGACGCATCCTACACCCTTGCTATGGGCTACGACAACATGCACCGCATCACGAGTAAGAAGCAACATCTCTCGCAGACAGGTGTGCAGTTCGAGGGCACGCTCAACGCAGGCTATGAACTCGCCTATACTTATCAAAAGGCAGATGGTAAGAAGTTCCAACTCGACAATGTTCGCGATATCAACTACCGCACGGAAGAAACTCCTACGGACAGCACGAACATCAACAACGGACACAAATACACTTATGATGCCAACGGAAACCTTGTCTACATCAACACCTCTCGTGTAAAGAAAGACGGCAAGGAAGATGAGAAGACAACCGAGCAGAAGTATAGGTGGGACGAGGAGAACAGACTCCTTGCAGCCGATGAGAACGGCTTTGTGAGCAACTATTGGTATGATGCCGATGGTGAGCGCATGGTGAAGACCTCAGGCGAGAATGAAGCCATATACGTAAACTCTGAGTTCTCGGGTGGTAACACCGGTACGGCACGCTTCTCACTCTATGTCAGTCCATACCTCGTAGCTGGGCAAGGTGGAAAGTACACCAAGCACATCTACATAGGTAGTCAAAGAATCGTTTCTAAATTGGGCGACTTGGCAAGTTATGGCGCAGACCCAAGACGAATACCGTATGCAGGAAATGAGGCAGATGGCTTGACCATCAATTACAAGGACAAGTATGCACAGCAACTGCAATCCATCAAGGACAACTACAAGGCGTTTGACCTACCTTATAATGGTAAGGATAATGATGACTATGTAAATGGTCAAGGCTTCTGCTGCAACGATGGTACACCAGAGGCAGCACAGGCAAGGGCTATGGCACGTACGAGGGTTGCAAATGGTAATTTCCACGACAAGGACAATTATGAGAAGATGCAATTCTACTACCATCCGACCACTTGGGCAGCTTAAGCTACATCACTAACCTTGACGGAGAGGTAGCTCAGCACATCGAGTATGTGCCCTTCGGTGAGGTGTTCATCGAGGAACGCAACAACTCATGGAATACCCCTTACCTCTTCAATGCCAAAGAATTTGACGAAGAAACAGGTATGTACTATTATGGTGCCAGGTACTATGAGCCGAGATTGAGTCTGTGGATATCAACCGATCCGATGGAAGAGAAGTATTCAAATATTTCATCTTACTGTTTCGTTAATAACAACCCTGTTATATTTATTGACCCTGATGGAAAAGATTGGTATGAAGATGTTGATAAAACATACCAATATAGCCCTAAAGTACATTCAACCAAAGATTTAGAAAAAGGACAAAAATATATAGGGAAGTCATTTACTAATAAAAACAATACCATTTCATATAGAAATGATGGAAGTATTTTATACAAGAATGAAACACAGGCTTATAATCGTATGTGGAATCAAGCCGATAAACATTATCGTACTAAAGGAGAAAAAGGTGGGCGAGAAGTTGGGGGATTTGTTCTCTCAAATAAAGAAGTCTTAGTCTTACCTGATTATTTGAATGATGGAAACACCACCAAAATGGATGCAGGTGGATATAAACTTAATAATCGCACCCTAAGTAAAGGAAGGGAACATTTTACTGTAATTGGACAAGTCCACACACATCAAGACAGATCGGGAGATGCTCCTCCTTCTACATATTTAATAGATAGTTATGGAGACTTAGGTTATTCAAAAAATAACAATTCACTGCCAGTTTTTACAATAAGTTACGATGGTAAAATATATGGTATCCGAGGGTATACTGATAAGAATGGGCGTGTAAGTGGAAAGTTTGTTAATATGAATTCTTATGATGCTTCAAGGAAAAATCTTTTAAGTGGAAAAACAACTTTGTCAAGTATCATCAGAAGATTACCTAGGTTATAAAAAATGACGATGAACAAGAAGAAGATCGTGATTATAATAAGTATACTCTTAGTGGTGTCCTGTAATAGGTCACCACTAAAGAACATATTTAAACAAGAAGTTCTTGATAGTGTTAGAAGTTATATTGAAAAAGATAATTTCGCCCATGATTCGTATTTAATGCTGCAAACAGAAAAGATTTTTCATGAAAACAAAATAGACATAAATAATGGATTTATAATTGGCCCCCTATATGAAAATTTATATCCAGATTCTGAACAAGGTAACTATATCGAATTGTTGAAATATAAGAATAAAACTGTTTATATACAGTTTTTTAATGCAAGTTTTATTGATTCATTATACCATGCAAGAACTGTAATATACTGTAGGCAGGATAGTTTTTGTATTT
>NZ_BAIS01000055.1 GCF_000613345.1 Prevotella disiens JCM 6334 = ATCC 29426 | reverse complement strand
TTGTGCCGTCCGTGAAATGGATACCGAAGAATTTGGATTTGAGTTCCTTGAAACGTTTTTCGTCTTCCATTGCCTTCTGCTGTTTTTTGGTTATCTCCTCCCTTTCCCTTTGTCTATTGAGTTCCTCCTGTCTGCGGTCGTGTTCGGCTTTGAGGTTGGTGGGGCAAAGAAACTTCGGGCTGTGTATGTCCTTGCCCAAGCAGCTGAGCATATCCACATAATCGCACCAAAGGGAAATATCTGCCATCTCATAGCCGTTACGGACTGCAATTTTGTAGGACTGCCAATACTCGTCAAACGCTCTTCTTTTGCCAAGAAAATAGCGTAGGTGGTCTGTACGTCCCGACTTTATCAATGTTTCGGCACGGCTGTCAGAAAGCAAGGCAGGAATGAGTGTCGTCGGGGGTATATTGTGAAAGTCATCCTTGAAACCATTTCTGCGAAGTGTGTCTGATGCCTTGAACTTCGGATATATCTGCGAATAGGCTGCGTATCGGTAGGCTTCGTTGTCGTTGCGGATTGCCATAGGTGTACAATAGGAGAATGTATCAACGTATCTTCCCAATACTCTCTGAACGGCAACAATCGTCTTTCGTCCTTGTGCGTTCCACCAATACTGACCGATTTCAAGCACATAGTGTCCAGCCTTGCAACCTTTCTCCATTTCAGCCACGAGGAGGAACATCCGCAACACTTGGTATTCTCCGCAAGCGGTAAGTGTCGTGAAATAGTGCTTCTGCTGCAATTTCCTTTGGAATGTTTCCTTGACCTGCAACTTTGCCCTGCAATGAGGGCAAGTGCAAGTTTCTCTATGTTTGTTCATTACCCAACTATGCCCACAATCCATACAAGTGGTGCGACCTTTTGGCAAGCGGTAGGCGAAGTGGTCTATGCACTCACGGAATGCCCACTTACTTTGTGTCTTGGTTATCGGGCAAAGATACTTGCTTTGTTCCAAAACTGCCTTTTCAAATTTGTTTCTCGGTTTCATAGGCTTAAAAATCGAATAGTGATGGTTGTACATGGGTTGCTACATTCTCGGTCTTTTTAACTCGTGCGTTACGACTCTGTAACTTGGCAAGTTCCTCACGCTGATATTGCTTAATGGCTTCCTGCCTTGCTTCGACTTTTTCTTCCTCCGTTAGTTCCACAACGTGATTAACGGCAACTTGGCAAGAAACAGCCTTGCCGACCTCTATATCGTCCTCATCGTAGTAGTGAACAGCCATAGAGAAGATTTCATCATCATCAAAGCCGTTGCAACCGCTTTTCTGCACTTCATTAAGAATGTAGGTGATGCACTCCTCGATATTCTTGTTAGGTTTCATCAAGTTGGGGGCAAACAAGGGGTCTGTCATAGCACGCTGATTGAGATACTCGGCTATTGTCCGTGTGAAATGTTCTGTTCCTTTCATTGTCGTATATGTTTTGATGTTGTTAATACTTGGGAATTTCCACTATCTGATTGATACGTCCATATAGGTAGGCTCTTAGGCTTGTTCTGTCGGGTGCGTAATACTCTGTCCATTGTCCGTACTGATTGACAAGATATTTCTTCAGTACATCAAAGAAGTCAAAGCGATAGCCTTGCAGGGGAACGGCTGTGCGGAAATAGGTATTAGAGTTCACCGCTTCACATAGCCAATTCTTTTCTTCACGGCTCATACACTCGCCACGATTGAGTTTCATACGTAGGAGATATACTTTGCTGTTACAAAGGTTCTCCAAAGGGGGAACGTCCCATTGTACAAACTTAATTGCCAACACTTGCTCACTTTTTTCAGCCACAGGGTTAATGCGGTAATGAGAGGAGGAGCTATATCCTTTGCTGTTCATCGAAGATGTTGTATTTACCTTTTGCTTATCCATAGCGACATTTTTTTTTTGCGTCCAAAGATCGGAGTATGCTGATTCCTTTTTGTAGCAATAAAAAGGTAGGGGGCGTAGCTGGCACAAGGTTTTTCAGGAAAATACTACCCAGAGCGTAGCTGAGGTGTGGAGATTTTCCATGAAAACCGCAAGGCACTGGACCTTGTGCAAGCCGTAGTCCCTTACTACCTTTGCGGATAAAAAGGAAACCAGCACCGAGCCGTGGCACACGTATCGAAGTGGAATGGATGGACTTCAGAAGCGAAAGTGCAACAACATAAAAAGTTGTCTAACCCAAAATATCGTCATAGAATATCAGTTTGTCTTTAGACTTTATATATTAAAGTTTACAAATAACACACGTATGGTGCAGATAAAAGCCTCTAATTATCGTAATATAATACTATTAAAATAAATCTTTAGTTAAAAAACATACTAAGGTGAAAAAATTTATGCTATTATCATTTTTTTTTTTAACTTTGTATCAAACATCTATATTATTATAAAGATTTGTATTATGTACAAAGAACTTGTAAATGGAACTTTTATTCAGCAAGATATTAGTTATGTGTCACTTATGCGTAGACATATAAAGAAGCATCCTTCCTATTTACAACCTTTATTTGAAGCTATCAGTAATGCGCTTGAAGCGACAAATGGAGAAAATGATATTATCACAATAAGAATAAAAAGGTCTAAAACTCTATTAGAGAATAAGTTGACTTTTAATTCTATAGAAATTACTGACACAGGTGTTGGTTTTGATGATAAGAACTTCAAAAGATTAAGAAATATATATGATGAGTCAAAAAACTGTAATAATCTAGGTACAGGAAGGATACAATATTTGCATTTCTTTGGCAAAACAGATATCTATAGTTCCTACAATGATAATGGAGTTTTAAGAAATCGTAGGATTGTCCTTTCTACAGATTTTTACAGTAAAGAAAATTCTGTAATATGGATGAGTGATATGGCAGAGTCTGAATCTAACAACTTTTTAGGAACAAGTATTACTTTCTATTTTCCCAAATCTGATATAGATAGACAAAAATACGAAGAATTAACAACAGAAGAACTACGTAGAAAAATTCTACTACATTATTTAAGTCGCTTTTGCTTAAACAAAGATCATCTTCAAACTATAAAAATTGAAAATTATATCAATAATGTTCATGATTCTGAAAGTGATCAAGTTATATGTGGCAGCGACATTCCTGCCGCAGATTACCAAGAATCCTTTAAATTGGAATATTTACTATATAATAAGGATACTAAAAAATTTGAGAGACAACAAGAAAGAGAATCTTTCCAAATAAATTCGTACTTACTTCCAACAACTATACAAAGGAAAAATGAGATAAAGTTAACGAGTAAGGATGAAACTGTAGAGGTTAGTGGTTTAGATTTATCTTTTATTGATAAATCTTCTAAAATAAAAGGGAAATACATGTTGTGTCTTGTTTCAAGTACATTCTTAACAGAGCAAGATGGTGATCTACGAGGAAAACTACATTTAAAAACAAAAAAAGATTTTATTCGCCAAAATGACGCTTTTGAAATATCTGAACCTCATATTTTTATAGATGAGATAGAAGAACATATCGTTTCAAAAATCACAACGTTTTATCCTCAGATTAGAAAAATAAAAGAAGAATATGATAAGGAATTAGAAGAAATAATTGAATTATTTGCACTTGATAGGAATATTATAAAGGAAGTAGGTTATAAATATGGTGAGAATATCGCAGCTTTCTTAAAGCGTTATAAAGAATATAATGCAGAAGTCGCTGCTAAGAAAGAAGCTAGAATGAAGTCTGTTATTGATTCTCTTAAAACCCTTGACACTACTGCTAACAATTACAGGCAAAATTTCAACAAAAAGATTAAAGAGTTATCAAAATTAATACCTCAGAAGAATCGAGCAGATATTACAAATTATATTTCAAGCAGAAAAGCTGCGTTATCTATATTAAAGTTTATCCTTAAAAAACAGTTGGAGGTTCAGACCAATAATAAAATTAGCAAGCGTCAACAAAATGAAAAGTTAATTCATAATCTACTTTTCACACGGCATTCAACAGATCCTATAGAAAGTAATCTGTGGATACTTAATGAAGATTTTATCCATTATAATGGTATTTCAGAAGGTGAGCTGCGAAATGTAAAAATTCAAGGAGAATCTTTTTTAAGAGAAGATTTAACTGGAAGCGAACTTGCGAAACTAAAACGATACAATAGGGATCAATTAGGCAAACGTACAGACATTCTCCTTTTTCCACAGGAACATAAATGTATTATTATAGAACTGAAAAGTACAGAGGCTGATGTCACCAAATATCTTGACCAAGTAATAGATTATGCAGGACTAATACGCCAATACTCAAAGGATAAATTTGAAATTACAAATTTCTATGCTTATCTAATAGGTGAAGACTTTGACTTTGACGCCGTTATAAACAGGAATCCCTCATTTATTGAATCGGATTATCTGGATTATCTTTATATACCAGATCAGAAGATTAATGGTGGTAAACATCGAGAAAAAGGAACTATGTATTTTGAAGTTTTAAAGTATTCCTCTTTGTTAGAAAGAGCAGAATTACGAAATAGTGCATTTATATCCCCTTTATTCAAATAAGCCATAAAAGATATTTTAGAAATTTAAGTTACACATTATGGATCACAAATCTCCTAATAAAAACATTGCTGGCTATTCCTGGACTCTTGGATTGTCCTTGTTAGCTTCTGGTGTATTTGCCCTACTTGACAAAATGTGGCAGTTTGCGTTATATCTAATATTAGGATTTATTGCATTATCTATAGGTTTCTATTTTTGGTCGAAAAGGGACAAATAAAGACTGCTCATACTGTCAGTATACCGTTATTTTAAGAATATAATGCATACTCTCATAGCACACAGAGTAGAACTGCCGCAATGACAGCTGCCCAGAACAGGTAACTTAGCAGCGTAAAGGTTATTTGTAGAATAACTCTGACAATAAAGCGAAGAATAAGAAATCCGACAATGACTGAAGCTCCCGTTATGACTTGCGGTGTCAGAAGTCTAGATAGTAGGAGAACTGCACCGATGATGACGGAAAGCAGGGTGGCTAGTTCGATGAAGCGTGTCCAACCGAAGCGACGGACTTGCTTGGGAGAAGTCGGCTGCTGCTTGATATTTTCAGTTTTATTCGATGCGTCTGCCGTGATGAAAGCAGGAGTGTGAACGTCTTGATTCATGATGATTTTATTCATAATCGGAGCTTTTAATAGTTCAAGAGCAGTTACAAGATGCGCAGACTACACAAAGACAAGTGTTGGTGCAAACTCTTGGCGTGTGGAGCGGAGCGTTTATCTTGGCTCTTGACACTACAAAAGCTTCCGATGGTGCTGTATCAAGTCATATTCTCACCGCCTATCGTTGGCAGACCATTGACCTCAATGAGCAGAACGATTGTTCCTGTCAGTTCAGTGTAGAGTTTCTCATAATCTGGACTCGCCCCAAAGTCGTTCGTCAGTTCATACTTGTCAAAAACGCGTTGCACAGCCTTATTCTTCAGAAGCATTGGTGTTAGTCTTTCAGGAAGAGGAGAAGGGAGTTCTTTCTCGAACTCATTCTCTAAGACAGATACAAGCGTGTCATACTTGGAAAAGTGCAAACCTTGGTATAAGACTTCACTTGCCATTGTCTCAGCTTCGGGATGCGAGAAGCCTTGTGCCACAGCATCGCAGTAGGAGGTAAGTGCTTCGTCGGCTCTTGCCGTTATGAATGGTTTGTCACTCAGCATTTCGGAGAAATGCTCACTAAGATAATTCTCTAATTTCAATCGGAAGTAAGATAATTCTTTCTTTGTTTCCATAATCGTCTATCATTTTAGGGTTATACATTAATATATTATATGCCCATGGCTGTATTAAACTTACTGAGCTTTCCAGCCAGTTCTTCCATGTCACGTTCAACTTTCTTGTTTGTTATTCGTGCATAAATCTGAGTTATTCTGATATTTGTATGTCCAAGCATCTTTGATACAGACTCCATTGGTACCCCTTTGGATATAGACATAGTGGCGAAAGTATGCCTTGCCATGTGGAAGGTCAGATTCTTTTTTATGCCACAAAGGTCGGCAATTTCTTTCAAATATGAGTTGATACGCTGGTTGCTCAACATAGGAAAGACTTTCCCCCCTTTTCTATTGATGTCGTAGTACCTTCTTATAATGGCAAGTGGAATGTCCAGTAACATGACGTTTTCATCTACGCTTGTCTTATACCTCTTGGTGATAAGCCACTGTCTGTCTTCGACAGTAACAATCTTATCGTAGGTAAGATTATATACGTCAATGTAGGCTAATCCTGTGAAGCAGGAAAAAATAAAAATATTCTTTACTAACTCCAGTCTTTCTATGTCAAAGTGTTTCTTCATAATACGGAGAACCTCTTCTTCTGTGAGATAACCACGATCTACCAACTCGTAGTGTAGTTTGTGGTTTGCAAACGGATCATGCATAATAAGTCCTCTGTTCCTCGCATAGTTCACGACCGTCTTCAAGTTTCTCAATTTCTTGGTGGTAGTATTATGTGCCCCGCCTACAACTGAGGTCAGATACAATTCAAAGTCTTGGACAACAGCACTTGTTAGTTCTGACAACCCAATGTCCCTGCGGTGATATTTTGCCTGTAGGAAGCTTTGAAAGTTCTGCCTCACCACCTTGTACTTATAAAACGTTCCCTTTGTCAGCGTCTTGCCAACTTGTTGCGTGATGGAGTCAATATATTTATCAAAGACAGGGAGAAAAGTTGTAAATTCCTTATCTGTTCCAAGAAACACTGACCTGATAAGATCTAAGGACAAGCTTTCAGAGGTTTCATATTTCCTATAGATCTGCATCAAAGTTGTTGTCATTGCATCTATTGATGCATTGACGGAGAGAGCTTCAGCCGTTCTACCAATCATTCTGCTGGTTTTGTTGCTCCATTTAGATTTATCCACGAAAATTTTAGTGGATCCAAGATTAGCCATTTCGCCTCCGAGATACATTCGGAGCATTACAGGCGATTTTCCTTCTTTGTTCTCGTAGTTGGAACGTAGGTAGTAGGACACCTTGAAAGTCGTTTTCATAACGCATCATTTTTTAGTGTAGCTTTCTTGGCTACAAAGTTCAACATAAATTGTTGAAAACGAGATATTTGTATGCCGTCAATTAGGTAGTCATTTTCCATTCACTGCTACATTTTTTTGAGAGCCTGCTTTTGTGTAGCAGTTTCTGTAGCAGAAAATGACCGAATGATGACTATCAAAAGGTATGGTTTGGCTGTCAAACGGATATGGATAAAAACAAAAAAATCGCTGTAAAACCTCGATTTTACAGCGATTATCCTTGTTTTGAAGGCTAAAATGACGTGTTGTTTGACGTCCTCTTGAAACCTCTTTGTGGACCAGCCTGGGCTTGAACCAGGGACCTCCAGATTATGAGTCTGTTGCTCTAACCAACTGAGCTACAAGTCCTGATTTTTTAATTCGGGTGCAAAGATAATGAAATAAGTGGAAAATCGAGCAGTTATGAGGGATATTTTTTATCGTTTTAACACATTTTGCGGTGTTCAAGGGGAAAATGCGGGGGAATTGATGTATCTTTGCAAAGATTATGCGAGTAAGAATTCGGATTTTTAGTTTCGTGTTTATGGAATAAAATAATCCTTTGCAGCATTGTAACTTCCAAAATGAAGTGCAATTAAATATTCAATTGGAGTTGAATTCAGCGAAATTGTGATGATAGAAAGTGTTAAAAATATAATCTTCGACTTAGGAAATGTGTTGGTTGATTTAGATTTCCAACGCTGTATTCGTGCTTTTCAGGAAATAGGAGGTACGGATATTGCGGAAATTATAGCTGACGGAACTGCCGAAAGTTTATTTCTTGATACTGAATTAGGTCATGTAGATGTGGCTGAATTTTACAATCGAGTGCGTAAATTGGGTAAAAATGAGGCTACTGATGCGCAGATTTTATGGGCATGGAATGAGATGTTGGTGGGTGTTTCGGTGGAAAAGAAACAACGTTTGTTGGCATTGAATGCTTCTCACAATGTTTTTTTACTTTCTAATACGAACGATATGCATTGGCAAAAGTGTGCCAACGATTTCTTCCCTTATCTTCATTTTGGTGTCAAAGATTATTTCCAGCAAGTATTTTTATCGTACGAAATGCACTTAAAAAAGCCTTCATTAGAGATTTTTTCTGAAGTTTTAAGCGCAGCAAATATACGAGCTGAAGAGACTATTTTTATTGATGATTCAGCTGAAAATTGTCAATCTGCTGCTTCGTTGGGCATCAAAACTTTCCATAATGTAAATGTTAACGATTGGTTGGCGTTAGATTTTAAATCGTGAAAACCTGCAAAGAGATGAAAGTTAGATACTTAAAACATGGCGAAGACTTGGATATGAATCCTTCGATAGCAACGATAGGCTTTTTCGACGGAGTGCATCTTGGTCATCAATTTCTGCTCAATAAGCTTGCCGATATGGCTCAACAAAGCGATTTAGAAGCAACGGTTATCACTTTCGACCGTCACCCTCGTCAAGTTCTTCAAAGCGATTATCAGCCTAAAATGCTTTCTACGCTTGATGAAAAGTTGACAAAACTCCAACAAACTCGGGTGGATAATGTCGTAGTGATACATTTTGATAAGAATTTTGCACAACTTTCTGCTCGCATTTTCATGGAAACGGTGTTGAAAAACCAATTAAATGTGAAGAAATTGATAATGGGTTACGACAATCGTTTCGGTCATAATCGTTCTGAAACTTTCGAAGATTATGTTGCTTATGGTCAGGAAATCGGTATGGAGGTGATGCAAAGTTCAGCCTTAACGCTTGGCGATATGAATGTAAGTTCGTCGGTTGTGCGCAGATTGGTAGAGCGTGGCGACATGGAAGCAGCTCAAAAATGTTTGGGTACACCTTATATTATAAAAGGGAAGGTGGTAAATGGCTTTCAAAATGGGCGTAAATTGGGTTTTCCAACCGCTAATATTGAGGTTGATAGCAGTGAAAAATTGTTGCCGCCAACAGGCGTTTATGCTGTAAAAGTGGTGCTTGAAAATGACGAAACTACTTATGGCGGCATGCTGGATATTGGTACTCGCCCCACATTTAATGGTAAAAACCAAACTATAGAAGTGAATATTTTTGATTTCGAAGGCGACTTGTATGGCAGCATGCTGTCTGTTTCATTTGTGAAACGTTTGCGTGATGACGTAAAATTTGATAGTATCGAAGCCTTGATAGCCCAATTACATGAAGATAAAACTCAGGTAATCAGCATTTTGAACGCTATAAATAACAATTAAATTCAGCAATAATGGAACAAAAAAATATCCTTAAAAGCATTTTGCAAGCAGCCCTTTACGTTTCAACATTTATTGTTATTCAAACTACATTTCAGTTGCTTTCAATTCTTATTTACTCTTTTTTGAAAGGAATTTCCTTCTCTGTTATTGCGGCAGGATTGTCCAACGGAAAATTTTCAGAAGTGTTGATAATCAGTAATTTATTGTTTAGTATAGCTGCAATCTTACTCTTTGTAAAGCTAAAATGGACGCCCATATCGCGTACTTATTTACAATCGAAGCCTTGGGGTGTTTTCTTTTGGGCAGCAATGCTATCCATTGGTTTCATTTTACCAGCTGAATTTATCTACGAAAGGATACAACTTGAAATGTCAGACAATATGGTAGAGTTGTTTTCGGGCATCATGAGGCAGCCACTTGGCTATTTAATTCTCGGTATTTTAGCACCTATAACAGAAGAAATTGTATTCCGTGGTGCTTTGTTGCGTGTACTTTTGGAGACTTTTGGTCATCAAAAACGTTGGATAGCTATTGTGATTTCTGCTTTGATTTTTGCAGTTATTCATGGCAATGTTGCGCAAGGCACACATGCTTTCATTGGTGGAATTGCCTTGGGGTGGCTTTATATGCGTACTCGCAGCGTTCTTCCTGGCATTGTTTTGCATTGGGTAAACAATTCGATAGCTACATTACGTTTAATTTGCTCCCCGATATGTCGGACGGAAAGCTCATTGATTTCTTCCACGGCGACGAGCGCATGATGTATGGCGGTTTATTTTTCTCACTCTGCATCTTTATCCCTGCTATTTTCCAACTTTCTATGAGAATGAAACGGGCAGACGGCAACCCATAAAATTGCACAGAACACCGCATGTTTTAGTGCAATAACAAGTCCTCCAATGGGGAAGATAATTTCAAATTCGGAGGCAGCGAGCGTACTTCATTTGGGGTACGCTCGTTTTTTATTTCTACTTTTAAATGCAAAAGAGCCTGTTTTGCATTCGAAAATAGGCTATTTGCAAAATCTGTTCTGTAAAATGAAAAATGAAAGTTGTAGGATTGGCTTTAACGTCCACCACAAAAAATGGTCATGATGCGGGGCGATAGTTTATCAAGAACGTAATGAATGGCTACGCTAACGATAAGCATTGTAAGCGGGGAAAGTAGATAAAGCACTGCGCCTTCCAAAGCGTTGTGAGGCGAAAGAATGCCCTGTTTGAACAAGAAGATGATACCTCCTTGCACAATTGTGTGGAAAGCAAAAACGAAGAATGTGGCATTCGTAAGAATTTCGGGAATAGGTTGTGTTATTTTTCCTTGACTTTGGCGATGGTTCAAGTAGCGTGTTGTAATGGAAACAACAAAGATGATGAGCCCAGCGTAGGCAATATTCATAAATTCTTGCTGCCATGCAAAAATAACAAAGAAGAGAGCAAACCATAGGAAGCGAGGCATTACTTCGGTAATCTTGATTTGTTTGATGCTAAAATAGGCACCAAACGAGAAAAATAGGAAACCTTGAAAACTCAATCCTGGCAAGTCATCGACCCACTTTGAGGCTAAAAGTAAACCTAAGAATAGGAGTACAGCAACTTGTATTTTGAATTTTGCAATTGCATCTATAAGTTTATAAATCAATGGTGTAGCAACACACAAAACCATTAAATCGCGTATGAACCAAAACGGAAGTACTACAGGAGCGGTAAGTCCACCTTGATTGTTTATTTTACTAATATCCCAAAAGGCTAAAAGCCAATCTTTGAAGCCAAATTGTTCTATAGGAGTATCAATAATAGCCGTCCAATTAGGAAGTAAACCTTCGCCTAAGGAAAGCAGAAAAAGGTAGGTTAAATTCCAAAATAAATAGGGAATAAGCAGCGAAAATACCCTTCGTTGCAACTTATGGATATACAATTCTTTCGTGAATAAGCCTTCCCGAAAGAACAATAAACCACTGATGAAAAAGAAAAAGGGGTTCGCCAGCAATGCCAACGAACCCGATAAAAAGTCGATAATAGCACCTAAGGTTGGGAGTTGTGGACCTATGTGGTTCGTACTTGATACCCATAGAGCGTCCCATGCCGTAGAGATGCCGTGAAAATTAGAATGAACAAACAAGACCAATACCACCAAAGGCAGTCGCAAAAAGCTGATGACCTGCGCTTGGCAGTCGGTTGTGTTCATTTGTATGCGCATGGTTTATGCTTTGTCAGCCAACAATTTTTTAGCCATTTCACGTCCCAATCGCCAGCATTCTTCCTTTACTTCAGGACTCAATGCTTGACGCATTTCAACAGGTTCGCCCACCTTTTCGAAATGACCACGGGTTTCGTTCCATTCGCCAATAGCGTGTACAGCTCTGCTTGCCCAACCATACGAACCAAACCAACCGATGTAGTGGTTCTTAATATCACGGTTGTCAATTTCAGAAAGCAACACTTCCATTTCGTGGTAAAGTCCATTATTGTAGGTAGGTGCGCCCACAATCAAGCCTTTATAGCGGAAAATATCACGGAGAATGTAGCTGTGGTGAGTCTTAGAAATGTTGTACATCACAATGTTTTTCACACCTTCAGCCGATGCAGCACGAGCAATTTGTTCGGCTACACGCTCGGTATTGCCATACATTGTTCCGTAACAAATCACCAAACCAGACTCTGTTTCGTACTTAGACATTTGGTCGTACAACGCAATCACGTCCTTAACGTATTGATTCCAAACAGGTCCGTGGGTAGAACAGATATAGTCTATCTTTTCATTCGCCAACTTTTTCAACGCATTTTGCACTGGTGTACCATATTTACCCACGATATTAGAGTAATAACGCACCATTTCCAACTTGTAAGGCATGGTGTCTATATCACGGTCGGTAACGCCTCCATTCAAAGCACCAAAGCAACCGAAGCCATCACCAGAGAATAATGCGTTTTCTTCTCCCTTGTAAATAGTCATCATTGTTTCTGGCCAGTGAATCATAGGAGTCATAAAGAACTGCAATTCATGCTCGCCCAACTTCATCACTTCACCGTTTTTCACTTCTACGGTATTCTCTTTAATACCATAAAAACCAGACATCAAGTCGAAAGTCTTTTTGTTTCCGATGATTTGAATATCAGGATAATACTGCTTTAACAAGGCTAAACCACCTGAATGGTCTGGTTCCATGTGGTGAATAACTAAGTAATCAATCTTACGGTCGCCAATTACTTCACGAATATTCTCAATGAATTGCACAAAAAAGTCTACTTCAACCGTATCAATCAGCACAACTTTCTCGTCGTCAATGAGGTAAGAATTGTAACTTACGCCATTTGGCAAAGGCCATAAACCTTCAAAAAGCGATTTGTTGCGGTCGTTTACACCGACATAGTAGAGTTTATTTGAAATTTCTATCATATTTATTTTATAGTATTTTTGTTCCTTATGATTGTTTCAACGATGCGCCAAAATCTTTGCTAACATAGTTGTAAATGTCTTTACAGCAATTGGCTGAAAAAGATTGGGCTAAGTTTATAAGCTCGTCCCATTGCGTTTCGCTAAGCCCTTGTGCTAAATCTTTGCGCTTGATGCCTAATTTTAAAAGCCCAAAGATAAATCCTGCATTGAAATTATCGCCTGCCCCCACTGTGCTAACCGTTTCGGTTGGAGCTACCTTGTATTGCTTTTTAAATCCATTTACACTTCTAACTTCCACAGGATTAGCCCCATCGGTGTAAATAAAGTGTTTGCAATAGAACGAAATTTCGGCATTATAAACCTTGTCAGCCTCCTCTTTGTTGAACAAATTGAGGAAGTCTTCACGACTGCCACGCACTATATCAGCGTAGTCAAGGTTCTCTAAAAGGTTGGGTCTTACCCTTATTACTTCGTTCTTATGCGATGAACGGAAGTTTACATCGTAGTAAATAATAGCACCTTTTGCCCTCGCCATTTCGAGAACACCCAATACTTGCTGACGAATAACGGGATTAACGGCATAATAAGAGCCGAAGATGACAATATCATCGGGCTGAATATCAGGACAAGAAAAGTCTAATTGGTCGTGTGGGTGGTCTTTATAAAAGATGTATTCTGCATCGTTTTGGTCGTTCAAAAATGCCAACGAAATGGGCGATTTAGACCCTGGGAACGCACTAACTCCGTCGGAATTGATACCATTTTCCTCTAAAAAACTTTTAATATAGTCGCCTACACGGTCGCTTCCAACCTCGCTTATAAAGGTAGTATCTACCCCTGAACGCCCTAACGATACTAAAGCGTTAAACGTTGAGCCTCCAGGATAAGCCCCAATAGGCTGTCCGTCTTTGAAAATAATGTCGAGAACCGTCTCGCCAATTCCTATAATCTTGCGCATGGAATTATCTTTTATATTACTTCCCTTCACCAATCTTTCTCTTTTGCCGAGGTTTCAAGGGTAATTTAATGTGCAAATATACCACAAATTGGGCAAATTTCAAAAAGAAAATCCGTAATTTTGCACACAGTATGGAATATAATACAACAAAGCTCAATAACGGTTTGCGCATCATACACCTGCCATCTGCTTCGCCAGTAGTCTATTGTGGCTATGAAATTAATACAGGAACGGCTGCGGAAGAGGCAAAAGAAGAGGGTATTGCACACTTTTGCGAACACGCAACTTTTAAAGGTACGACACGAAGAAATAGTATTGACATCATTACTTGCTTGGAAAATGTGGGTGGCGACCTGAATGCTTACACCACAAAGATTACGACTGTGTACCATTCAACCATACTAAAAGAACATTTTTCGTTGGCAGTTGATTTGCTTTCTGATATTGTTTTTCACAGTGTTTATCCACAAAGCGAAATTGATAAGGAAGTGGAAGTAATTTGCGATGAGATAGAATCGTATAACGATAGTCCTGCCGAATTGATTTACGACGAATTTGAAAATCTTATTTTTAAGGGACACCCATTGGGGCATAGCATATTGGGCGATGCCAAAACTGCTCGCTCCTTTACATCGGCTGATGCAAAACGTTTCACAGGAAAGTATTATCGCCCTAATAATTGTGTGTTTTTTATTTATGGAGATATTGATTTTGATGAAGCTGTAGCCTTGCTAACGAAGCATACAGAGGACGTTTCGTCAGCAGAAAAGGACGGAAAAAAGTACACAGAAGATGCTACGGCGACTTTGTTTCCTATCCATTCTGTCTATCAACCATCTAATATTACCATTCATAAGAAGACTCATCAAGCCCATGTTATGTTGGGTACGCGAGGATATTCTGTGCATGATGAACGTCGTATTGCCCTTTATTTGCTCAACAATATGTTAGGTGGACCAGGCATGAGTGCTCGTTTGAACCTTTCATTGCGTGAGAAAAACGGATTGGTTTACACGGTTGAAAGTACATTTGCAGCCTTTAGCACAACAGGTATGTGGAGTACTTATTTTGGTTGCGACCCTCAAGATGTAGAAAGGTGTATTTCCTTAGTACGAAAGGAGTTAAATCGATTCATAAACACGCCTTTAACCGATGAGGAAATAGCGGCTGCCAAACGCCAAATAAAGGGGCAAATAGGCATTGCTTGCGACAGTCGTGAGAGTTTTGCGCTCGATTTTGGAAAGAGTTTCTTGCACTATGGTTGGGAGAAGGATATTACAAATTTATTCGAACAAATTGATAAAATAACCGCAAGAGACATTCAGCAAGTGGCGAAAGATTTATTTGCGGAAGAAAAACTTACTACGCTCATTTATAAATAATATCCTTTCAACGTTTGGATATTAAATTATTTGTGTAAATTTGCACGAAATATCACATAAATATAAAGCATTATATTAC
>NZ_BAIS01000056.1 GCF_000613345.1 Prevotella disiens JCM 6334 = ATCC 29426 | reverse complement strand
GCTTACGGTCATCAACATCTCCAGGTGTTATCATAAAATTGAGAAGTTCTCCTTTCTCATTGCAAATCAAATGTAATTTGAAACCGAAGAACCAACCCATGGAGCATTTTCCTCTTTGGGCTATACCTTTGAAAACCTTGTGAATATGTATTCTTTGGTTCTTGCAGACACGCAGTGGTGTGCTGTCAACAAAACTTATGCCCGTGCATTTGCCCAACAAGACTTTTTTGATAAACAAAGCGAGTGGAATGACAACCTCCCTTTCCAATTCTACTATACGGTTGTATGAGACAACTTTAGGAAACAAATTACGCAGATGCTTACATACTTTTTCAAGATAGAAATGTTTAAAGCAGCGATAACCAGAGTCATGAAAAAGAATCATATTATGCAAGTTCCAAAACGAAGTGCAATAAAAGAGTAACCCTCACCGAGAGATGCAGACGTTCTCGAAGCGTAGCGAGAGGTTGTCTGCATCTCTCGGCGAGGAAAAAAGAAACAACCAGCAATACAAATAAAAAAGGGAGACCTCTGTCTCCCCAAGATTAATTAATTTTGTATTGTGAAATATCATCAATTAACCTCGGAGCAAAGGTCGCAAATTTTCGCTTTACTCCAAAAGAAAACAGGGAGAAAAGAGATTGCCTCAATCGTCGGCATCAGTCAGTCAACACTCTCACGTGAAATCAAACGCAACAGCACGTCATCAGGGAAGTATATTTGGACAAAGGCGCACGATATGGCTATGCAGCGCAGAAAGAGAACGGTAAAGAACGCCAGGATCTCTGACGAATTAGTCTGGAGGATTAAGGAATATATCACCAATGACCAGTGTCTCCACGACAAATATCAGGTTATCTGCGCAAGAATGAGGGGATAAAGGTATCCCACCATTCCATTTATAATATCATCTATAATGATACAACAGGGGAACTTGTCAAGCACACAAGGCATAAGATGAAATACAGGCATCGTCCCAAGGACAGACATCTTCCAATCAAGGACAGAGTGAGTATCCATGAAAGAAGTAAGGAAGTTGACGGAAAGAGATTCGGAGATTTTGAGATGGACTTGATTGTAGACCCTGACCAGCACGCCATACTCACGATGGTGGAGAAATCCACCAATATGCTGCTTATGCAGAAACTGCCATTTGGAAAGCAGTCAAAGCCTCTGGCAAAGGTAGTTAGGAAACTGCTACTGCCATACAAGAACAGTCTGAGGACCATTACAACAGACAACGGACCTGAATTTGCGGCACATAAGGACATTACCAAGTTCTTAGGCGTGCCCGTGTACTTCGCTGGTCCATATTGTTCTTGGCAAAAGGGAGCTATTGAGAATACAAATAAACTAATCAGACAATATATACCGAAAAAGGATTCGTTTGAACATTATACAGAAAAAAGAATTATGTCCATACAAAAGAAATTGAACGAAAGACCGAGAGAAAAATTAAACTTTTCTACACCTAAGTGCGAGTTCTTCAAATACGTTTTATAATTTTGCACTTGCTGGTTGACTCTGCGTTAGCATGACTTCTGCCTTTGACATCACGGAATTACGATGATAGTTTCTTTTTCCTGTAGGTTTTAGCGTATATTTTGCCACCATTGTATCAAAAAACTTGCAGAAATCATCTGCCATACAAAATATTTCAGTAACTTTGTCTTCGGTGATCATAGCGATTTTTGTTTGTAATTATTTGTATATCAAAACCATAAAGTCGCAAATTTCGCTAATCGCCAAATTTACAGACACTTATAATTCGTCGAACTCACGTTAAAATAGTTTTCACTTCATAATTATGCGCCATACTACATTCATCTTGTATTCTGCTCCTATATGTAATAATCCCTAATCAGATATGCGATAGCGGAGCCATTTGATATCAAACCATTTAGAATTTCAACATAAGCGGCTCTTAAAGCATCATTTTTACGAATGGCCTCCCTTGTCTTAGCATCATCATATAAATCCTCAACAGCATTTTGCCATCGTATCATCGAATGCCGATCTCTTGATGACTGACGAAGAATTGCTTTATCTATATGTCTTAAGCAATCAGGCATAAGCCACCTAAAACCAATCTTGCAAACAAGCCAAGGTAGGTAAGAAACGCCCTCTTGAGGTAGTATTTGCAAAAGCTTATAAATATGTTCATTCGCACCATTAGCGATTTCCCAATCTTCAAGCAAACTGGGGTTCATCACATCAAAACTAAGCATTAGCGAAGGAAGAACTTCCGTAGCATTATTTTTCTTATACCACTCAAACATAATCTCCCACAACTGCCAAAAATAATCTTTATTCGCTGGAGTGGCCATATAGCAATAATGGTTGAATACTGAGCCTATCGGACTCTCACGCCTGTCATAATGATACATAGTCCGTTGAAGACTTGACGCCAACCATATTTCTTCTATAAACTTACGTCTCTTTGGGGGCATCGCAACCATATATGCGGCACAGAACTCCTCTATTCGCATATCTTGCATTCTCACGACGTATCGATCAGATATTTTATCCGTCAAAGTATCCATGAATTGTTTACAATAGATAAATGTCATCTCATCTATAACCGTATCCTCTATATCTGTAGGAATCAGTTTGCAAACATGCGCGAATTTATCAATATCGTCTCGTTTACTTTCAGTATTGTGAATGTACAGCAAGATAATTTTCTCTGCTAATTCTTTATGGTTAGGCCATAACAACGACTTGAAGGAGTTCTCAAAACGAGTAAACAAAGAATCATTATCATCTATAGCATCAATCAATCCCCATACTATTTGCAACAATTGCTCATCGTCAGGCAGCCGATCAAGCAAATATACAAGCCCATCAGAGCTATACTCCGTGTACGGCTGAAACATTCCAGATTCCGCGAATCGAGACGTTTCTTGAACAATGGCTTCATAGCACCATGCTCGTTCTTCTTTGTTCAGGTTTTCCCAATGTTTCTTTACACCCAACGCAGCAACCAGTCCTTTTGCTTCAAACACACCACCTTGGTCTTTATGTAAGCAATATGCTTCACGCCACTCATCAATAACTTGTTCAGAATCCTCATCGTAGCGTGTTCTGGAGAGGTTACCCGTCAATAGTATCTTATTGAATTGGTTGCTAAACACCTCGTTTTGCGCTGCTTCCTTTTTTATATCCTCAGAAGGCCTCCCTTGTAAAATGATTCCCTCATCTGTCTTGCCTATAATTTCATACTGAGTTATATCCATACGACCGGCAGATACTTTTTCCAAATAAGTAGTGGCCGTTTCCTTCAGATGCTTGACAAGTTTTCTAAACTCTTCAGCAAACCCTTCTGTCATGGACATTCGCAGGATTATGCCTTCCAAATCCTGTTTTCTATGCGGCAACTGATAACTATTAGCAACATCTTTCTGAATATTCTTGGATGCATAGGGACTTATCATGGGTTGCATTAACTCAGTGCTTAATCTAGTTTTATCCCATAATATGAAATCTCTACAACTATAGATAGGCATGGCTTTCATGCCGACAAATATCGGAAATCTTGTAGCGACACTAGCCAATACTCCCCAAGCGCTTACATTATAACACTTTCTGTAAACAATATCAAATACAGCCAAAAGTCTCTCCGTAGAAAGAGCATACTTAGCACCATCAATATTGTTTTTGATGGAGTCCATCATCCACTTCTCAAATGTCATTAGAAGGCTTTCTCTCACATGTGATTGGTAATTGCGTCCTCTATACTCGCGCCACAGATAGTTATTGCCAAAGAGGGTTATTTCTTTTCCATCCACTACAACTTTTATTTTCTCTAATTCTTGTGCATGCTTGCGTTTGAGTTTTTTTATATCATAGTTAAGAATTTCACAGAGGAAGCCAATTGCATCAGCTGGGTGAGAATATAAGAAACATTTGTAAGAAGTTGTCAATCCGCTGGATTGATGAATCATAGGATAGTAATCGTGTACGATTCCTTCATCATCAAGCCATTCATGCCTGATTAGAGCTTTATATATTTCGGGATATGTATTAATAAAGCCAAGTGTTTCTATGCCTTCACTGAGTAAGAGAAACTCTTTAATAACTTTGTACTTATAAGAATCTGTCTCTAACGCCTTTTCTGTCCACATCTTAATCTGTTCTGGATTCTCATTCATCCACTTGAAAAGAAGGCGTATAACTTCCTTATCAGGTTTTTCATGTATTCTATCATCTGCAAGAGTCTGGTTTACATCATCTGCTAATATAGAAAAGACATATTTTTTTGGATTGGGAGCATCTTTCTCATAAAAACCGACAAGCTCGCATTGTAGTAATAATGTTATCAAATTGCTTTTATATGCGTTGAAGACATTTCTGTTCTCATAAAGAAATGTAACAAAGGTGTACCATCCCTTTCCAAACGGGAGCATAAAATCTGAGTTTCTTAACTTTGAACCTTCCTCGTTCATCCTTTGTTCCGTAAAAAACTCTTTAGTACTCCAGTCCACTTTTCGGAACATATACGATAATGCGACAGACAACCTTCCTAAAAGCAAATTATTGTCTTTTAAAAGAAAGTCTTTTATTGAAGCAAGGAATGATGCTCCCTTATCAGAAATAAGGATAGCATAGAATAAGGCATCATAGAACACGTCGTCCAAGCGAAGCGAGAGACTCTCTCTAATAAAAGCATCAAGATTTTGATCTTCCTCAGAAATATGTGTCTCAATATACTTCCGGAACATGTTTCTTGATGCAATGTTCGAATCTATGTTCCGATAGAACTGTGCAAGACTTATTTCACCTGATTCAACCTCTCTATAATTATTTGCAATATAGCAATATAAGCCCCAATCAGTAAATATATCATGTCCAGGGCGCAATAGACCTTGCTCTGGCTGTCCAACAAGAATATCATCAACAACGAGTGATTTTACAGCATCTGTCATCTCACATTTCACCAAATTCATACCTATTTTGGACGTTCTTCTTGCCACATCAATAAGAGCAGCTATGCGCTGACTGACCACTTCAGGCTTCTTTCCTGATATAATTTGTCGGCAAAGTATATCTTTGAATTCACTTTCTTTCAAAGTGCTTGCATTTGCTATAGTTGCAATGGAACAAGCAATATTCAGATAGAATGGATTTCTTAAGACATGTCGGGTTTTATCTGTTGAACAGTATGGTTGAATTTGAGGAATATCCTTTTCCACTGCCTTCAATTCGGCATCACTAAGAAGACCGATATCTATAACATAGCCATCAGTGACAATAATCCCATTACATGCCAGACACAATCTAAATTGATCAAGAGAATTTTTCCGAATTGTGAAGACTATTTTTACTTCATGATTCTCGTTCAGAAGATCCTCTATGAATAATACTGCTGTATCAGTATTGCCATTCAGCATTCGTTCAGCACTTTCCACGAGTAACACTTTACCACCATCTCCCCATATGGGTGATTTGAAAAGTTCAGGAAGCCTACTTGTTATATTCCAATTTGCCAGTATCTCTGATTCTTTTGATTCATCAAGGTCATCACCCAACACCGCCACAGAGCGATATTTGTCATTTGTTAACACTTCTTTTGCAAGTGCTGATTTACCTATTCCAGCTTCACCGGTAATGATAACGATATTGCCTGTTTCTAAAGAAGAATTTATCTTATCTTTATATTCTTGACGGGGCAATTGTATCTTTCCAACAATCTTATTTTTGATGCGTTTAAGAACGAATTCAGTATTTTCAATCAGTTTATTGTATTGACTGATAATCTGTTGACACAGTTCAATCGGGATTAGAGGTATCTCTGTCCAACCTTCACCTTTAATGACCTCATTAATTTTCTGTAATTTCCAACCAATGAATAGATTTCTCTCTTCCTCAACCCTATGAATAATGCCAACGAGGTATTTTTCCCCATTGGAACTGACAAATACGCCAGAGCCGGAGAATCCGCTTTCCATATACTGCATTTCTACACCATCTTTGCGTTCTTCGTCCAACTTAATATAAAGCTCATTACCCGCCTCGCTCTCTTGCGAAATATGACATTTGTTTTCTATCCTAAGTTTATTGTCGATTGCGTTTGACGGGAAACCATCTATCTCACACGGGTAGCCAGAACCTTCAAACGTAGCACACTTCACATTGGCAGCTATCGCCAAAGCAATGTCCTCTTGAAGTTTCATTACACAAATATCAAACTTCTCCTTAGGTGAAATTGCCATTTCATTTGGGGTGACCTCATTCTCATTGCCGTTAATATCGGTAATCACCATGGGGACTTCCCCCGTATATTCATCGCATACGTGAGCTGCAGTCAGCAGATAATAAGACTCATTCTGCTTGACTAACACTGCACTGCCTGTGTCGTTAGCTTTAAGCTTAACTGTAAAGTCGTAGTTCTTATTCATGTTATTCAAAAGTGAAGTTGGCGTCATCAATAATTTTTAGATTCCCACAATCATCGTTTGCAAAAATCTCCTTTAGTTTGAAGTTCATCTGGGTGAAATGCAATTCACAACCCGTTGGGTTTGCGGCATTTAATCTGGCTATGGTTTCTTTGTCAGGTAGATGATATCTATTAGCACCATTGCCAGAGATAACATATTTGGGACAGATAATGTCTTTCAAGAAAACGAATGAGCTATTCCTACAACTACCATGATGGGGAATATGCATAAGGTCAAACTTAAAGTCCCCATCCTTCAACATATTTGTATTCTTCAAGCCGTCAGACAAAAGAGAGGAACATGAATCGGCTGAAAACAGCAGGTTATAACCGTGATAGCTTAATACAAAAGCAATACTACTATTGTTTTTTACTTCATTATCTTCTTCGTACAGCGTCAGATTGAAATCCTTGAATTTCTTGTCATAGTCCCATTTTCCGCCTTTAATAAGTCCATCTACTGTTTGTGCGACATCTTTGAATTCTATGTTATTCCACCATTTTATATAGCATTTCATTGCGTTCTCATTTGGCGCAACCACGGTTATTGTAGCATCAGATAAAGTTGAAATATGTCCTGCAAGTATAGCCTGCTTAACAACTACATGCTTTTCCTTAAGTAAGTCGCGTAATTCTTTTCCGCCATGATAGCCTATTGTTCCTGTTCGCTGCACTTCATAGTCTCCTTTACCACCATAGTTCATCCAGACCTCTTTTAATCGTTCTTGGTGAGTTTCAAAGAATTCTGTGTCGTTGATAAAATTATAAAGCCCTCCTATATGGTCATTGTCAATATGAGTTATTACCCACAAGTCTATCGATTCCCCCATGCCGAATAAAAGTTCAAGTTCCTTCTTAAGTCTATCGGTATAGCAGAACTTTCGTGAATTAATATTACCACCATCCACAAATATATTATGCACACTGCCATCGTCACCAGTAAAACGGATGATAATAGCATCATAATACAGCATAGGTATATATTTCACAGATAACATAACAATAAAATGAAAATAGTAACGAAATACATGTATAAAGGGTCTTCTTCATATAACAGAAATGCTTTATGTCCACAACTGCTTCAAATCAGCATCCACTCCATCTTTAGAAACAAGCGAGTCCTTCGGAAGTACATTGTAGTTCTTGGAGATATTCTCTTTCTTGCCGGTGAACCATTCTCCGAAGACGGTCATCAGGTAGGATTCAATATCAAGGTTTTCCTTTCTGTTGTACTTAACTATGTTGAGTGCAAATTGTTTCAATTCCGCATTACGAAGATTCTTGTTATAAGCAATCTTTAAATCCTTATCGGCAGCAACATGTCCACGTTCAAGAAATAGCTTTGTGACCTGCCATACTTTTTCTACATCTTCTACAGGAGTCTTTGCTATAGTGAATACGAGCATGGTGTAATCTTCGGTATTCTTCATTCTTTCTTCGTGTTCCTGCTGTTCTCGTTGTCGGATAGCCTGGTTAAGTTTTTCTATCCTCTCCTGTCTCTCGATAATTGCGTCAACGGTAAGTGACTTACGTTTTAGCTCTGACTCTTTCTTTTCGTATTCAAATACCAACTTCTGTTTCTCGTAAGCGACTTGTTGACTAACCTGTTGGTCAACCAAAGTAAATACAACACTTGGCAGATTCGCTTTTAGGAAATCTACGATAACTGTTGTGTCTGTGTTCGGAATAGCGGCAATGTCATTGATGATTTTGTCAAGTTTGCCAGAAACCTTCTTCTCTTGTTTTACTTGCTGTGATTGCTGCTTTTCAATGATAGTTTGCAGATGCTTAGTCTTTTCCTCAATTTTAGTTTCCAAATACATCTGTACTCCAAGAATAACAGCCTTAAATGCCACGACAAGCATTGCAACTCCATATAACAATGAAGTATATGGTCGGAAATCGTTCCAGATATTATCTGCACTATTGGCAACACTGATTGCAATTAAAGCAAGAATCATGATTACTGCTATTGCAACCAGTGTCCAAACGACCTTCTCTATAATCTTGAAGAATTTTATCATATCATTTCTTTATGATTACCCAATTACCATCTTTGCGACCACCTTCACGTGTTAGAATGCCTTTGGCTTGAAGGTCTGCGATGTCCGTCCTTATAGTCCTATCTGTTACAGAAATTTTTCCAGAAGTCTTTTCCGAAATCTTTTGGGAAATAGCTTTTCCTGAAAGAGTGTCATCAACTGATATCGCCCACAAGATATATTTCTGTCTGTCAGTAAGTTCTATGTCATTTTCTTTTAGGAAACCTTTTAGGAAGTCTTTTAGGAAATCTTTCTTTCCGTCTTTCCCGAAATCATCCTTGATTTCCTCATCCAATTCCTTCCCTTTTGATGCAAGATAAGCCTTCTCGTCAACGAAAGCCTGATGTATTGGCATAGTTGCAAGAAAGTGCATATTGCGGTCATCTGTTTCAAATAGAGGCATAGGCGAGTCATTACGCTTGACTGCTTGGTAAATCTTCGGGAATCCTGTTGAACGTCCCTCGGTCAAGTGCATCTCTTTGAGGAAATCGCCTATACGACGATTACGATAATGACGTGATATCACTCGTGGTTTCTGCAAATCTGCATTAGTTATCGGTGGCATGGGTCCCTCAAAGTTAAGAACCTCTATACTGTTATGATTGATACGCACCTCAATAGGATTACGGTTATCCCAAGATTTATGGAATACGGCATTCGCCAAAATTTCCTCTAAAGCCTCGTATGGATAGTTGTAACAGCGGATAGCTTCAGCTTCACCACGTACTTTTATGACTTTCTCCAATAACACCTGCTCTCGGATGTACTTCAATGCAGCTTCCAATTGCAGATGTATAGGACCGTGAAGAATCTTCTCTGTGAAACGGTCCCCCACTTCATCAAGGAAATGAACAATCTCGATACGAGCGTATGGGAAATATTTCTCTGGCTCCTGTGAGAAAAGCAACAAGCCAACATTCTTTGGATGCAAATCCTCAGTGCTACCACCAATTATCTGTAACTGCCAGCCAAGTTCTGCCATCGGCATGTGCATGATTTCCTCATGCGTCATCTTGCTTCCAACACGTTTCAAGAAGTCTTCGATAAGCATACGGTCAAGTTTTTCAATGTTGGCAGTCTGATTGATACGGTCATCGAATGGAACTTTATTGCAAAGTCCCATCAGCATGCGTTCTTCTTCCTGATCAGCAATCTTTGTAACCGAACCTTTGCGGACAAAATACATCTTACCTGCCTTCTGTGCTTCCTTACCAAGATGTTTCGGAGCCTTATATGGACGAACCTCACCACCAGGCACATAGATTACAAGTATCATTTTGTCCATGAACTCCACAGGCTCTGCCAATGCGTTCACTGTTGGCTGCACCTGATTACACAAGTTCACCAATTCTTTCTGTATGGCATCAATGGAGTGCAAGTCTATTCCTACTGGAGGTAAGACAGGCACACCATCCTGTTCATCAACACCTACGATGATATAACCGCCACCCCAGTTATGGATGTCGTTAGCAAAGGCGCAAGCAGAATGGATAACATCTTCCGGATTCCACCCACGTTTGAAATCCAGACGTTCCCATTCTACGGTTTTTCCTTTCAGCAATTCGTCTATATTTATTGGCAATGCCATACGCTATATATTATATTAATGTATAATCTTTATTTCGTCGGACAAATCAAGTCCCTAATATCCACATCAAGGATAAAGGCAACCTGACGTAAAGTCTCCAAAGTTGGCTGCACTATGTTAGTGCACCATTTGCTAACTGTTGCTGGATCACGACCAACCTGTTCAGCAAGCCATTTAGCTGTTCTTTTCTGCTCAACCAACACTATTTTCAAGCGATTAATATCGCCCTTAGGCATATTATTCGTATTTTGGGTATTATTCGTGTTGCTCATATTTCGATTTCTTTGTGTTTTGTGCAAAGGTATAAATGTTTTTTGTAAAACACGAGAAAAATAATAGTTTTCTGAATTTAAGCAACTTAAAAAGACTTTTTGAGTCAAAACATGAAAAATGCAATATAAAAGGGAAGCATCTTCATAAATTCGTGTTTTTAACATAACCATTCAACGATTTGGGGTGATTGCTACCCAAAGAGTGTGATCAGCCATAAAGAGTGAGACGGTCGGAAAAGGGAAAGAGGGGGAGTGAGAACCTCGCATGAGGGTGCAACAGGGGTTAAAAATGGGTATCTTGTACCTTGGTTGTATCTCAGTTGGCATATATGGCTGATATACAACGGAGGTTAATAATTCGGCGGCAATAGCAAATGGCCGATATTTTATCAAAAATTCTATTCTTTGGAGCTTCCAAATTATTATTGCTACTTTTATATCGTATAATGCTATATTTAGGAGACTATTTAGTATCTTTGCACCCCAAATACATAGTAGTATGAAATTAAATCGAATAAAAGCAGTATTGGTAGAACAAGATAAGTCGCAGAAATGGTTGGCAGAGCAGCTTGGTAAAAGTTTTAGTACGACCAACGCTTATTGCTGTAATAGGCAACAGCCTAATCTTGACACCCTGTATCGAATAGCCCAACTGCTTTCGGTTGAACTCAAAGAATTGATTGTTGATAATACAAAGAGCGAGGACGTATGATTAAATTGATAATTGAGAATACAAACCGAATCAGGAACCGGTGTATATCTCGTGCCAAGGTCTTGGACTTCGTGGGCATACTTCAAGAAGTTCAGGGAGTACCTATTCAAAAATTGCGTAATTACAGACATGCATTTAATTATTACTGTCCGCTAAACTTTTTGGTAAGATACAAATTTAGGGCTGACACTTCTCACGAGGTATCAGCTTTTTGTTATCTTTGCTTTTGCTTCCAAACTCAGATAACATGGGCAAAAGTACACATTTCTTCGGACAGCCGATATATGGTCAGCTGATAAAATCTCTCGACCATGATAAAATAGTTGAAATAAGCCGTCGAAACGGCGGTGAGCGGTATGTGAAAACCTTTGACGGCTTCACCCATCTTCTTACGATGCTGTATGCAGTCATCATGCGCTTCGACTCCCTGCGCGAGATAGAGGCGGCAATGACGGCTGAGGTGCGCAAGCTTCACCACATAGGCATTGACAGGGTTCCTAAGCGCAGTACCCTGTCAGACGCGAACACCAGACGCTCGGAAAAGTTCTTTGAGGACGTGTACCGCGACCTTTACGAGTCCAATAAGGACAGACTTTCTTCGGACAGCCGACGCAATGGTACGGAGGAATGGATAAAACGTCTGAGAATCATCAATTCCACCACGATAACCCTGTTCTCTAACGTCATCTTCAAGGGCGTGGGACGTCATCCTAAGACGGGAAAGAAGAAGGGTGGCATAAAAGTGCATTCCGTCATTCATGCAAACGAAGGAGTTCACTGTGACGTGAAGTTCACCTCTGCCGCTACCAACGATTCCTTCATGCTCGCCCCCAGCCATTTCAAGCATGATGAAATCATTGCCCTGGATCGTGCATATATCAACTATGAAAAGTTTGAGGAACTGACCGAGAGGAACGTCGTCTATGTCACCAAGATGAAGAAAAATCTCAAATACGAGGTGTTGGTAGACTGCATGGATATGAACGAGGATGCTGATGGAAAATCGTGAGCAGGTGGTGGTGTTCAGGAAGGGCGGTATCAACCATATAGCGCGTATCATCACCTATGTGGATATCAAGAAGGGAAAGATGCCAAAGTTGGTATCCTTGCTTACCAATGACTTTGACATGTCCATGGAGACTATCGTAGCCATCTACCGCAGGAGGTGGCAGATAGAGTCTCTTTTCAAGCAGATAAAACAGAACTTCCCGCTTAGATACTTCTATGGGGAGAGTGCCAACGCCATCAAGATACAGATTTGGGTCACACTCATTGCCAATCTATTACTGTCACTGCTGCAAAGCTCATTGCAGAGGCGGTGGAGTTTCTCAGGGCTGGCTACTATGGTGCGCATAGTACTTATGGAATACCTCAACATGAATAACTTCTTCAACATGCCAGATGCCGACATGAAACTCATGCTTGAAGCAGCGGCTGAATCGCCACCAGAGGTAACAGAAAATGAATAAGGGGGCTTGTCACTAGCATGCTGTCATCCGAACTATTGTGTCTCAATGAGTTGGAATGAGGATTTCTATGTTTAGCGGACAGTAATAACATTTAATAGAAAGCCGTGACAAGGTGTTTGATGGGGAATCTGTCCTGCAGGAAACCATTATCGTAAAGGTAAGGAAGACACAGCAACAGCCCTCAACTATTCGCATAACGACATCTTCGACATCCGATTTCTCGGACGTAAGAAGTTTCGAAACGCCATACGATACCGTGGTTGGCAAGAACGAATATGTATACTTGGTTACGAATGAGGACGATGCAGATGTTCTTCAAAAGATAAATCACTTTGACAAGACTTTTCCCGAAATTAACTTGAAAATGCAGACTGGCATTATCGTTGATTTCAGAACTCGGGAAGTATTGCGAAATGAATTGGAAGAAGGAGCATATCCCTTGCTCTACTCCCAACACATCAAGGGGGGTAGAGTTTTTTGGCCGCAGGGTAAGGATGGTGAAGTCATCAAGACTGAAAGAGAAAGTTATTTAACGTGAGTTCGACGAATTCAGAACAGAGCAAGCTGTGTGTCAATAGTCCTTTGTACATTGATACACGGCTTCTTGGGAAAAATCGAGTAGGTTGGGAAACGAAAGTTTTTTAACCTACTTTCGTTTCCTTCCCTCTCACACCACCGTACGTGCCGTTCGGCATACGGCGGTTTAATTCGTTTTCAAAGCGTGTCTAATCGTGTAGTAGTCCAAACAACTTACAAGTCCTCTTCGAGCAAGCACTTCTTTTGATATCGCTTTTACCACGCATGTACGTCTCACCACCCATTCATAGCGGTCTCCGCTGTAGGAGGTGAGCTTGGCGAAGTCGTTGCACACACCAAGCTTGCGCAGTCCCCAGGCTCGCTTTTGAGGAGTTTTCCATTGCTTCCATATCACCTTACGTAATATCGTGCGCAGATGTTCGTCTATCTTCGCCATATTGCTTTTCATGACACCAATGACAAAGTAGTTTATCCATCCACGTATCAACCAGTTCAGCATAGTGATGCGGTCAGACATGGAGATGCTCCAGGAGCGTTTGCATAGTTTCTTCAGCTTTCTGACTAACTTCGCTACGGAGGCCTCGTGAGGTCTCGCCGTCCATTGCCTTGTCTGAGGGGATTTGTAAAATCCGAAACCAAGATATTTGAGTTTACTCGGTCGACAGACGTGCGTCTTAGTGGAATTGACCTTGAGTCCCAAGACACGCTCTATCCATTTGGTGACAGAATGCATCACACGTTTGGCACTTGCTTCGCTGCTCACTGCTATAACGCAGTCGTCCGCGTAGCAACATAGCGCAGGTTCCGTCTAACGAGTTCCTTATCAAGCTCGTTGAGCATCACATTGCTCAACAAGGGTGACAGATTGCCGCCTTGGGGCGTGCCAAGTTCTGTAGCTTCGTAAATACCATTCTCCAGAACGCCCGACTTCAGATACTTGCGTATCAGACTTTCGGTGTCTGGGTCATGGATGACGCGACCAACATAGCTCATTAGTTTGTCCTGAGGGACTTTGTCGAAGAACTTCTCCAAGTCTATGTCAACTATCCACTCCGAACCCTCGTTGAGGTATTCCAAAAGCTTTTGCACGGCTTGCTCGCAGCTCCTGCCGGGGCGGAAGCCGTAGCTGCCATCTTGGAACTCTGCCTCGAAGATGGGTGTAAGGACTTGGACAATGGATTGTTGAAGGGTTCGGTCGACAACAGTCGGGATACCAAGCTTGCGAACTCCTCCGTTGGGCTTGGGTATCTCAACCCTCCGAACGGGAGCTGGTTTGTACCTACTCGCAAGGATAGACTGCTGGATACTTGTCCAGTTGGCGTTCATGTAGTCACGGAGTTCCTCGACTTTCATGCCGTCTATCCCAGAGGCGCCCTTGTTGGACACAACTCGATGGAGAGCCTCACGAACGTTGTCCTTGGCAAGTATCTGTTCGATTAGTTTCATCTTCCGTCTTTCTTAATTTCCGCTTCCGATGCATGCGTGCTTAGCTCTATGTGGACACTCGCATTGACGTATTGACCGTTGCTACTCGTCAGCAAAACATCGGAACATACATTCTTGATTAACGTTACAAATTATTCGGTCCTTCGGCTTGTTCTACTCAAGAAGGGCTACTTCGACCTCTACTGACTCCTCGGCATTCGTTTTTATTATCCTTAAGGACTGCCAAGGCCTCACGGGATAAGACATACATCTTTCATCTTTTACCAGACTAATTTACGCATCAAGGGTACGGTTGCCTTTTGGAACTTCACTGTCTTCGGCCAGCTTGTCCGCTTGATACGCCTTAGTATTAGCGGGAGTTCGACGAATTTAGAACAGAGCAAGCTGTGTGTCAATGGTCCTTTGTACATTGATACACGGCTTTTTGGGGAA
>NZ_BAIS01000057.1 GCF_000613345.1 Prevotella disiens JCM 6334 = ATCC 29426 | reverse complement strand
ATATAAAACAGGCTGCGCCTCAACAATTCAAACAAGTTTGATTGCATTCGGCTTGCTCCGTTTTTGGTTCAAAATGTAAGTTCGTTCAGTCGTGTAGCTCGCTACACTCCTTTACTCTCTTGCATTTTGACCTCAAAAATAAGCTCAAAATCTAACAAAGCTAATTTATAGAACCAGCCTTGAGCAATAAAGTATTGAGAGTGTCAGCCGTATTGAAATCGTAGGTCTTGCCCATATCTGATGTGTATGAAATATTTTCTTGCGTCAACTCCTTTATCGCTCTGAGGATAGTATCAGAGCTACAAGTGCGAAGTGTCGGATGAAGCGAGAGGTGTTCATCAAATGAGTAGTGACATCCTCAACACATGAACCGCCACAGAAGTAGATACTCATGAGAGAACGGATGATTTCGCTGTACTGATAACCGAACGATCCACACCTTAGACCGAGGGTTGAGTCGATTACAGATGATAATGTGGAGTCGAATTGCTCCATGATTGAAAATAATCCCCCAAAAGGAGTGAGTTTCTCAGATTTAATATGTATTTTTGCCATGCCATATCAGAGTTTTGCTTGCTTGTTTTGCAACACTAAGATAAGTGAATTCTTTGACATGGCAAAATCCTGGGCAACTTTTTGTTGCTCAGGTACTTAAATAGTTTAAGTTATAATAGTGTTGCGGAATTAAGGTTGAATAAGAAAAAACAAATATAAATGTTAGGAACGTGATAAATCACGCCCCTACAAAGTAAAAACGATGGAATTTTTCCACAGAAAATACATAAGGTGCATGGATATAATTATGATACAGCTGGTATTATTTTATAACATAATGGGGACATTGAAGAAAATTCAATTAGACTCAACTTACGACCCTATAGATTACTTTAAGCGCTAACTTGTAGGGGCGTGATTTATCACGTTCCTCAAAATATTTGAATAAGCAAAAACAAATATAAATGTTAGGAACGTGATAAATCACGCCCCTACAAAGTAAAATATCATCATAAAAAAGGAAATGAAAAAAGATGATATGCTTACAAAAAATCAAGACTTACAAAAAACAAGAAGAGATAGAATGGAATTAGAATTGCAACCTTTAGGATTACCTCATCATGACAATTACCCTGTAATCATTGCGGGTCCTTGCTCGGCAGAGAGCGAAGAACAAGTAATGACTACGGCTATAGCATTGGCAAAGAAAGGTTGTAAAATTTTTCGTGCAGGTGTTTGGAAACCACGCACCAAACCTGGAGGCTTTGAAGGGCAGGGCGAAAAGGCTTTGCCGTGGCTCAAACGAGTGAAAGAAGAAACGGGTATGCTCATTTCCACAGAGGTTGCAACTCCAGAGCATGTAGAACTTGCTTTACAATATGGCATAGATTTGTTTTGGATAGGGGCTCGTACTACTGCCAATCCGTTCGCAATGCAAGCCTTAGCCGATGCACTTTCAACAGTGAAAGACATGCCTGTGTTAGTGAAAAACCCAGTCAATCCTGACCTTGAACTATGGATTGGAGCTTTACAAAGGCTAAATCAAGTAGGAATGAAACGTCTTGGAGCCATTCATCGTGGGTTTTCTTCTTACGAAAAAAAGGTGTATCGCAACCTTCCCATGTGGCAAATTCCAATAGAATTGCACCGCCGCATACCCAATCTTCCGATTGTTTGCGACCCAAGTCATATCGGTGGACGCCGTGAACTCATTGAGCCACTTTGCCAACAAGGGCTCGATTTGGGTGCCGATGGTCTTATTATTGAAAGCCATTGCAATCCTACAGAAGCATGGAGCGATGCTGAACAGCAAGTAACACCCGAAAGATTAGCGCAAATTATTCCTCGTCTTATTGTCCGTGATAAGCACACTACAAGTGAAGAACTGTGTCAATTGCGTTCGCAGATAGACGAAATGGACAATTCGTTGATAGATTTGCTTTCCGAACGCTTTAAGCTTTGTCGTGAAATAGGTCTGTTTAAAAAAGAACATAACATGACTGTGCTGCAATCAGACCGCTACAACGAAATTTTGGAAAAGTATGCCAAGCAAGCCTGTGCCTACGGTATTGATGCAGAATTTGCCGCTCATATTCTCGAAATCATACACGAAGAAAGTGTACGCCAGCAACTTAACATCATCAATCAAAAGTAAACCAAGCGATGAAACGTTGGTTATTATTGCTCGTTTGCTTGCTTCCTACCCTTATTTTTGCACAAGAACGACTAAGAATTGTGGAATGGAATGTAGAAAACTTATTCGATACGGTACACGATTCTTTAAAGAATGATAGCGAGTTTCTACCCTATTCGCCTCGCCATTGGACTCGTACCAAGTATTGGGAGAAACTCAATAAAATAGGGCAAGGCATTCTTTCGTGTGGCGAAGATTCTGCTTCGTGGACTTTACCTGACTTGATTGGACTTTGCGAGGTGGAGAATGACAGCACCATGATATATCTTACACAACGTTCAAACCTCAGAAAGGCTCGTTATGAATACGTTATGACGGCATCAAATGATGAGCGTGGTATCGATGTAGCCTTGCTTTATTCACCTTTTTCTTTCCGTTTTATTCATGCAGATACCCTCGCTATCAAGCCAATCAAAGGCATGAAACCCACAAGAGATATACTCCATGTGGTAGGTGAAGTGGCTTCTGGTGATACACTCCACCTTGTTCTTGTCCATGCACCGAGCCGTTCGGGTGGTGAAAAGGTTTCCGAACCTTTTAGATTGCATGTAGCAGAAAACATTTGCAACCTTATTGACTCCATAAAAGCCCAAGAAAAGCAGGCAAATATCTTGATAATGGGCGACTTTAACGACTACTATGACAATGCTTCTTTGCGTAAAATATACGAACATGGAATGGTGAACATATCCAAAAATGCAATAGGAAAGCATGGTGCAAAGGCCACTTATAGATACAAAGGCGAATGGAATAGCTTAGACCAAATGCTCATTAGTCAGCATTTATTGCCCAAAGTAAAGCAATGTAGTATTAACGATGCGCCCTTTTTAATAGAAGAAGATAATAAATATGGCGGTGTTAAACCTCGTCGTTTCTACAATGGTATGAGCTATAACGGAGGATTTAGCGACCATTTGCCTTTGGTTTTAGACTTATCACTTTAACTTACCAAAACTTAAACTTCCACTCTATAATCATAGAAAAGATTAATTTCCTTTAATTTCTTTGGTAGTTCATATCCAATCTGCTAAATTTGCAACGTATGAAGAAGATATTTATCATTGCAGCAACCACACTTTTGAGCATGCCACTATATGCTCAAGATGTTCAAAATGTTAGTCAAAAGACCGACACAACCATTGTTGCCCCCATAGAATCTTCACGTTTGCAAGGAACAAGAGAGGCTACTGAAGCTGAAAAAGAATACGCACGCCGCTTGTCGGAGGCTCGTGAAGAGCAAAAACAAATCGATAATAATTTGCCAATGGTAGACGAATATGGTCAAACCATTACGCCCAACAACTTTGATTATCCCTATTGGAATTATGGTTGGACGGCAGGACCATGGCGATTGCACAAGGGATTGAATGTTAATCTCGGTGCGTCTGTGTTCTCAAACTTTGGCAGAGGCGCCCACCATGGGGCTGGTTTCACGCAAGATGTGTCCTTAATGTATGTTACTAACCTTTCTAAAAAGGCTACATTAGCCGTGGGTGGCTACTTAACCAATACCATTTATGGTGGCAGTAATTACACCGTAGCAGGTGTAAACGCCTTATTTGGCTATCAATTTGACGAACATTGGAGTGCATATGCCTTTGTACAAAAAGCATTTACATCAAACAATTGCACACCATGGTCTATGGGTTACGGCACATTCAACAATCGTTTTGGTGGTTGGGGCATGGGCTTTGCCCCGATGTATGCAGGTTGGGGCATGGGAATGGCAGCCTCACGCTACATGGATCGCATTGGTGCAGGCGTAACTTACCAATGGGGAGAGCGGAAACAGAATGCTGTTTCTGTTAGCTTTGAGTACGACCACCTACCAAATCAACAAGGAAACTTCTACGATTTCAATCGATATAGCTATCCAGTAGGATACTAAAATAACCCAAAAGGCTGATACATTGCACACAAAGTATCAGCTTTTTCTTGCCCAATAGAAGAGTTTACACAACTATAACGCCTTGTGCAATCTTCTATAATATCATTTCAAACATGCCCAATCCCTCTATGGCATTTTTAAATTGGATAGGTGAAATTAAATCCTCGTTATAAGTAATGCGAACCAACTTATTTGGAAGGTCTACTGCTACCCTTTCGACACCAACGAGCTGTTTGATAGCACTTTCTACTTGGGCTTTACAAAGTTCTGACTGCATGCCATTGACGGCAAAGACTTCTGTTTTCATTCTTAATATAGTAAAAAAAAGGAAGCAAAGTGCCTCCTTTTTGTGAGCGAAAAGGCACTTATTCTTTTTCGTTTGTGTGGGTTTCGGCTTGGCGCAAGATAGCATCTCGGCATTCTTCCATTAACCATTTTGGCGTACTGGTAGCCCCACAAATGCCAACTGTCTGCACATTATCAAACCATTCCATATTGATTTCGTCGGCACTCTCCACTTGGTGAGAGTTAGGATTGATGCTTAAACATTCGTGGAATAACACTTTTCCGTTGCTACTCTTGCGCCCCGCAACGAAAAGTATTAGGTCGTGCTTGGCAGCAAACGACGAAATGTTGGGCATACGATTAGCCACTTGGCGGCAAATGGTATCGAAACTGCGGAATTGAGCCGCCTCCGAAATGTGGGCTTGTATGTATTCTATGATGCGATGAAACTCGTTCAAACTCTTTGTAGTTTGAGAATAAAGGTAAATATCACGATTGAAATCCAATTTTTCTACGTCTTCAAAATTCTCAATTACAATGGCTTGGCTATGTGTTTGTCCCACCAATCCTAATACTTCGGCATGTCCATTCTTACCAAAGATAACAATTTGCGCCGTAGAAGCTCTTTGCTTATTTTTCAATTCGGCTTCTAAATCCACTTTTTCCACGCTCTCTGTGATGTTATTACCATTCTTTTCATATTGGTTTTTAATGCGCCTTTGCAAGGCTAACACCACGGGGCAGGTAGCATCAATTATCTCTATGTTATTCTTTCGTGCCAATTCGTAGGTTTCTGGCGGCTCACCATGCGCTCGGAGTAATACCGTTACATCGTGAAGTTCACGCAACTGGTCGTGATTTATGGTAATTAATCCCTGTTGGGTGAGCCTTTCCACCTCCATACTATTGTGAACAATATCGCCAAGGCAATACAGTTTTGTTCCTTTTGCTAATTCTTCTTCGGCTTTTTTTATGGCTGTCGTAACGCCAAAGCAAAAGCCACTGCCTTCATCTATCTCAATTTGAAGCATTGTTGTTATTTACTTTTAGGTAGATTCTATGAATTAGCTTTGCCAGATTTTATTTTTCTTTTCGTGAGCAAAATATAAGAGAGCAAGGAAGTGTAGCGGGCTACACGACCGAACGAACTTACATTTTGATTCGAAAAGAAAGCAAAAGCTGAGAAACCATAACATATAAATAAGTTATTTGTCATTATTCTGGTAATTCATAGAACCCACCTTAACTTTAACAGCCCCTTGACGACCTGAATATTCAGGCGCGTAGGCGCATTGAGCAGTACATGTTCCCGACTGATAAGTGCCTTCTCGGTCGATGAAATACTCTGTTTCCACAACGTGAGTACCCTTTTGCATCATGTCGAAATAATAATTTGTGCAGTAATCCTTAGGCGAAATGTAATAACCGCCTTCATATCCGCTTGTTTGCGATACAGGTTCAAGGCACGCAGGACGCTTATCGGAAACTTGAACAAAGTCGTAATCACGGTCGGCAACTATGGTAATGCGCACCACAACCTTATCGCCTACCTTTCCTTGTACCATGTTTTGCGCTTTGCCTTCGTTGGTTTTTACAAACAATTCGCGCTTAATGGTCAGTCCTGAGTTGCTCGATTTTATTTCTGTGATAGGCTGGAAGAATTGTGCATAGACTGCTCCCCAACTTGTTCCTTTACTTGTTTTTTCAACCGATAGTGTGTTTACAACTTTCTTTCCGTTACCGTCCTTTGGCGAATTGACTGCAACCGCTTGCGAACTCTTCACATAGCCTATCCCAGCCGTAGCCTTTGACATTTCCATAACCTCGCCGTCAAGTTTCAAAACACTTGCTTCGCCATTATCCATTGCCCACTGTCCATTGTTCATAAATGCCCAAATAGCATTGACAGAGTTCACTGGTGTGTCCCAAGCCTGTGTGCGTTTCGATTGCAAGAGCCAACGTTGAAGGTCTTGTATCGTCTGTTTATCGGTTGGAGCAATGGTCTTAAACGATTCGATAGCTGCCACTTGCGTTGGAATCTTGTAGTCAAACCAACTGTAATAAGCCTTTTTCGTGTCGAAATATCGACCCATTTCTTCTTTATAAACGGTGTATTCCTTGATACTTTGCAGATATTCTTTTGCCTTTTGTGTTTGATTATATTGCTGAAGAATTACGGCTGTGTTTGCCTTTCCGTAGATGGTTAAATCGACAGGCTTCTTCATTAAAAGATTAATCAGATATGTAATATCAGCGGTTGTCTTGCGTTTTGCCAAAGCATTGCTGTACAGATAGTCGCAAAGGGCATCAGAAGGATAGATATTTTTATATCCCTTGCGTTCCCATTCTTTCATTTCTTTAACACGTTTTGCTACCTCTCTATCCAAATATTTAAAAGCAAAGCTGAGCAAATCTTCTGTCTTTTCATTGTTTTCGCCCATTAAAACATTCAAGCGTGCGAGGGTTTTAACCACATCAACCGTCATGTAGAAACTGCCACGCATACCGTCCCACCATGAGAAAGAGCCGTCAGGATTTTGCAAACGCTCTAATCCTTCTAATGTAGACGACAGGTTATAGGCTATTTGATTGTCGTCAAAGAAACGCACAAGCATTTGTTTCTGCTCGCTTTCGTTCTTTGCTTCCATTACCCAAGGGGTTTCCTTGAGTGCAAATTCCTTTAAGTCTTGATTCTTTTCCAACGCTGACATCATTGAAGTTTCGCTGCCTTCTTCCTTGCGCCATTCCTCTATGGTCTGGCGAATCTTAGGCGATGTTTTCAAAATCTTATTGGCTAAACTATTGGCATAATAGGCTGCTGCCAAACTAATGGCGTTGCGCTCGTTTGAATCAGCAACGTATGGCAGTGCTTGTATCATCAACCAATTTGGATTATTGGTGTATTCTACGGTCAAACGCTGCTCAGTAGTATTGGTTGGGAACAATTTGGTAAGGTCAATTTGCTTCGTTCCTGCTTCGTTTTGCGTGAAAGGATAGGTATTTATCACATATTCACGATTTGGAAGTACTGCCAAATATTGTTGTTCGCCGTCCGAATAATCATCGCCAGCTGCTATAATGCGCACAATAAGCATAGTTTGGTCGGCAATAGAAAGTTTGTTTTCGCTATTTTCTGACAATAAATTTGCCAATGAGAAGGTAGCCGATGTCGTTCCATTTGCTTCCAAGGCATAATCTTTGCTTTCGGTATAAAGCACTTTTTCTGTAGCTGCATCAAGTATTTCGAGTGTTGTCGTACCTTCAACTAGCTTGTCTGACGAATTAAAAATGCGTGTTGAAAGGGTTGCTTCATCGCCCATACGAACAAAACGAGGCATATTGGGTTGCACCATAACTACCTTTTTAGCCACTACTTCGTCTGTTATCATGCCGTAATTTATATCCGCATCGTGTGCAAAACCCATGAAACGCCATGTTGTAAGGCTCTCTGGTAAAGTGAATTTTAGGCTCACATTACCATTATTATCGGTGTTTAAACGAGGATAGAAGAATGCGGTTTCTTTCAAATTCTCACGCATTTGCACGTTATTGCCATGTTTTTCAACAACCGAAACGCTATCAGCAACGGCATAATCTTCTGAACTTTGATATGCTATATCGGCATCTTCTTTCACAACAGGAGCAGCAAATTTTACCGCAGCACGTTTCATATTAGCATCAGGGGCAGCACTTGTAAGCATTACAGAGGCTTCTGCCACCTCCATTTTGGCATAATTTCTATCAGAACGACCTGCAAATCCATGAACAATAATATCTTCTGCACCAAAACAATTTGTATAATCTGGATTAAACCTTGCAAAACTTACCCTATATTGGGTTAAATATTGGAAAGGCATTGTATGACGTAGCTGCAATAATCCATTTCTAAGGGTATGCCATTCTATTCCATTTGGCAAAATGTTATCATAATTGTCTGAGAAATTCCATAAATGTTCCTCAATTTGGTCTAAACTCTTGTCGTAAAGGGTTGCCATGAGTTGTGCTTTGGCTGGCTTTCCGTCCGCATTGGTTATATTTAGTGTCCATTCTTCCTGCTGTCCTGGTAATAAAAGGTTGCGGAAAGTTGTCCATTTTACATTCAAATGCTTGTCAGGTTGTGGGCGTACTATGGTTTCATTGTGGCTATAAATTTCTCCATTTTTAACCCATGCGAGGTTTAAAACAATGCCGTCGCCGTATTCTCCTTTATAAGTTAGCTTCCATGTTGTGTTGCTATTGCTTTGGTCGATAGCCCCGCTCTCCAATACTTTGTTGCCCGAATAAATAGAATAGACAATGTGTTGCGCCTCATCGGTAGAGCCAAACTGAACGTAAACGGGCTTTCCGTTGCGTGAGAACTTATGGTCACTAATGTAGAACCAATCGTGTGTTTCTATAACAGGGCGTTTATCGTCCATTGAGAATACCACAAATTCATGTTCTAAGGTGTCTGTACCACAAATGGCTTGCAACTTATAATGACCTGAAGACAATGGTTTTAAGTCAATATCCTTATTGGTTTCAACGGTAAGATATTTGCCAAATGTTACCTTTCCGTTCTTGAATGGAGCAATAGCATAGCAGACTTTGCCCTCAATAGGTTGTCCAGCTGCATTCAAATAATTGAATTTCACTTGTCGCAAACTGTCTTTCAAAACCTTTTCAGGCATATTGCTTGTCAGCAAAGTTGCCTTTGTTCCCAAAGGAAGTGAACGATTTGCCGAACGACTTTCGCCTGCCACATCGGTAACATCGGCTTCTATTTCAAAGTTAAAGAACAGAGTTTCATCTTTTGTACCCTTTTCATTGTCAGGAAAAATGAAAGGAACAACCACCTCAAAGTCGCCTTTTTCATCGGTTACAACGTTGTCTTCATGTACAATTTCATCATCATTGTAACTTCTCCACCACCATACATAACGGCGATTTACATTGTATGCGACCTTAGCCCCTTGCACTGGCATACCTGAATAGGTCTTTGCGTGTCCTTTTATCTTAATGGTGTCGCCAATAGCATACTTGTCTTTGTATTCATCGAGTTCCACAGTGAAGGTGGGACGCTTGTATTCTTCCACCGCAAAGTATTCTCTCGCATCATTGTCGCCAATAACAATAGAATATTGCCCTGTTAATCGTCCTTTTGGCAAGTCAAAATCGGCAGCAGCCGTACCAAATTCATCGGTTAAAACTTCCTTTGTTGCTACATCTTCATAATTTGCATCACGCAATTTCAACGTAATGCGCTCGTTAGCCTTTGCCTTTGAAGTTTGCTTTTTATGGTCTTTTGTATAAGATATAACCGATGCGTGAACGGTTTGCCCTGGTCGGTAAATCTTTCTATCGGTAAAAATCTCATATTCGTTACGGATAGGAGTTTCATCATCTATATAATAATTTGACCAAATTGATGAACTTGGGCATGCCTTATCCTTTTCGGTAGAAACAAAAACATCATTAGGAGCATCAGTTTGATAAGTAAAAAAGGCTTCTCCGTCTTTATTTGTCTTTAAAATTTCAGTTTTGTATTTATCAGAATATCTTATTTCAAATTTCAAACGAATGGTTGCATTTGCCACTGGTTGTCCTTTTTCTGCATCAACCACCACATAACGCAGCTTTTTAGCAGGTTGTTCCTCACTTAAAAGCATTAAGTTGGAAACATAATACAAGTCAAATTGTGGTTTTATCCCCTTGTTTGAAGACGACATTTCCAATAGATAAACACCTGTTTCTAAAGCTGGCAACTGCAAAGAGTCTTCTACAATTTCATAATCCTCATGCCCTTTGTATTCACGATGAATAGTTTGGGTGGTTGAGCGTATCAACCTTTGCTTTATTTTATCTAAATCACGCTTGTTATTTGGATTTAAATTATCGCCACCCGTTAAGGTTGTACGAGTAATTTTGAGGGTTAAGTCCTTGATAGCACGTATTTTTACGTCCTTAATAACGCATGGTTTATGAGGTTGTCCAACTGCTTTTTCTGCATAGAACTGGAACATTGGGGCTGTAAAGCGTTTGCGTTCATTGCGCAAAAAGTTCATTTCTTTCCACGTTCCCCAACGTTTTAGTGCATTGTCAATATAGGCTATGCGCTCTTTCTCATTCTTAAATTCGTCAGAAAGGAATCTATATTTCCGTATAGCTACTTTTCCGCAAACAGGGAGGTCGCCAAAACGAGCAATAAGCGAATCTAACGCCGCTATTTCATTCGTTGTTTCAAGTCTTTTTAAAGCAAAAATACAAGTTCCTTCACGGTTTCCTACCGCTGCATAATGCTTTTCTGCCTCAGCGTATCGTTCCGTTTCTAAAGCTATAACATGGAGCAAATCGTTGTTGAAGATAGCATCGTTGCTGCCTATCTCTATTAACGGAGCATATTCACTGCATTGATGTTTTGCCAATAAAGTAGGATTTGCCATGGCTTTATCGAAATATGCTTTCACTTCATCATCATTTTGGTCGTCGCCACTAAAGAGTTTGCCCAATGCACAATTATAAACCGCATACAAAACCTTATCGGTCTTTTCGGCTTGATTGCACAATTTCTGCAAGCGTTCCTTCTCTGTTTCTATCGAATCGGGCGATATTTGCGTGTAAAGGCTTGATGTTAGCAATTCGGCTGCCAACAAATTACCATACGATTTTTCACCCTTTGCTTTCTTTACAATCTTTTTTAGCACATCAATTTGTGTCCGAGGCAAGTCTTTTCGCTCTGCTTCTTTTACTTGTTTCCACAAATCGCCGTATCCTTGTGCGAATAATTTAAATGACACCATAAACAATAGTGTTATTAGAGTTAATAGTTTCTTCATTACTTCTTGTTTTAGAGTTATCGGCAAAGATAGTAATTTTAGTTTTAACTCTATTATTTTGTTGAATATATATGATAAAAAATGATATTTTTTAATAGTTTTTCATTATCTTTGTCCTTTAACAAAGCCCTGCAACAACGGCAAATGAACTTAAAAATAAAGAAAAAATGAAGCTGACAATATTCAATATCGCACTGATTATCATGGCAATTTTGGTCATATTATGGCTGATAAAGCGCACAAGAGTGAACAAACAAAAAGAGAAACAATACGTTGAACCTTTACCATTCCAACCAATTCATATTGAAGAGGTTAAAGATTTATACGACGGAACAGAATTAATATGCAAAACAGGCTTTCTCCATTATCAACTAACCATGACAAACGCAGTTAAAGAAGAGACCGAAGGATTGTTTGTGGGAATTGCTAAAGCCGACCCAAATCACGCTGCACGCATCTTAATTGAGGACGAAACCAACCAACTACGCGGTTATATTGACAATCAAAACGACTTGTATAAAAAGCTCATATCCCGTAAAAAAGCTGCTGTATATGGTTTTTCACGCAAACAAAACGATGATTCTTTCATTGGCGAAGTCTGTGTACGCATAAGATAAAAACACTGCAAGTTACAAAACGAAGTGCAATAACAGGTGAATAAGAAGAGATTTCGGACAAGTATCAACTCAACTTTGTAATCCTCAAGTCTCAGCTGTTTGATTTTCTCCAAGGCTCTCCTATCCAAAGCCCTTGGCAGTTTACTCTCTCCTCGGTCTTTCTTGACAAGGTCAAAAAGAGGAAGGTCTATAAATCCCTCACGAAAAGCCAAGCGACACGCTTTCTTGACCATTAAAGCCATCTTACGGTAATAGCTTTGCGAATGCCCTAACTCCCCCACGCTGTATTGCTGGAAGCAGTCCAAGAAGTCCTCCGTTAGCTGACCAAAGGTAAGGTCGCTTGTGTGGTACCGCTCTTGGATAAAAGCTTGTAGATGCTTTCGAGCAATGTAGTACGCTGAATGCGAGTGAGCCGTAATCTCCACACCAACAAGTTTCTTCTCGTTCTCAACCATTTGGTCGTATCGTTGTAAGAATGTAGTTCGGCTTTGCATCGTGCCTTGAAACTGCTCCTTGATTTCTTTAGCAGAGAACTCAACTCCCCTATCACATAGAGTTTGATACGCTCTCTGTACGGACAGGAGCAACTGCTCCAACTTTGCATTGTTAGCCACTACTTCACGACTCTTGCCATTTAGTCGGCTCTCTCGAGTATTCCACAACTTGGGATTACAAGACTGCTTACTGCTAAACTGAACCATCGTGCGATTGTGGGTTATTCTTCCCATTATCGGAGCTTGCCCCGACTTATCCAAACCACTCTTTTTGAGGTGGAGCAACACCTGCATTTTGTCTTTCTGCATACGCTTCTATTTTGTGGGCAAAGTTACCCAGTTTTGAAGCGTTTTTAGTCATGCAAAACATTGTTATTCAGTGCATAAACACCGTAATAGCAGAAGCTTTACCATTGTGCTTATTGCTTTCTGTTGCCTATCATCGTCTGCTTATATTTGGATAACGATTTGGTAACGCATCTTCTGCACAAATCCACGTTTCTGCACATTTCTTGCCAAAGCTGTTCACAGCAACAATCCGTGTTTCTCTCATATTCTCAACCACTTACCATCAATCTACATAAATCCACCTTTTTCTTGCATTTGCCCATTGATAAAATTAAATTTTTCAACACCAAAAGCAGACTTCTTCAGTAATATATTATAATTTTTCACTTGCTTGCTGACTCTGTCTTCCTCCGTTTTTTTAGCAGTTGGAGTAGATTTATCCTCATTTACTTGCTTTGTAGCAGAAGATTGCTTATCTTTGTCGGCAGAAAGGTTATTCAAATCCGAAATAGGCGTAGCTTTGCTATTAGCGTCGGTGCGAGTAGCCTTTTTTCTTATACTCGCCATTGCTAATTCTTTACGTCCAGTACGGACTTCTTCTATATAAAGGGTTGTTCCGTTTGGATAGCTCTTTTTATACACGATATTTTTTTGCCCACATTTATTTTCTTCGATGTTAATTTCATTGTAGTTGTTTATAACATCGCTAACGTTCTCAATATCTTCTTCTGTTATAGGCAATTGACCTTGTAAGCGTTCTTTTTCGCTACCATGTCTGTTTAATGCGTGTTTGATAGCATTGTTATCAAGGATGTGTTTGAAGTCGTCTGTAATATCAATTCCATGAGCGCGTAAATCAGCCTTTAGTTTATCGCTAATATTTGCAACGATAGCCTTAACAAGTCCACTGCCTTGTTTTTTAGATTCTTCAATTAAAGATTTTATGCCACCTTTGAAGTATTCGAATAATGGCTGCTTTGTATTTTCTACTCCTCCTTGTGCGCCCTGATGTACAAGTCCATTCTCAACTTCGCCTTTACTGCCAGCTTGAACTGCTGTTCCTTGCTCTTGGCTTTCGTTATCTCCTCGGCTGTTATCAACTTCTTCGCCTTGCAAAACTGAATTGCTTTGAGTAAATCCTACCTCTTCATCAGTAGGAATTGCATCGCTTTCTGCATTTTTAACGCTGCTTCCTTGTTCGTTATTAGAACTTTGCGTATCTTTGCCAACAGAAGAAATGCTTTGAGGAGTTATTCCCGAGCCTTTGTTTCGCTCTCGGCATTATTTGAGTAAACATAGTCCAAACCTTGCTTCTCTGCCGAAGAAGTAGTCGCATCTTTCGGAGTGCGCCAAACGACATTTCCCTCAATCAAGAGTCGTAATATTCTGTTGCGGCTCTTTTCTTGATTAGATACTACAACTTCTTTACCGTCAATGCTTACGGTTACTGATGTAAAATAATAATAGCGTGAGCCGTCTGCCTATTTGAAAGATTTTATAAAAATATAACCCCAGTTCGGGATATCAATAGTGTATTGTATTTTATCTTCTGAAAGGTGTTTATTTGCCATAATATTTATAGATTAAATGAACGTTGTAATTGATCGTGAATATTTCTTCTCACTTCATCGGTAAAACCAAAACGAAGTTGTGGGAATGTTTCGTGATAAAGAACTCCCCAAACAACACGGTTATAAAGTGCAAGGTTGCGCCGTTTGTGCTTGGCTATACGGTCATTTCTAAGACGATATGCCATATCTAAGAAGCGAAGATAAGGCAGAATGCGTACGAAAATGGTAAGAGATTCGCCCGAAATACTTGTATTAGAAGAATGTTTGGAAAGGGACGTTAGAAGACGCCCCGAGCGAATCTGATAATTGCTACGTACAACGCTTTCTTGCGTAGCATATATTTTAGAGATACCCCGATGGAGGGTGTCGTGAACAAATTTCTTATGAACAAGACTGTCTGTTACCATATTTACCTTTTTAAGTGCAAATATAATAACAGACAGTTTTAGTGCAAAGGACAGTCTTTCCTAATGATAGATATTATTTCATTAGATGTTTGTAAAGGGGAATTCCTATTATAGGAGTAAAAAAACTGCAAAGCCCCAAGTAGAGAGCTTTTAACATCCAAGAATCGCCACGGGTAACAAAGGGCATTGCAAGGAGGGTTATAAGGTATGAAATAATTTCGATTATCAACATATCTATCATTGTTCTTTAAAGTCCCT
>NZ_BAIS01000058.1 GCF_000613345.1 Prevotella disiens JCM 6334 = ATCC 29426 | reverse complement strand
TATATTTATTTGAGTTCGGCATATATATCACATATACAAGTTTTTTTAATCATGATAAATCTTTAAATGTAATATTAAGAACTTTTAAACAAGTTGGCTAAATTATCTTTATTGCAGCTGAAAATGTGGAAATTTTCAACAATTTTGTATGTCTTTAAAAATCAACGAGTTATCTTGCTAATTTTAAAAACATATTGTTTCGCCACGCAAAACAATAGGTTTTGAAGCAAAAAACAATAGGTTTTGAGCTGCAAAACGGCATGTTTAAAAAATGGGGAAAATAGTCGTTGTTCTAAATTTCCGTAATTAGAGTAGGAAAATAGAGTTTAGACGTTAGAGAGAAAGGATTTAGATGTTAGAGAACGGGTGTTATTAGTGAGCCGAAAAACCGTTTTCGATACAACATTTTAGCCGAACAAGGGGGCATTCGTGGGTTGAAAACGCCGTAAAATGTAGCTGTCAGGCGATTGTCAGCTACATGTCAGCCTTGTTTTTCCTTACTTTTTGTAGTTTCAACTAATTTTGTTGAGTAATATAGAACGACTTGTCAATAACACCAAATAGGGTGACGGACAAGCAAAACTAAAATTATTCAACAACAATGAAACGATTTTTTACTTTACTTTTAATTGCAATGACAGGGCAAAGTGCTTTGTGGGCAACTTCGTTTGCAACCGCTACAACGACTTTTCAGCACGATTTAACCGAAAAAGAATTGTCAGACACGATTAAAACCGACCCGAAAAACCAACCGATTGAACTTAAAGAGATTACTATTCAAGCGGCAAGGGTGGTGCAAAAACCTAACGGACAACTCATTTTTCCATCGAAAAAGCAATGCGAAAAGTCGGCAAATGGATACAACTTGTTGGCAAAACTCGCTTTACCGCATCTTCGTGTGGACGAAGCTATGCACACAATCAGTGCATTGAACAACAAAGGCGAGGTGCAAATTCGTTTGAATGGCATCATAATCAGTAAAAACGAGTTGATTAGTTTAGACCCCAAAATGGTGAAAAGTATTGAGTTTATTGACAATCCCAGTGTGCGTTATGGCAATGAAGTGGGCTATGTGCTGAACATTCGCACTCTGAAAGCAGAACGAGGAGGATCTGTCGGGATAGATTTAAGCAATTCGCTCACGGCAATCAATGGTAATAATACGTTTTATGCGAAACTAAATAGCGATAAATCAGATTTTTCGCTTTCTTATTCGTCTAATTATCAAGATTTTAAAGGGGACAGAACAAAAGAAAAAGCAACCTATTTACTGAACAACAATACGCTTTATCAGATGGAGCGAAACGACCTTTCGAGCCGTAATCGAGCGTTTAACAATGACCTGCAACTAAAATATACGCTTGCTGATTCGGCTTCGTATGTTTTCCAAGCAACTTTATCAACAGGATTTAACCACCAGCTCAATGCTGACAAAACCTATCATACCATTACGCCCGAAGCTACTTTCCTCTCGGAAATACGAAATAATGAACGAAGTTTTGCCCCTACGCTCGACCTATATTATTACCATCGATTGGGAAAAACAAGCAATTTGACAGCTAATTTAGTAGGTACGAGCATCGAAACCAAAGGCGATAATTATTTCAACGAGGCTACATCTTATATATATAAAGTAGACGGGCGCATGCGTTCGCTCTATTCTGAACTCATTTACGAACAGAAACTACGCCCATTCACGGTTTCTATGGGACTGAAAGGTTCGCTAAAACACATTAAAAACCAATATTTAGGCAATGTAGAATCGCTAAACAAAATGGATTATTCCACGCTTTACATGTTTACGGAAGCCAAAGGAATGTGGAAAAACTTAGGTTATACGGCGGGATTAGGCGTTACAAATGCTCGCTATAAACAAGCTGCTGACAAATATAATTATTGGCTTTTTCGTCCAAAATTCACCTTGAGTTATCATATTTCGCAAGTTCTTACATTACGATACGGCTTTGAAATTTTTGAGCATATATCGCGAATGGCAATGATTAGTAATACAAAAATTCGTGAAAACAGTCGTGAGTGGCGCATTGGAAACCCTAATGTAGAACCTAACAAGGTGGTAGAACATACGTTTGGCTTAACCTATGTCCAACCACGCTACACAAATACGTTTGATGCTTTCCTGCGTATCAATTCAAATCCGAATATGTCAAAATACATACGCACCTCTGACGACCAGTTTTACTATATGCAAGCCAATCAGAAACGCATCACCATGTGGTCTGTTTCCGATTATATCAACTTTAAAATCATTCCTGACGTATTGGAAATAGGGTTAAATGGTGCTATTTACCGATTCATAAACGAGGGAGATGATTATAAACACAGCTTGACAACCTTCAACTTTATAACCAATCTTCAGGCTTATTTAGGACGTTTTACACTAAGCGCATACGCTGATAATGGTTGGGAATTTAACGAAGGTGAAACTAAATCCCATTCTGGCAGTGCCATTTACGTTGGTGGGAGCTATCAAGTGGGCAATTTACAGTTGTCGCTTTATTGGCAAAATCCTTTTATAACAAATCCGAAGAACCTCCACGCCCAAATTTTAAATCGCTTTGTTTCAAAAGATATTGTACAGCGTGGAAACGATTTTGGTAACCTTTTAAACTTTAATCTTTCATGGAAATTAGAGTTTGGAAAGCAAAAAAGCCACACAAAAAAGCGCAAGGAACACAAAGATACAGACACGGGTATCATGAAAAGAAACTAAAAAATAGAGTGGCCATCTCTTTTTTTAGTGCATACAACAACTTTCATAGGTCAGAGGGCGAAATTATAAAATTAAATCGCTATCTTTGCATAACCCATAGCTGCACTCGGCAAATTGAAAATACATTTTCTTTGCCCTCGTTTGCAATAGCTTTGCATTATCATTGCTTATGGATAGAACGATGAAGTGCTCTATAAAAAAGAAAAAATAAAAATGACACAAGAAGAAAAAGCAAGAATAGAAAATAATATTGTAGAGGTTTTAAAAACGGTTTATGACCCTGAAATTCCCGTAAACATTTACGACCTCGGCATGATATACAAGATTGATGTCCAAGAAGATGGCACTTTGGATATGGATATGACCTTTACATCGCCTTCATGTCCTGCTGCTGACTACATTTTTGAAGATGTAAGAACAAAAGTAGAGGGAGTTAGGGGCGTTAAAGTTGCCAACATTAACCTTGTTTTTGAGCCTATTTGGGACCAAAGTATGATGTCGGAAGAGGCAAGAGTAGAACTTGGTTTCGAATAAAAGTATAAAAACGAATAGAACGCACAGAAAATGAAGAATGTATATTTCCTTTCCGATGCCCATTTGGGTTCGCTTGCCATACAACACAGGCGAACTCAAGAGCGTAGGCTCGTACGTTTTCTGGACAGCATAAAAGATAAGGCAGAGGCTATCTACTTATTGGGCGATATGTTTGACTTTTGGAACGAATACAAATATGTTGTTCCAAAGGGATTTACACGCTTCTTGGGAAAGATTTCCGAATTGACTGATAGTGGCGTTGAGGTGCATTATTTCATTGGAAACCACGATATTTGGACTTACGGATACTTGGAAAAAGAGTGCGGAGTAATCCTTCACAGAAGCGATATCACCACAGAAATTCACGATAAAGTATTCTATCTTGCACACGGAGATGGACTTGGCGACCCTGACCCACTATTTAAAATGTTGCGAAAAGTATTCCATAACCGTGCATGTCAGCGACTTTTAAACTTTTTCCACCCTTGGTGGGGTATGCAATTAGGACTCGGTTGGGCAAAAAAAAGCCGAATGAAACGAGCCGATGGCAAGGAAGAACCCTTCATGGGAGAAGATAAAGAGTTTTTAGTAAGGTACACCAAAGAATATATGAAAACCCACGAGAACGTGGATTACTACATCTACGGGCATCGGCACATCAAACTCGACTTAGAATTGGAGGGAAAAGTGCGCATGTTCATATTGGGTGATTGGATTTGGCAGTTTACTTATGTCGTTTTCGACGGTGAACATATTTTTTTAGAGGAATATATTGAAGGAGAAAGTCAACCATAAAAAATCGCCCAAAAGTGTGTTTTTAGTATTTTGTGGATAAATATTTAGGAATTCATTGAAGAAATAAGGCATTTCGTTGAAAGAATTTGGTGGGTAAAAGAAAAAGATGTATATTTGCTAAAAATTAGTCAAAGAGGGGTTAAAGACTTGAATTTGGCTAATAATTTTAGAAAGAATAAACATTTTAGATATAGAAATTCATCATTTAGAATAAAACTCAGGTTTGTAGATTAAGTTTAGTCAAAAAGGTGGTTGTCGTGATGACAATCACCTTTTACCATTTATTAACCTGAACTCAGGATAAGAATAAGTAAAAAAGGTTGGTAATCTCGTTGTTTTTTTGTAACTTTATATTTGAAAATCAATAACTTACAAAACATATATTCTATCAAAAGTAGGCGCACCCAATTTTAAGCATCTACGGCTATCGTGGACAGCTTTCATGCCATTAATTGTTATTTGTAAAGAGGAAATAGATAATGAAGGCAACATTGCAACAACTTTTTCGGTTAAAAGATAGCCATTGGTAATCATATCAGCTTGATAATCAAGATTTAATGCTTGCATTTTTTTTGTCAAACTTACAATTCTTTTAAATTCTAACAATGGTTCTCCTCCAAACCAAGTAACAGTAAGTTGTTTTGCCTGTTCATTAGATGAAATGAATTTTACCAATTTATCTTCTACTTCATCTGTCATTGAAATATTTTTATGTTCTTCCGAAATTTGGAGTGATGAACCATAAGCTCTTATATTCATATAGTTACGAAGTAATAGCCTCCACTAAAAGCCTATAAAAAGCCATTTTATAAAAACAAAAAATCATAATTCAAGCTTTTCTAAAGTCAGCGTTGTCGAACTGCTGTGCGACATTGTTAAATCCTTTTGTATAAAGCTGTTATAATGGAGGTTTGTTATCTTCTACGACAACGTTGATTATATCTATCACTCCAAATGCCTGATGAACCTATTTTTATGTTCTTGCTCATATCTCAAATACAAGTGAATTTCAAAACCTATTGTTTTGGCATTCAAAATAGGCTATTTTGGAGCTCAAAACAATAGGTTTTGAAAATAAAAGCATATCAACCATTATTTCAGAAAAATCCTAATAAATGAGGATTGCAAAAACAAAAATAAAATCATAAAAAATAGGTATTGTGAAATCCAAACAAGATGTCTACCTTTGCAACTCAAAACAATTAATTTATTATCGAAAATGAAAATAGTAAAGAATTTAACATTACCAGTATTGGTATTCCTTGTGATGGGACTTGCCTCATGTAGCAAGGACGAGGCAATTAATTACAGTACAAAATCCCTTAAAAACACAGAGTTAATGAACATTCTGAAAACGAGGGGCTTTACCTTTGACAAAGACGGCAAGTTGGAACTCAACGACTTGGCGGAGAAAACCACCGCATTGGATTTAAGCGGAACCAAACTCAAAGATCTCAGCGGACTTGACATTCTGCCCAACCTGAAGGAGGTGAAACTCTCCAATAATGGGTATGGACCTGTTTTCGACTTTGCCCAACTGCCGGCACAAATTACTAGTGTAGATTTGACGGGCAACAACATTTATGACTTTGAAGGACTGGTGAATGTAAAGACGGAAGAGAATGGTGATGAAACCGTAACACAGCTGCACAAAATCACGAAATTGTACTTGCCACAGACGGCAAAGTTTAATATCAAAGACCTTGTGCGTTTCTATCGAGAGAAGAAGGCTGAGATTGAGTCTGGCAGTATAGACGTGAAGATGGAAACAGCAAAAGGCGACTTGCAGAAATACAATACCATTCGCGAGATACCTGATGAGAATATAAAGGCTAATTTCAAAAAATACTTTTCCAGCATCTTTGATGAAGACGGTATTCATATTGACATCAGCAAGCGGTTAAGCAACAAAGAAAGGTCGAATGCCTGTGTATTTAATAAGTGGTATGGAGTTGCCACTGCTACAACATTGGAAGGGGTACAATATATTGTGAACAATCCTTATTGGGACGGCAAACTTCTTACTGTAAACCTGACAAACAAAGCGAAACTCCCGTACCTAAGACCCTGTAGCGGTCTCATGACCTTGTCATTGACAGACGTGGATGCCTCTGAAGGAATCAATCTTGAGGATGCTACAAACATGACAGGTTTCCTATGGGTAAAGGTTAGCGGTATTAGCGAAATAGATTTAAGCCATAGTACCCTGTTTGGTCAGAGAGCAATAGAACAGGAACAGGATGGTCCCGGTGGTTCCTCACTTGTTTTTGTAGAATGCCCGGATTTGAAAAAGATAGCTTTACCGGAAAAAAGCGGGTTGCGTTCTTATATGATAACATTTGCGAATATGAAGAGTATAGAGCAGGTAGATTTGTCCAAATTTAAGATGATATCCAATTTGGAACTTGGCGGTTTATCTGCGAATTGTCGTATTACCTATCCGGAATTGACGGAATTTCATACCTACGATAAAAAAACCTCTTTTGCGTGTACGCAAGACGTGTTTGACAGACAGGAAACAAAAGACTTTATCAAGAAGTATCTCAAGGTCTTGTCCAGTGGTGGTGGCTACATAGATGGAGTTGAATGGTCATCACTAATTAATAATTAACAAAACATAAAAAAGATGAAACATTTTTTTATTTCTACCATATTGATAGTAATCAGCATTTTAGGATTTGCAGTAAATTCTAATGCGCAGACAGGTACTTACAATGGTACGTTGAGTAACATTACTATGAATGGGAAATCATACAATAATGCTACAAATCAGAGCTTTACATTGATAAGCACCGGTGGTAACTTGTATGACTTGGCAGGTACAGTGGGACCTATTGGCAAGATGCCGGGAACAATCAAAGTAGAACTTAAAGTTTCTATCAACAACGGAGTTGTTACAGCAACGACCCCCATAGGCGGTTATGCCGGTAAATTGATGTTGTTGGATGGTGGATTACCCATTAAAATTAAATTATCCAGTTTTACAGGCTCTCTTGTAAATAATGAACTCCATTTCGTTCTTGACACATACGCAGGTTGGCAATCTGTTCCTGTCTTCCCTGCATCTGTAACTTTTGATGGGAATTTTTAGCTATAATGATGAAAAAGTTTGTTACGAATATAAGTTTATTTTGCCTTATTGCAGTTCTTTTTGCGGGATTCTCTTCTTGTAGTAGTGATGAGAATTTAGAACAGAAAGATCCGATAGAGGAATATTTCAATGAGGCAAAAAACATCTTGAATGGTGAGATTGTTTTGTCTACCAAAGCTACGATGAGTGGGGTTGACAAAACATTATTGCCAAATGGATGTCCTACAAAATTTAGTTTTGATTGGGTGAACGATAAGACAATGAAACTTTCACTCGAGGGCTTTACCGTAGGCAAGATGCCATTGATTGTGTATTTCTCATGCCAATGTAAATTTATGCAACTCAATTCTTGGGAGAAAGATGAGTATAAAGGCGATGGTTGGATAAAGTTTAAGGGTAAGGACGGTAGCGTTACGGGAAATCCTAAAGATGATTCCGGAGTACAGCAAGGAAGTGGCGCAGGTGTAGAAGGTTATCTGAATGTGAAAACGAACCAGATTACATTCATAGTCGATTACAATATGATGAACGTGCGTTCCGAGTGTTTCTTGCAGACCATCGACAAGAACCGTATCAACAATTACGAAGCCGAGTTTGCCCAATACGAGAAGGACTTGGCAGCCTATAAGAAGGAACACGGATTGTAATACGTTACAAATATGATAATAAAGGAAGTGAGGGACTGTGAGTGCTTTCACTTCCTTTTTCAAAAATAAAAAGAAACGATGCAGAAGAAAGGATTCTTATTCTTACTCCTTTGCCTGCTTTTGGCGATAAGCGCACAGGCACAGCGCATGGTAAGGATAACCATACTTGAAAAAGATACGCAGCAACCTTTGGTAGGGGCTACTGTGCAATATGCCACGAGCAAAGAGATGTTGGATGTTAAGAATGCCATTACCGACATTGATGGCAAGGTGATATTAAGTATAGAAAAGGGAAAGGAACTATACTATAATGTCCATGCAACGGGCTTCGTCCCCGTAAAAGGAAGTGTGCCGTCACAGGAAAACAACATAAAGATTGTTATGCGCGAAGACGTGCTGCACCTGAACGATGTCGTTGTAACAGGTTCACGAACAGAGCGTCCCGTAAAACTGTCGCCCATCACCACACAGGTATTGGGCGGAAAGGCACTCGTTGATGCAGGGTACAGCGACCTACAACATGCCCTGCAACAAGAGACACCAGGACTCAACATTCAGAAAGTGGGTTTCGGCAACGAAATCTCAATGCAGGGACTGGATGCGCGCCACGTTCTTTTTCTGCAAGACGGTGAACGAATGACGGGTGATATGGCAGGCAACCTCGACTACGAACGCTTTAACCTGCACGCCATTGACCGTGTGGAGATTGTAAAGGGTGCCAGCAGTACTCTGTATGGCAGTCGTGCTTCGGGTGCGGTCATCAATCTTATTTCTAAAAAAGCGACCAAACCATTGGATATTCAGGCAGGTATGCGCTGGGCACAGATGAACGAGCGCAACTACAAAACACCGTCTCCAAAAGATTTTCTATATATGTTTGAGAAGAACAGCGACCGCCCTAACTTGCAGGCGTGGCTCTCTGCAGGAGTGAAACACAATGCCTTTACCTCTCAAACCGATGTGTGGTATAGTGAAAGCGATGCTTTCTACATGTATCAGGCAGATAATGACCGCAAGACCTATACCAAGGAGGCAAACCCCTTTCTGCCTCATGACATCACGCTCACCAGTGTGGCGGCACGTTCGCCAATGGGCATTGAGGGAACGGAGCATATCTCGGCAGCGCAGAAGTTCTATTACGAGCCCAACAGAAACCTGTCGGTACAGATGTATGGTTCGATGTTCTTCATGAACTCATACGACTTGATACAAGATATGACTTTCTCGCAGAGTCGCGACTTCATGGCAGGCGTTAAGGCGAAATATAATGTAAAAGACTGGTTTACCGTAAACCTTAGCATACACAACGATTTCTACGACCGTTTCAAACGGCACGAGCGTATCGATGAACGCAAAAAGGTTTATAAGAGCAAGATATTCGAGCCACGCCTCACGCTGACCAGTAACTATTTCAGCGGACACAGCATCATACTTGGAGTGGAACATACTTCGGATGAACTCACTAGCGACCGATTCGTAAATCGGAAAATGACCACACGCGCCCTGCACGAGACGGAGTACTTCGTACAAGACGAATGGACGGCAAATGCCCATTGGATGCTCTCCACAGGCGTGCGAACCAACTTTTCAAAAGCTTTCGGATTTATGTGGATGCCCAAAATTGCGGTAAAATACTCTCCCGATGGCCACTGGGCGATACGTGCCAACTACTCCATGGGTTACCGGGCACCGAGCATCAAGGAACTTTTTTTCAATTGGGACCATTTAGGGATGTTTCAAATTAGGGGAAGCGAAGACTTGAAGCCCGAGAAGAATCATTACTTTTCACTGGGTGCCGAGTATAGTCATAACGGATTCTTCATCAACGTAAACACCTATGGAAACTTTTTCAGAAAGAAGATAGAGGGAGTATGGCACATCTATGATATGCAGTATAACTTTGAATACACCAACCTCAGCAGTCAGCGTATGCTGGGCATTGAGGCTATCCTGAAATGGCACTTCCTCGACCGGTTTACCCTGAATGGAACATACAGCTATGTAAACGTAAGCAAGCAAAACGGCATACAGGTGAACACCACATCGCCACACGCTGCCACGGCAAGCATCGACTATGTATATAGCAAGCCTAACTACCGCTTGAAAACCATCTTCAGTGCATCGCTCATGGGCGAGAAAAACTTTGATGTGCAAGATCGTGTGTGGGTGGAAGAACATCATAAGAGCTACGATGCCTATTTCCGCTGCACGCTGCCTACCTATGCACTCTGTAACTTGGCAGTGGTGCAGACATTCTACAACAAAGTGAAAGTTACGCTCGGAGTAGATAACATCTTCAACTATGTGCCCCACACCTTGGGATCGGGCATCACTATGTTCAATGTTCCTGCCACCAGCGGTGCAAAGGGATATGTGCAAGTGGAGTTTCTTGTTGATGACATCGTAAAATCATTAAAAATAAAGAAATGAGAAAATACATATTCATACTTTTCGCTTTAACGACAGCATTGTCCTCGTGCGTGAGTTACGATGCGGAGGAGTTTACGGGCAAAACGCTGCCAAGGGTTACGGGATACACTACCGGCGTTACCAACGATTGGCTGTACATCAATTTGCGCACAGGAAAAATATTCAACCTTGACAAGCCCAATGGCGACATTAAAGAGGGCGAACAGCGGGAACGTACCGACTGGGACATTGCCTTTTGTGGCTACCGTATGCGAACGAATAGCGGAACATCGGGCAATGGAAAAGGCGGAGCCGCCGACTTAGGATACGGCAGTTACGACACTTGGAAAACGGTGGCGCAATTGCCAACCAATTTGCAATGGGTGGTGGATGACCATTCGGTATATATCACCATGTCGCAAAACGACTGGAACAAGTATCTCATCGCTAATAAACTCGACTTTGAACAGAATCCTTGGTTCGACCCCAATCGCGGTCCCGCATCGACACAGACAGATGCTAACCCCATATTGGCAAAAGCGATGACTTTTACTGGGCCACCGCCTGTCTATGCTCCCTCGTTTCACACCTACGTGGTGCGCACTGCCGACGGAGAGCGATATTTCAAACTACAGATTATCAGTTGGTACAAAGCCGATGTTGAAATAGGTGATACGGGGGGACAGATGAGTTATTATTGTGATGAGCTGAAATAAAGCTTACATTTGCTCGTTATATCATAAATGTGAAAATACAATTCCTATGAATAAGAAAATATGTGAAATGCAGCGACACTTGCCTAAGATAGAGATGGAGCGACTGCAATGTTTGGCTGACATCAAAAAGCAATACGCTTTTGGAACTATTTCGCTTGAGGAAGCCAAACGACAACTGAAAGAGAAAGTGGGCAAGCTGAAACCCTATCATTACGCCTTGATGGAGCAGACAATGACGGAAGAAGACCCCGAGGAATGTTTCAAGGAAAATCTTTCCGAACTCAACAAGCTATTGGAGGAGATGATGGATTACAGCATTCCAAGCTTGCCTGATGATCACCCCATTCGTCACTACTATCGCGAGAATGAGGAGATGCGTCGCATACTGAATGCCGCCGAAGACTTGGTACAGTATCCTGTGATTAAGAATCAATGGTTGGAACTGTTGGACAAAGCCTCTGCCTATCTCATACACTATACCCGAAAACAAAACCAGCTCTATCCGATACTTGAGAAGAAAGGATTTGACCGTCCCACCGTCACCATGTGGACCTTTGACGACATGATTTCCAACTGCGTGAAGAAGTTGAGACCATTGCTTGAAGCTAACGATGAAGAGACTTTTGTCGCACAAGTGAAAGAGCTGATACCCTATCTCCGCGACTTGATGGATAAAGAAGAGGCCATACTCTATCCAACCTCGCTCGCCTTAATCAAAGAAGAGGAATTTGAGGAAATGAAGAGTGGAGACCAAGAGATAGGTTTTGCCTTTATCAACGTGGCAAAGACAGAGAAGAAAGATAACATCCGCCCTGCCGACGGCTTTGCCCAAGAACTGCAATCGCTGCTGGCGAAGTATGGCTATGCCGTGAAACACGACCAACCGTTAGACGTGACAACAGGCAAGCTCACGCTCGAGCAAATCAATCTCATCTACCAGCATTTGCCTTTCGACATCTCGTTTGTCAACGAAGATGAACTGGTGCAATTCTACTCTGACACCGACCATCGCATATTTCCTCGCTCTAAAAACGTGATAGGGCGAAAAGTAGAAAACTGCCATCCACGCAAGAGCGTGCACATCGTTCGTGAAATAGTGGAAAAGATGCGAAGCGGCGAACAGGACAAGGCGGAATTTTGGATTAACAAGCCTAATCTGTTTATCTATATCACTTATTATGCTGTGAGAGACAAGCAGGGCGATTTCAGAGGCATCCTTGAAGTGATGCAAGACTGTACTCGCATTCGTACTCTCACTGGGTCGCAGACGCTTCTCACATGGGCAGACGAAAAAGAGAAGTATGCCACACCACCCACCTCTACAATGACAGACTCTATGAAAGCAGAGAAAGATGACGACAAACAGATAGCAGAGATTACCGAAGACACTATGCTCAAAGATCTTTTCTCTCAATATCCTGGTCTAAAGGAAGCCTTGGCTCAGCAATACGCACCTTTTAAAATGTTGCAAACAGCATTGGGAAAATTGATTCTGAAAAAGGCTACCATCAAGATGGCAGGAGAACGGTCTGGATTAGGAACACAAAAGCTCATCACGATGATACGGCAGGCCATACATCGCATCAGTCAATCATAACATATCTCAATAATATGGATAAGAAAGTAAGAGAATACTACTGGTGGCGCACCATCGCCTCATTTTTATTGGTGCTTTTCGCTATGCCCTTAGGTCATGCGCTGATGATATTGATGGAGAAGTTCATGAGCGAAGGAGCCATGCACGTTGCAGGTTTTGCGATGGGTTTTGTAGGATTAATCCTTGTTATTATCGGTGTGTTCGTGAAGGGCGACACCCGTCAAACTCTTTGGGGACTTTTTGGCGGTCTGCTCTTCTGGACGGGCTGGGTCGAATTCCTCTTCCTCTATTATGCACGTCGTTACGGCGTACCGCCAGAGATAGAGAATGGCGTGGTGGTAACAAAGCCCGAATACCTTATCATGCCTGCCTCGTTTGGCTTGTGGATGATGGTGATGACCATGTATGTGTTCAGCACAAAGAACGGATGCGACTTGATTACATGGATACAAAAGGTATGTTTCCGAAGCAAGCGCAAGGTTGTGGTGGTGCAACCTATGACACGCCACACGAGCATCGTCACGTTCATGGAACTCAACATGATGCTGTGGGGACTGTACCTGTTACTGATGTTCTGTTATGACAAGAACTTCCTCGGCGACCATCATCCCGTGACGTTTCTTGTCGGTCTGGTCTGCCTAATAGGTTCCCTCTTGATGCTGCGCCGCCAACTGCACATCGCCTCGTGGGGAGCAAACATACGTATGGCGATAGCACGGTCATCGTATTCTGGACGCCCGTGGAAATTCTCGGTCGCATCAATTTCTTTAAGGAATTCTGGGTTGAGCCCGAGAAGTACAGGTTGCAGATGATTGCAATTCTCGCGGTCTTCATTGTTCTCGGCTTTTATCTTTGGATAAAGAGCAAACTGCACAGGAGAACTAAGGCGAATGATTGAACTCCACGCATATAGCAAACCTAATCATAAACCCAAAAGCCGGCTTGATAGCCGGTCTTGATAAAAAACTTCAACGATGAAAGAAAATTTCAAAATCTCTATTCTCTGGGTATCGATAATTGCAGGCATGTCTGCACATTCATTAATGGATATGATACCCCTTTTCTGGAATGCAAACATAGCAATCTCCAATGACGGTGTGGCTCCTATGTCGATGCTTGTGCTGATGGCGGTCGTTTCTTTCACCTTGCCGATGACGGGACTGCTGCTTTCGCTCTATGCCTGCAAAAGTCGGTATAAGTTAGTGCATTTCTGCCTTGCCGCACTCATTGCACTATTTTGCACAGCACATTGCACGGAGCTTATATTCACTTTCGAGTTTCCACAGCTCTTTATCCACCCCATGCTGGTTGTGCTGAGCATAACGCTTGCCTATGAGTCGTGGAAATGGTATAAGGAGACGTAAGCCTTTTATCATTATCCTTATTTCCGCAAACAATTTCCTTGTTTGTTTCAAAACTTGTTTGCGTCTCATTTAACCCTACGAGAAAGGTCGATTTGTCATTTTTTACTCAACTTACTACAAATAGGTTGGTTATTGGACACAAGTTCCCTTACCCATAGGAAATGGGGAAGATAAAATTCAGCAAAGAGTTTGAAGCTATTCTTTAAAAATCTTGATATAATACTTTTGAGGTGTGTATAGGTTTAAGACGTATCTCCTTCCTGTCTTAATCCATTTGGCAGGTACGTTGATGAAGTGTAATATGAACTTCTTCAAACGACTGCTTTTCTTTAGAGGTTCTTTTTTAGAGAGCAAAATAGCTGCTTTCTGGCAAGTTATGATACTTTGTAGGGGCGTGATTTATCACGTTCCTAATATACTAAATTTGCGGAGAGGAACGTGATAAATCACGCCCCTACAAAGTATCATTGCTCGAAAGGTTCTATTTCTCGTCACGACCATGTTTAAATTTCGTTTTGCTCATTTGCATGCTTCGTCTGGCTTAACGAAATCGTTCTTTTTCAAAGTGCGATTTCTCGCCACGAGCATGTACAAATTTCGTTTCACTCATTTGCATGCTTCGTCTGGCTTAACGAAATCGTTGGTTTAATTTCTCATCCTTATTGAACTTATAGGCGTGATTGGATTTATCACAAGCGTAAACCACGTTTGCTTCCTTAAGTTCTTTTAAACCAATAGAAAAATTCCTCTGAAATAATGGTTGATATGCTTTTATTTTCAAAACCTATTGTTTTGAGTTCC
>NZ_BAIS01000059.1 GCF_000613345.1 Prevotella disiens JCM 6334 = ATCC 29426 | reverse complement strand
TTGATAAAAAGAAGAAAAAGAAAAAACGTAAAATACATTTATAACTATGGCTGATAATAATACATTTGTCCTCTTTGAGGAAATCAAAAACAAACTGGAGACAATTTACAGGGAGCTAAAGGAGTTGAAAGAAAAGGAGAACGGTTCTGTTTCCCTCCCTGTTCAATCTACACTAGCACAAAGTGATGAGCAGAAAGAACAGGAATTGCTTAATCAGTATGAACAGCGTACAAAAGACGTGATTAACAAGTATATTGGAGTACAAGTACGCATCAAGGACGAGGAGGCTAAATCCATGGACAAATTGGTGGCAAGCGTCTTGACCATGTTGCACGAATGGCAGGAACAGAAAGAGCATCCAATACCGCAGAAACTACTTCACAGGCATAGCTTTGACATCAAGTCATCGAAAGCATTTACTACTATGGTGGCAGTATCTATGCTTTGTTTTGTTTCTTTGGTCGGTAATTACTTCTTGTGGCAAAGTAAACAGCAATACAAGGATGATGCCTTGAAATTTCGTATCATTAGAGTATGGAGAGGTTGTAGCCCTAAGGAAATCCTATGGCTTAACGATGTGTTTGACATTCATCGCAATGAAAAGATTATTAAACTAATCAAGGAAAAAGCAGATGATTACGATATGGAATTGAAGCACAAGGCAGATAGTCTGATACAAAGAAAATTGAGGTAGTTCTCCATATGTAACAAGCCCAACCAAAATTCTCGTTTGGTTGGGCTTGTTATGCAATATTTTAGTATATGATTTCCCAAAAACCATTTTTATCAGAGCCTACTCTACGAAGATATTTGCCACGCATTTTTTCAATATTTCGCATGATAGTACTTCCATTCAGCCCTGTAATTGTTGCCATTTCATCCTTAGTTATATAAGGATTTTCAACCATTAACTGCAAGATGGATATACGATTAGTTGTGAGCTTTTCTCCATTTACAGTTGCCTTTTCAATTAACCTCTTAATAAGGTTCTTGCTGTTTACAGTTGCATTTTGGGTATTTACAGTTGCATTTACAGTCCTCTTTTCTGCATTTGCAGTTGCATTTATTTGGTTTTTAACTTGAGATGAACCCTTCGGTATTGTAATTTTCAAAATAAAATCATCAAGATGGAAAGATAAATGTGGTGTACCATTAGCTTCCAACTCTCTGCACACTCGATCCACACCCTCACCAAATTCCTTCACGAAGTCGTATGCTTTAAGAAATTGGGCTATTTTAGGATTTCGTGAGAAATGCGTATGTCGGATGTTAGAGGGCTTGACCGTTCCTGGCAATCTACCCGGCGACTCGAATACAAGGCGATTGTCAAACATCTTAATTTGGATTTCCGTACCTTTAATATTGTAGGCACGGTGGCAACAGGCATTGACAACCATTTCTTGAATCACAAACTTTGGGTAATCCCTATTGGTTACAAACTGTCCATGCTGTCCAAGAAAGGTGTGTTCCTCTACTTGGGTTTCAAGATAAGCTATCGTGCTTTCACCTGATCAAGTATCGTTCCTTCAAAAGTTACGTCCTTAATCACGTTCATTTCTGCGCCCACCCTTTCTTCTGTGCCTTTATAACGGATAAAGCGAGTACGCCCACGAGGAAAGAACTTTTGAGGATATTTACCAAACAACAGGATACAAGCCACACTAACTTGCTCCTCTCCCTTAACATTGGTAGTTATGAAGCCATTATTCTCATGTAGATATTGATTGGCAGACTTGGTATAACCAATCAATTCTGTATATCTTTCTACAGCAGCTATATCAATGTCATCAACCGTAGCACCATACACAGCCGTATCTTCATAGTAGCGCTCGCCCTTGTCATACATCAGCTGTATGCGCTCCTCAAAAGACAATTTCCTACTTTTGTCACCGACACGCATAAAGGCTTCATCAGCTTGATTGACATGCAATTCAGAGCTGGCAGGAATGTGCATCAATAAAATATGGTTCTCGTTTCCATCCTTATCCGTGCATGATAACAACTCGCTGGTAATAGCCACAGAAGGATTACAGAAATCTAAGGGCACACGCAACAATTCATTCAATTTTTCCGTATGCTGGTCAACCCCTTCTGTCTTCCTTGTCTTGTCAGACACACCGATAGCGATATCACCACCGTCAGCATTAGCAAACGCCACAATGGTAATAGCCAAAGCCTTCGAATCAATTTGAATGCTTTTGCAATCAAAAGTCTGGTCTTCCTTGCGAGTCTGTATTTCTTGTATCGTCATATATTTTTATTTTTGCTATTATGATAGACATCAAAAAACATGCAACAATTAAAGCTATAATCCTTATTTGAGGAAATGGGAGATCTTGCTTAAATCTGCATTTATCAATGTATTAACAATTTCATTGTTCGTCATTCTGAATCTAAGACCGAACTTTTCAATGAAGACTTCTATGTCATGGGCAGTCTTCCTCCCACAGTTTCGCACATTAAGTATGGTGGCTACTGTATCTATCTTGGGAATTTCACCTAAAGTAGAGATACCTAAAATATTTAATACGTTGACAGCTCTTACAGGAAGATGTAGATTCAGGATAGGAGTCTGGAGTATTTCTGAAATACAAGTATTGATATCTACAGATAGATTAGCAGGCTCTCTCAAACTTTCATCCTTTACTACGCTTCTTAATCGCTCTATCTCCTCAATATAGAGTTGAGCTTGCGCTTTTAGTATTATATTGTCTTTACATAGTTGTTCATTCTTTTGGGCTTCATTAATAAGAATAAACTTAACCTCTTCCAGTGTTTTCTTATATAGTTGTCGTATTCTTTCTTGTGAAAGATTATTCTTCTTGGCAACTTCACTTCTGGAATCACCCCTTATAAGATCTTTTAGGATGGAATAGTTTCTTTGCTCCATCTTCTTTTCGAGAGTCCCTATGATCTCAAGTAATAGAGAAGACAAATGCTTGTTTTCAGAAAAATTGTCGCTTTCATCTTTTCCATCTAAATAATCCTTAACATCTTCGTCTTCAGACAAAGGTAAATCGTTAAGAGCACAAAACAAGATGGATTTGGATACAGATTGCTTAACTATACTATCAAAACGAAACAAAAATTTGTCCTCTCTGACATTTGTGTTATCGTAGAGGATCGTTGTACCCAATGGCAACATGATTTCTGGTTCTTTGACACTTTCTATCAATCTGAAATCAGATACATTGTCTATTATATCGGATTCCTTGTCTATTTGAATCAGTATAATGCCATTGGCTATATGGCAAAAACAATAGTCACCAACGGATAAGTTAAGTTCTTTGGAGTAAATTCTAAAATTATCGGTTTCAGGTAGGTAAACCAGTTTCGGCATCCTGTTTGTAAATGACTCTTCTATAGGAGTCTCAAAAACGATGTTTATATTTTCTTCGCTCGTTAATCGACGAAGAACTGTTAGGTCCCAGTAGTCACATGTACCCTCCAGAATAGCCTGCGTGTCATTTAGGAAGTCGGTAAGCCATTCTCCGTTACAATCCGTCAACAGGAGCGAAACAAGAGCTTTATCGCCATTTGCCTTACCTCTCTCATATGGGGTACAAAGAATAGTGTCTGTATTTGGAAAGTGATAACCTCTCAAAGATTTTGTATCAATATAACGGAAGTCTCGAAAGATAGAATTATCTTCCACATCGCTATCGATATAAACCGTTTTTACAATATCTCCTTCATGGAGCATACAAATATCACCTTCCTTAAAAGGAAAGGTATATGTTCTCAGATTATCACTTACCTCATTTATATAATAGACAACCATCGTTTAAAAGAGTTTATTTTCAGTGAAACCTTTTTGTGCTACTTCAACGTAAGGCATCCGGCTCTTAAACTCAGGATCGATGTTATGACATTGTTCCTTTACGATGCCACGACGATGTACCGCTGGGTCAAGACAATACATCTTAAATTCTTCCTCATTTATATCCTCGGTACGCTGCCAGTGCGGGAATAGCAGTTTCATATAGGCTGTAGCAATACGCTTCACGGCATTACTATCTCGCACATCGGCTTTATTTTCAAAGCGGACGAGTTGATCGAATAATAATCCATAGGTATTCTGTGTACGCATTGTATGGAGAATTTCAGAAAAGTATTCCACATTGATAGTCCATCCTTTGAAAATCATGCTTTTGTCCACTCGCGGGAGAAGCCACCCTTCAATAAAGCAGTGAAAGCGGTCGAGCAAAGCCGACTCACGGAAATTCTCTGGCAGGTTGCTGAAATAAAAAGGCGACACTGGCATGTGTTGAACTGACAAAGGAATGTTTCCCATAAGCATCAAGCCACACTCCGAAGAAAACTCATTATTATCAATGGTAGTCTTACCACTTTCCAAATATGATTTTAGAGCAGCTTGAATCTCGGCAGGCTCTTGGAAAACGATAGTCTGTATTTCATCGAATACTGTAAAGTCATGGTTTTTGATAATACCATTCTGCTGTTTCGTTTTGTCAAAAAACAACTTAGCACGCGTCACCTTGCCACCACTTACCAGCCAGCCATACTTAGAAAGATTGCCAAAGACATAACTTTTACCCGTTCCTTTAGGAGCTAACTCTATCACATTCAGACGTGGCTCTATAAAAATGAGCAAACGGGTAAGGAACTCCAATTTTTGGGTTAGCGATGTGAATCCATCAGGGTCATACTCCATTGCAGACAACAACACGTCAATCCATTCTAAAGTGGTGAAATAGTTACGTGCCTCTGCAAGATAGGAGATATCCACAGAACTATAAGGTTTGAATGGTTTATAATCTACCATTTGGATATGGTTTTTTTTGCCATCATCGTCTGGCAGTAGACAAAGTTTGATAATACCCCATTTCTCACCCTCAACAAATTCGCCAGGGTTGCGAGAATAAACATATTCTGGAATTAGCCCCTCACGTTGTTTGATACCATAATCAGGAATGGCAAATTGACGCTCATTTTTTACAATGTCAATGTATACCACAAAGCGAGCCAAAAGTGTAACTTCTTCTCCATTTTGCAGTCTGTCTTTCACACTGCCTTGTTTTGTTGGAATAACTTTATCTAAGAATTGAGTGAGAGCCATTTTATCCACCTCACCTGTTTGGATATTTAAATAGCGTTTTAGCAGGAAATCTTTAACAAAGGCAGGAAGGTTTCTACCTGCAAAAAGACTGCTTGTAGATGCTGGATCTTTATAAATAGACATCGCAGAAAAGTGCTGTCTTATCTTTTGGCTTATTTCGTCTTTCATAAGGGGTTATTTATTAAAAAGCAAATAAATCTTCTTCTTGGATTCCTGTAGTTACCTTAACGTTGAAGGGGTGAGTAAATTCACCCAAAAGGAAGGTAAAGTTTGTAATGTTACCATCCAGTGTTATATCCTCAGTTTCGTATCTATCATCAGACACATGACGAACTCTGTATTTTATTCCATTGTAAAGGACAAAAGGAGTATCTATTGATGGCATGTTCTTAATATCAAATTGTATGCGTGGGTTAACACCACTAACTTCATTTGTTATCAGATGGAATGATACGTTGCTTGCCACAGGTGTATTTGAAATTATAAAAATGGGTACTAAGACTTCTTCTGGTGTGCAGCCACCATGAACACCTTGCCCTGAAGGAACTTTACCACAAAGCGATTCATGCTTTAGTGCACACAGTGTTTTGTTATCTTCTAAACGGAAATAGCTGTTATCCGCAGCAGAATCTGTCCTTTTGCGAATGGCAATGCGTCCGTGATGGTCGCTATCCACGCCTACCATATTTTTTCCATTTACAAGTTGTGACAAATATGTTATACCATGATCAGAGATGATAGCAATCTTCTTACCTATGTATTTATGCAAAATTTCTTCAATACTTCTTCGTACAACATCTATTTCTTTGATAATGGTAAATGGACTGATGTTGTCTGAACGATGAGCCAATGCATCAAGGTCGCCGGACTTCTCCAATTGAACACCCTGAGGAAGAAGGCGCTGTAGATCTTTCTTATTTATATCGGTCTTAGTAGGAAGAAGGGCACGAGCAATCCTAATTTCGTTGAGGAAAATCTGTTGGTCTTTTCTCTCAGCAATTATGCTTTTAATTAGAGGAATCCAGTCGACCCCCAATCCGTCAATCCAATAAAAAACTTCAATGTCGCCACGATTTTGTAGTAAGGTATATGTGGAACAGAAAGAATTATACCACATATCAAATGAAGACTCTGAACCATTAAGTTTATTTATAAATTGTTCTATATCTGTTGTGTATTGATTAGCAATCTTAGCTTTCTTATATTGCGCAATGTAAGAATTCACCCAATTAGGAACTCCTGTTGCAACTCCAATACCTTCAGACATATAGGTGTACAGGTCAGGGAAGAACTCCGATATTTCATTGGGTGTAATAAGACCTTGTCCCAACCAACTTACTGCAAATTCTTTTTCTTTGTGTGTGATTCCCGTAAAATATCTTAATGACCCAGCATAACCAATCTTTGCAGGCAAGCTCTGTAAAGATTTTGCTATCATGTTTTCTGCAGCATTCGATAATTGAACATTCTTTTGAGCAGCATAGGTAAGGCAGTATTTGCGTACTTGCATTTCTGCAGCAATTTCCGTTATATCCCCTGCCATTTTCTCTATCAGTTCATTTGTGCCATAAGAAGATATCGCATTAAGACATCTACATAAATAGCCTTCACCTTTTTCTTTGTTGATATAGAAACGTGCCAAAAGCCAACGGCTGAACATATAGGGATTGTCAAACCAAAGACGAATGAAGTCCATATATGATTCTATATCATTGATACTAAAGTATTGTTTAACGAAATTATTAAAATTAAAGCCATTACTAACATCAATGCTCTCTGCCAATATATTCCAGTTATCTCCGTCAGTTTCCAATGGCACAATACCATCAAATTCAAGATTCAAACCATCCGCTAAAAATTGGAATGCAGTATGACAGATCTGATAAGAGAAAGCATTGTCAGGTTGAGCAAATCGAGCATTGGCAAAGATAGCCTTTGACTTGCAGATAATTTGCGGTGAAATTTGTTGTGCGCTATCTTTCCATATATTCAGCCACTCCCGAATGCTGTTTACAATGGTATAGTTAGCTCCCAGCCCACTTACCCCAAAGTCTGTGTCTTCTGTTAGGATAAGTTTGTATGTCAAGTCTTTATCTCCTGATATCAGTCTCCAAATATTGATTTGGCTATCATTTTTGAAAGTATTCATCTTACCTTCCAGACCTACGAGTGGTATATAAACACGCTGGTGTTGTTTTTGAGCCATTGGGGTCGCTTGAATGGCTTTGATGGTTTTTATCAAAGCGTCAAAGGATTTTTTATCCTCGTTGTCATAAAAGCGAGCAAGTTCAGAGAATGGTGCAATCACGCAATCATTAGGACTTTTTTTCTTTATGTGTTCCTTAATTCGATCTGCAAGTTCCACATGTGTAATGAGAAGGTCAGGATAGTTAGTATCTATCCAATGATCAACACTTTCAACATATACACCTTGTTCTGTTTGTAGAAAATCTACAAAGTCATAACAGTTTCGAAAATTGTCAAACAGTACAAATCGTATTGGATATCTATCTAAGGTAGAAGCACCAATACCTTTTGCTTGCTTGTCGTCCTCAACATGTGCTTTGAGGGCATCCATTTCTCTGAACGGTTCCTTATACATATTTCAACAATATATCTATGACATAACTATCTTCTTCGGCAATCATATTTTCAACAGCTTGACGCAAGTCCTCACTATTGTTTATGCGGTTAATGGCTTTATTACGCTTCTTCTTTAACTCTTCAGAATTAATTGTGGGAGTGTCTACAGAGGGCTCAGCTACAATAGTAGAGGGGTTAAATGATGATGTAGGCTGAATGGTAGGCGTAGCTTTAGATATACGCCAATCTTTCAATTTGTCTTTCACCTCTTCCTCTGTCCACATGCCGATCTCACTTTCCAAATGCTCATGCAGATATTTTAGTGCTTCTTCCACTTCGTCATCCTGCACATTTACCTTGTCTATACTCTGCATATATGTTACAAAGCCTTTGTGGAAGTAGTCTGCAGAGGGTATGAGCAGATTACCAAAGTCTGTTTTTAAAGCATCGTAACCATTAATGGTGTTTTCCAGCAGACTTGGGTTCTTCATACTTTCTGGATCACTCACAACACGCATGAGATTGTCAATGAATTCTTTTATTTCTGGAGAACATTCTTCGATGTTTTTTAATGACCACAGCGGATAGCCTTTTTCTTTACAATATACATGAAGTACAGCCCAACGAGCATCTTTCAGACTGCTGATGTCAGAATAACCTTTCAGCTTGTTCAGATTGAACATTTTAATAAGGCTTTTGCAAACCCGTCCGGCTTCTTTACTCTCAAATATAAAGTTCAGCTTGTTGCTTGACCTGCCACTTTCCCAAGTTTTGAACATCTCCACGACATCCTCTACAAGATGCTGGGCCGTGCGCTGTTTGCCGTTGGTGTCAAATATAACATTGATATACTTGCGCATGGCGAAGGCTACCATTGCCATTGGTGCGTAACTTTGGAAGAGTCCAAAGGGTGCTTCTGTTAGTCCTATAAGTTTGTCACCAAGATTAAAACTTTGATTCTTGTTAGTATGCCTACCACTAAGCCATTCATCCACATAATCGCATACTTTTTTCAGTGGGTGATTGGGCGAGACGGTGTCTTTCCAAGCTAAGTTGTCATCTACACTGTCTTGTAACAAGAACTCTACATGGCGGGCGGGGCCTCCACACTTGTCTATAATATCTTGCTTCGTATTGTAACTTAACACGGCATCAACTGTTGCTTTCACCGATGCTTTCTTCCAGTAGGTTGCGCTAAATTTTGTTCGTATGGTTTCCAGCGATTCAGGGCCACTCGTAAAAATGCTTGGTGCGATGCTGCCATTGATGGTACTGGTCATCTTGCTTCCTACAATGGTCATGCTGTCCCCATTAAGATAGAACGTCACATTCCCACCGCGCATTTTGTTCACCCAGTCCTGTATCATATCTTCAGCTTGTTTGGTATAGGTTTGTTGTTGCTGTGGTAGATTGTGGCTTTGGGCACATTGTGCATTTGCTTGATATTCTATGAAACGTTCATACTCTTGATCGCCCAATGTTCTCTCAATAACGACAAATGTAATAGTTTCGAACCGTTCATCCTTGCAATTCTTCTCCGCAATCTCTTTCAGAAGCAAAAGTTCCTGATTGTTTCGAGCCACCATAATGGCAAGGAATGTCTCGTAACATTTCGCCTGTTTCTTTGCATTTTCTATTTGGTTCATTAACGTGTACTCGTTACTCTGCACACTGAAAAAATGGAATGTATAAGGGCGAGCCACTTGAGATAAATTTCGTTTGAAAGCATTATCAGCTGTGCATCCAAACTTAATTACCTGATCGGTAAACAGGAAGCGTGTGGTTTTTAGTTCTGTTTGTATTTTTTGTATCTCGTCGCCCGGCAATGCTGTGAAAAGAATAGAGAAGTTGCCATTCGGCTGACGTTGGATAATACTCTTATCATTAAAGAAATCAAGTATCTCTTCCAACTCATCTTCTACTTCCGTACCTGAGAATAAACTCTCAATATTCTCGGTGCTGGGTGTAACTGTATCGTTGTTTGCGATGTTATTCAAAGCATTCAGCAATAAAATACCCTTAAAGACTTTTAAGTAATTGCCCCCCTGACTTCCTACGTCTAAGTGGTGGCTGTTATACCTCTCGGTGACGGCGCCAAACTTGGTACTGTCGCTTTCAAAGTATTCTCGTACATAGTCCCATAGATAATCGGCTGTAATGGTCTGTTCTGCATGATAAGCTTCATCGTCATCAAGGAAGTCGCGCACAGCATCACTTGCCAAAAATTCAAATACGCTTCTGCTGCTAGCTCCTGCTTCGCGTGCATAATAAGTAGCAAGGTTGGCAGTGGAAGGGTGTAAAGGGAACAAGTTTTTGATGTTTTCTATCGTTTGTTCCGTATCAGTACTGGCGCTGCTGAACATCTCTAACAAGTCTGGATGCATGCCAAAGAAGCGTTCTTGGCGCATCATGTACAAAGTGTAGTTTACAATCTTGAACTTCTTCGACATGATTTTGAATGCCGAAACGGGTTCCATATTGTATACCATATAATGATAACGCCCTTTGGTCTTTTCGCGTTCTTCTTGTTTAAGCGTATTTAGAGCTGAGGGATGAGATATAAACAAGAAGTAAGTGTCATTCTCTGTGTTCATCATAGACTCTGCAAGTTCCTGAAGTTGTACCAACAAGCGGGTTCCTATGCTTGAGGTCATTACCTCGGTAAACTCGTCCCAGATAATCAGCATACCATCGTAATCGGTTTTTTCTCTAAGGGCATTCTGCACCTCAAATATCCATTGCTTAAGGTTGTTGCTTTTCAGGCGAATGTCGTATCCTCCTATACGCAAGGCTTGGCGCACACTATCAAGCACATCTGTGTCAGCTGCCATCAGACGTTGCTTCAACTTATTGGTATCTGGAGCCACACTTGCAAGTTGAGCATTTTGCTCTATGAGATTCTCCCAAAATTGTGACTGGTCCTCGATATGCTGCACATACATATCAAAGTCTGTCTGCACAGTAACATCTATATTTGCTGCTGAAAGAGCATGCTTTACCTCACGCTGCATTTGTAACGATAAGTCTTCCTCGTGAGCAATACTCTGTTGCCCATACAGATTTACGGGAAAAAGCCGCTTTGTTTCGCGGAGTTGCAAGAGGCTATTGCGTAAAACATCGTACCGTTCTTTCTTATATTCGTCCTCCACATATTCACGAATATCGTCTATGGGGTCGCACAGTAAATGCTGAATGACAGCCCCTGCGTGGCTCTTTCCCGTACCGTATGTCCCAGCAATCCAGATAGATTTGTGATTGTCAGCATCGTTGTTGCGCACGGCACTGATTACTTTATGCAAAACTCCGTTAAACTGGTCGTTCGCAATGAAAGTTTTCCATTCGCCATCGCTCTCCTCTTTAATATTATAAGCGGGACGCATTTGTCTAAGCGTCACTATTTTACTATATGACATACGATTATTGTTTTTATTCCTTGTTAGGATTTATAAAGTAATTTATGATGGTTTCTTTTATCTCGTTTCTTGCTTCTTCATTTTGTAAGAGCTGCCACAGATCGTCATCCAATTTTGCATACTCTACGTTTTCACGAAGGTATTTGGCAGAAGGATTCTTTCGGCTATAACTACCTACAAGATGATAGAATCCATCTCCTTTCAAATAATAGAAAGGATAAATAGGTGACGTGATAGACTGCTGGCAGTATTCCTTGAAGAAAGCCTCATAAGTATTTATCAAAGATTCAGTCAATACGATGCGATTATCAATTATACTACCGTTATTTATTCCTTGTAAGATTGAAAGCATGAGTATAGGTTTGGCATAATTGTTCTTGCCATTAACTCTTGATACTCTCATCGTACGAAGTAAATTCTTGTAATATTCTATTTTTAAGCGAGAATACATATTTACAAAACTAACTGTTTTAGTATATTCATCGGATTTAAATCTTCTCTAAGTGTAATGCTATCAAGACCCGAGTTTAGTTCAGCAATAAGAATTCTATTTGAAGCAGAATTTAATTGACGAAGCAATTTTGTAAACGTAAGTTTGGATATTGCAAACTCTTTAAAAGGTCCAGTTTGGCAATCTTCAACATAGAAGTCTGAAATACGTAAAGAACGAATACCCTTAGAAGCCGCATACTTATATATAGAATAAGCAAATGCCACTTCTGAAAGTTCTTCATGTCGCCCACGAAAATAATTCTTACCGTCATCCGATTGACCTTGACAAAGAAAATCACCAATTGGTGAATATTTGAATATTTGCATGAAGCCTCCTATAGCATAAGTTACGGTATTCTTTGTTCCATTAAATACATTAATAGCCAATTCATCAAGAAGTGCTTTTGTGAATTGCTGTTCTGGATTTATGGTGTTGATAAACCAGTTAGTGAGAACAGAACCGTATGCTAGATTAGTCCAAATGAGTTCCCACATTAAATCAAATTCATTTTCATGATGCTTAAAACAAAAATCGCCAAAAGATGTTAAGATTTTCTTTTGGTCAATCAATTCAGCATCTATCAGCCATGCTTTAAAGCTCTGTTCTTGTTTGTTTCCTAAAGAATTGCTAATCCAAAAACCCTCAGGGTCGGAAAGAAACTCTTGTAGCCATTCACTGTGGATTCCGAAGGTACCTATTTTTGAGATACCTCCACCTCTTGTATTTGTTGAAGTTGTCATAGTTAAAGAATTTGCAACAATGCATCCTTGGTCATGAAATAAAAGACACTTATGACAATGAATACATTTAGATTTATCAATTTTAATTTTGGGATAAACATATAGAGCTCCCGTAGCATTCTACTTCACACCCTTCACAGTTAATGCAAAACGCACTTTTATAAATAATTCTTTTAATAAGCTGTACCAGTTGAGGGTTTTGCACCTCATGTAAGGTAAATGTATAGTTTTGTTCAGATTTATATGTAATGTCAAAACGATATACCGTCTTATCAAAGTATAATTCCCCAGATCTTTTATTCCCCCCTCCTATTATATTATATTTACATAGAACAGGAAGCCAATCCTCTATTTTTTTCTCCGCATTGGAAACATGTGCTACAAACGTTGGAAACTGTTTTAAGAAGACTACTTTTGTTTTTGAACGAATATCATTCCCACTTGCTCGGAGTTTCCATTTGTGTTCTTTGATGTATTGCTCTAAATTTGGAATATGGCGTTGTTTTGACAAGTTGACCAAGCGTGACAAGAAAGGTTTTAGTTCTTTTTTATATTGTTTATTCACAATCATATCATCCCATGGAGAAGAGAAAGGACAAATTAGGCATCCAACTCTTGGCTTTCCAAGCCGATAAGCTTCATTAAGAGGTAAATTGTGAGCAAAAAGATATATGAAAATTTCTGTAGTATTCCAATTTAAGATAGGGCGAGCATTTATTACGGTGTCATGCTTAACTCCTTTTCCAATGCGTTCATAATTACTTCTCATAGCACTTTCTTCAGCTCTCACTCCTTCAAAAGCAAGAACTTTTGCCTGCTTGTTTGTTCCTTTAATTTTTAGCGAACGGTATAAAGGGGCTGTTTTCATTACCGAACAGCACCACCGATGCTTATCGCTTGGCGTTCCTATCTTGTCCCAATAATTGAGCACCCTCTCATGATTGCGAGTGAGCGAGAACTTTAAGTTAGGGAAGAGTTGATGATAATGGTCTTGCACCTGCTGATACAAATCCAATGACGGTGGCAATTCATATCCAGTATCAGAATAAATCACCTCGAACTCTGTGCTTGGAATGGCACGTGTGCAAAGGTCGAGTACCACCTGAGAGTCCTTTCCGCCGGAAAAAGAAGCGATGAACTTATCTATTTTTGTCGTGTGGAATACTTTTTTACCTTGCTCCTCGGCAGTATCGAGAGGCATTATCTCGAAACTGTCGCAGTCCTCTCGCACAATGGCCATCTTCTTTTTAATCTTGGCTCCATGCGCTTTGCGAGAGCTTCATAATCAAGTTGATTCGCCTTCACCTCGGTCACACTTCTTTTTGCGCCAGCATACTGTGTGAACGTTTCGCGAATGAATTCTATGGCCTCGCTCTCCAGCAAGAACATAAATTCGGCGTTGCGCTCCAACATTTTCTTGACATCAACGGGCTTCAACTCTACTTTTTCCTTCCCAGGCTGAAATATAATAGTTGCAGGGTCGTAGATGTTGGCACCTTTAGCTCGAACATCAGTTCGCCTTGATACCAATATTGCTTATTGACTGCCCACAACAAAGGAGCTTCTGTGTGAGGATATTTCCATCCTAATTCGTTGAGTTTAAGCAAATCGAGTTCTTCCCAGAATACAGGACGTGGAGATATACCAAGCGTTCCATCCACAATGCGTGAATGGAGCAGTACACCGCCCGTTTCTTTATCCCAAGTCATTTTATACATTGTTTTCTTTTCTCACTAATTCTGTCAGTTCAACATTTAGTAGCTTCGCTATTTTGAGATAAGTCTCCATAGTCGGTTGGCAAACATTGGTGCACCACTTAGAAACCGTGGTTGGTGCACACCCCAACTGTTCTGCTAACCATTTGTTAGTCCTTTTCTTCTCTGCAAGTACTACTTTTATGCGATTGATATCCTTGTCCATAAT
>NZ_BAIS01000060.1 GCF_000613345.1 Prevotella disiens JCM 6334 = ATCC 29426 | reverse complement strand
TAAGGTAGAGCAACACTTTCATCTTTTCTTTTTCCATACGCTTTAATATTTGTGGGCAAAATTACCCGAATTAAAGCGTTCCTCACTTACGCAGAAAACTGCCGACCAAAGCAACAGCCACACGAGCTAAAATAATTCAGTTACCTATTTCTTCTCCATCGTTACCAACATCAAAACAAGGTAACACTCTGGTAACTGAACTTCTGCCTAAATCTGCATATTTCTGCCCTTTACAATAGAGCAGTATTATGCCAATTCGTGTATTCCCTCCTCATTATCAGTTAGTTTACATCAACTTCGATATTTCTTCATTTTCATTGATTAGTTACTCGAGTATTCCCATAGGAGTACTGCGGTATTCTCATAGAAGTACTGCGGTATTCCCATAGGGAAACTACCATGGAATAACGCTAACGATGGAAGGAAAGATACTATGCTTTGTATTAATGTTTGCGCAAATATTTCACCCAAGCGTATGGTTTGCGATGTTTTAGATAATGTAAATTGTGCATGTTTGCGTAGGCTTCACGCTCAAAGGAAATGTTGAGGTAAGCACGATGAGGTAAAAAGCAGCGGATAGCCCATTCTATAACGTACCAAAGATAAAAGGGAAGAATGAGCATTTCGAACATTTGATGCGTGTGAATGCGCTCGTGGTTGATGAGTTCTGGCTCTAATTTCACGTCAGGGTGAACAAACAGCATTCCCAAGATGTTGATAGCATCATAGTTTTTAGCAGGGAAATGCTTTGTTCTGAATACTTTCATTTATTGAACTTCGATTTTTTCAATGTGCGGTTTAGCCACAGAAGGAGTTGCAGGAACAATGTTTAGGTTGCGGTTAGCACCATCTGGTTGCGATGGAACAATCACTGGTACAACCTCTTCTGCGCTCTCTTGCTCTTCCGAGTGAGAAGAATTGCGCTTGTGTCGTTTTCCTCTGATACTGTTCAAGACCTTTTCTGCCTGTTTTGCTTCGTCTACTGAGTCTTTCGACGTAGTGTCTTTGGCAATAGTATCGAACTTTACAACATTTTTGTCCGCTAAATTAGAGTCGGGTTCAATAGCTGTTTGCGTGTATTCGGGGTCATTTTTGTGGTTGTGATAATATAAAAAACCGAATGCAACAAGGAAAATGGTACCAATAATGATAAATACTACCAATCCACGTCCTATGGTTGGTTCGTCGTTATACTCGTTATGGAGTGGCGTTCCGCAGTTAGGACATTGCTTTTGGTGTTCATTTATCTCTGAATTACAGTTCGGACATCTCATTTTCTTTTCTGTTATGCTATTTGTTCGCAAAGGTACATCAATTCAAACATTATTCAAAATAAAAACCATTCTTTTTTGCTTCTTCAATTTTTAGAGGGATAGAGGGCAAAGTTGAAATAATAAAAAAAATAAAAAGTCCTTTCGTTTCAAGCGAAAGACTTTTTATTGATGTATTTATCCATTTATTTTTTATTCCAATAATGTAGCGGCACGCACACGGCTGAGGGTTTCGGGAGTCATTTGCAAGTAGCTGGCTATGTAAACCAAAGGGGCGCGAAGAATAACTTGCGGACTTAGTTTGCACATTTTCTTATATCTGTCTTGTGCTGTTTCAAAGCGAACAAGGTCGGCGTGTACTTGCGAAATAATCAGACTTTCCTCTAAAATCTTACGATAGAGTATTTGAATATTCACATTGTGGAGCGCAACTTGCTCCAATCGTTGTTTAGGCAAGGCGTAAACAATGGTTGGTTCTAAGGCTTCTACTTGGAGTTTGGTTGGTTCTTCACGGAACAAACTCTCAATACACATGAATATGGTATGGTCTTCGCCCAAGTGTTCGGTGATTTGTTTCCCATTCTTAAAATAGAATTGACGGATAAGACCACGCTCAACGTAGTAGATATTTTCACATACCTCACCTTCGCTCAAAATCATTTCACCCTTAGAATACTTTATGGGAACGAGAATGCTTTCAAGTACATCAAGTTCTTCGTGAGTCATGGTGCTATATTTTCGCGCCAACTCCCGTGCAATATCTCTTGTTTCAAAGGCTTCTTTCATATCTTTTTCTCCTTTTTAATCTAATTTCAAAACAGCTAAGAATGCTTTTTGTGGTACTTGAACGTTGCCCACTTGCTTCATGCGCTTCTTACCTTTCTTTTGTTTTTCCAAAAGTTTACGTTTACGCTAACATCGCCACCATAACATTTTGCAGTAACGTCTTTACGCACTTGCTTTACGGTTTCGCGTGCCACAATCTTTCCTCCAATAGCAGCTTGTATGGCTATGTCGAATTGTTGGCGTGGAATTAACTCTTTTAGTTTCTCACACATACGGCGACCAAAGTTTACGGCATTACTTTCATGCGTTAAAGTAGAGAGCGCATCAACTGGTTCGCCATTCAAAAGTATATCTAATTTTGCAAGTTTAGAAGGACGGAACGAGTCGATATGATAATCGAATGAGGCGTAACCTTTAGAAATACTTTTTAGTTTGTCGTAGAAGTCAATGACAATTTCTCCTAAAGGAATCATGAAAATGAGTTCCAAGCGGTTGCCACTCACATAGTTTTGGCTTATTAATTCGCCACGTTTGTCAAGGCAAAGGGTCATAATCGGACCGATATATTCGCTTGATGTGATAATCGAAGCCTTGATATAAGGTTCTTCAATATGTTCTATCATCGTAGGTTCAGGCAGTCCTGAAGGGTTATGCACCTCTTTAGATTCGCCCAACTTATCGTAAACCATGTAACTAACGTTTGGTACGGTCGTGATAACATCCATATTAAACTCACGGTCAAGGCGTTCCTGTATGATTTCCATGTGCAACAAGCCTAAGAAACCGCAACGGAAACCAAAGCCTAAAGCTTGTGAACTTTCTGGAGAGAAGGTAAGCGAAGCATCGTTTAATTGGAGTTTCTCCAACGAAGCACGCAAATTTTCATAATCGTTAGGGTCTATAGGATACAAGCCGGCAAAGACCATTGGCTTTACTACTTGGAATCCTTCAATAGCTTTTGCGCAAGGATGTTCCAAATGTGTAACGGTATCGCCCACTTTTACCTCTCGTGCATTCTTGATACCCGATATAATGTAACCTACTTCGCCTGTTGAAAGCTCGCTTTTAGGTTTCATTTCCATTTTTAAAACACCCACCTCATCGGCATCATACTCCATTCCTGTTTGCACGAACTTTACTTTATCGCCCTTTTTAATAGAGCCATTTGTAATTTTCACCAAGGTAATAATACCACGGAAAGAGTTGAAAATAGAGTCGAATATCAGTGCTTGCAGCGGTTCTTTGGGGTTTCCTTTCGGACTTGGTACTCGTTCGATAATGGCTTTCAATATCTCTGGTACACCTTCGCCCGTCTTTCCGCTTGCACGAATAATGTCGCTGCGTTCGCAACCTATGAGGTCAATGATTTCGTCTTCTACCTCTTCAGGCATGGCATTGGGCATATCAATCTTGTTGATTACAGGAATAATTTCAAGATTGTTATCAATTGCCATGTAAAGATTAGAAATCGTTTGAGCTTGAACACCTTGCGTTGAGTCTACAATGAGTAGCGCACCCTCACAAGCAGCGATACTTCTTGATACTTCATAAGAAAAATCAACGTGTCCTGGTGTATCAATCAAGTTGAGAACATACTTTGTTCCCTCGTATTCATGCTCCATTTGTATCGCATGACTCTTAATTGTTATACCACGTTCACGTTCCAAATCCATATCGTCAAGCATTTGTCCGCTCGTTACTTGAATCGTCTTTGTATATTCTAACAGGCGGTCGGCAAGAGTAGACTTACCATGGTCGATATGTGCAATGATGCAGAAATTTCTTATTTTATCCATTTAAAATTATCGTCTTTAACTTGCAAAGTTAATATAAAAAGCGAGAAATACGAAAAAAAAGTGCTTATAAAAATGCTCAAAAACACTTAAAACACTTGGGCTGTAGAGTCAATCAACAAGTGCAAAATTAGGATATATTTAAAAAAAACTTGCATTTAGGGGTAAAAATAGTTTTTCCTTGGTCTTTCATTTCTCACAACAGAAGGAGTGTAACTTTGCCGTTACACTCCTTCATCGTGATACTTATCCATTTAAAGCAAACTTGTTCGATTCATTTATTCATTGCGGAATACCAATCCATCGCCAAAGTAATCAATGATAATAGGCTTTTCTCGACTGACGGTTTCGGCAAGAATGGCTTTGCTAAGGTCGTTCAAAACATAGCGTTGAATGGCTCTTTTCACAGGACGTGCGCCAAATTCTGGGTCGTAACCTACTTGTGCAAGATAATCTACCGCACTGTCTGTCCATTGCAACGTAAAGCCTTGCGGTTCAAGCATTTGTTTTGCACGTTCCAATTGAAGGCTAACCACCTTTGAAATCTCCGTTTGCGTGAGCGGAAGGAACATGATAGTTTCATCAATACGATTTAAAAACTCTGGGCGAATGGTCTTTTTCAACATATCCATGACCGTTGTGCGAGTTGAATCAATGATGTTCTGACGATTATCCTCCGTTAATTTTGCAAATTCTTGTTGGATATACTGTGAGCCAAGGTTTGAAGTCATGATGATAATGGTATTCTTAAAGTTTACCACACGACCTTTATTATCGGTCAGATGTCCGTCATCAAGCACTTGCAACAAGATGTTGAATACATCGGGGTGTGCCTTTTCGATTTCATCGAACAATACCACAGAGTATGGTTTGCGTCGAACTGCCTCTGTAAGTTGTCCGCCCTCATCGTAACCTACATATCCTGGAGGCGCACCGATAAGGCGTGATACACTAAACTTCTCTTGATACTCGCTCATATCGATACGAGTCATCATGGTTTCATCGTTAAACAAGTATTCAGCCAAAGCCTTTGCCAACTCAGTTTTACCCGTACCAGTTGTTCCAAGGAAGATAAACGATGCAATAGGTTTCTTTGGGTCTTGCAAACCTGCACGAGAACGGCGCACCGCATCGGCTACTGCAGTAATGGCTTCTTCTTGTCCGATGACACGTTTGTGCAACTCGTGTTCAAGATTGAGCAACTTTTCTCGCTCGCTTTGCAACATTCTTGTAACAGGAATGCCCGTCCAACGGCTCACCACTTCGGCTATATCGTCAGCTGTAACCTCCTCTCTAATCATGGCTTCGCCTCCCTGTGTGGCTTGCAATTGCAGTTGAATGTTCTTGATGTCGTCTTCTAATGCCTTCAAACGAGAATAACGAATCTCTGCAACACGCTCATAGTTGCCTTCACGTTCAGCCTTTTCAGCCTCAAACTTTAAGTGTTCTATTTCTTCCTTGTCCTGTTGAATCTTGTTTACCAAGGCTTTCTCGCCTTCCCATTTAGCTTTGAAACTTGTTTCTTGCTCTTTGAGTTCGGCAATCTCCTTATCCAATAGCGCAATCTTCTCTGTATCATTTTCACGCTTAATGGCTTCACGCTCAATTTCCAACTGCTTCAAACGGCGTGTAATTTCGTCTAACTCTTCAGGAACAGAATCTCTCTCCATGCGAAGTTTCGCTGCTGCTTCGTCCATGAGGTCAATTGCCTTATCAGGGAGAAATCTATCAGAAATGTAACGTTCTGAAAGTTGTACGGCAGCAATACAAGCATCGTCTTGAATACGTACTTTGTGGTGGTTTTCGTAACGCTCTTTCAACCCACGGAGTATGGAAATTGCGTCCAACTCATCAGGTTCGTCCACCATAACGGTTTGGAAACGACGTTCCAATGCCTTGTCTTTCTCGAAATACTTTTGGTATTCGTTGAGTGTTGTTGCACCAATGGCACGCAATTCTCCACGAGCAAGGGCTGGTTTCAAGATGTTGGCAGCATCCATTGCGCCTTCTCCGCCACCAGCACCCACCAAAGTGTGAATTTCATCAATAAAGAGAATGATGTTACCCTCGGCATTTGTTACCTCTTTAATTACACTTTTCAAGCGTTCTTCAAACTCTCCTTTGTATTTTGCACCTGCCAACAATGCTCCCATATCCAGCGAATAAAGTTGCTTGTCTTTCAAGTTTTCAGGTACATCTCCACGAATTATACGCCCTGCCAAGCCTTCGACAATAGCAGTTTTTCCTGTTCCAGGTTCACCTATGAGAATAGGATTGTTCTTTGTGCGGCGTGAAAGTATTTGCAGAACACGGCGTATTTCGTCATCACGCCCTATTACTGGGTCGAGTTTTCCTGCTCGTGCATCTTCCACTAAGTTGCGTGCATACTTTGAAAGAGCTTGATAATTCTCATCACCACTTTGTGTTTGCACTTTTTCGCCTTGTCTTAATTCCTTAATTGCTGTCTTTAAAACTTGTTCGGTACACCCTGCGTCTTTCAAAATGCGACTTGCTGTGGAATTGACCGATAGCAAAGCCAACAATAAAGGTTCGATACTTACGAACTCATCGCCCATTTTTTGCGACTCGTCCATCGTGGTTTGCATCACTTTATTGGCATCGTTTGAGAAATAAGGTTCGCCTCCCGACACCTTTGGCAAGTGTGCAATTTCACTTTTAACGGCATTTTCTACGATTTGTAAACTAATGCCCGATTTTTGGAAAAGATAGTTTACCACATCTTTTCCCTTTTCCATTACACCTGCAAGAAGATGCAATGGTTCAATCACTTGTTGTCCGTTGCGACTTGCTAAGCCCACTGCGGCTTGTATAGCCTCTTGTGCTTTGATTGTAAATTTGTCTAATGTCATTGTTTTTCTCCTTTCTTTTTTATTTCTGTTGAGTATATTTCAAACCTCGTGCCGAGGAATAAAAGGCTGACAATTTGGCAAAATAGCTGACTATTTGACAATTTTGCGTTTTCGTTTCTTTTTTTTGAAATATTATTTGTACCTTTCCAATCTAAAAATCCCTCCTAATGGAAACTGAAAAGAAACATTAAAATATTTGGCTTATGAACAAAGGTAAATCAACTTGTAAAGTTTTGAAGGATATTCGCCAACAAATAGCTAATGTAAATGGGATACATTATGTTCCGAAAGAATGTAATTTTGAAGGCGAATGCAAGGGAACATGTCCAGCGTGTGAGGCTGAAATACGCTATTTGGAAAATGAAATAAAGCGCAAACAACGCAATGGATTGGCAGTAAAGGTGGGTGGCATTGCTGCGGGCTTGTGTGCTATGGTTGCTCCCATGCAAGTTGAGGCACAAAATACGACCGAAGATTGCACAACAGGTGCTGCCCCACATCGTAATTTTTTAGATTCAATAGCTGTAACAGACCTTTCCAATGGTGTAAAAGATGCTATTGTAGTGAATGGCTGCGTTATTTCCGAAGAAGATAAAGAACCAGTCATTGCTGCAATCATAAAAATTGTTGGTACAGATAAAGGAACAGTGACAGATTTAGATGGCAATTTTGCTATAAAAGTGCCACAAGATGCAAGTTTGGAAGTATCTTTTATAGGAATGAATAACAAGATTATTAAGGCAAAAGATTTGTTGGAAACGAAGAATAGAACCATTGTTTTAGATTCTCATGGGGTGGTATTGCAGGGCGAAGTATTGGTGGTGCATAATCGCTATCGTGATGATGTTTACAACCGAACCACGCCTAAATACAAGTCGCACGAAAAGAAATGCAAGAAGTAACAGCCTCTATTATAGGCATTGTTCGCCACCGTATGGCTACCGATGGGGTAGGGGTTACTACACTTGTGGCTTTTCATGGGTGTCCATTGCGTTGTCAATATTGCCTTAATCCGCAGAGCCTATCGCCTAATGGAGCGTTGCGAACCATTACCCCTACCGAACTTTATAGCGAAGTGGAGATAGACGACCTGTATTTTATGGCTACCAATGGCGGCATTTGCTTTGGTGGTGGCGAACCATTATTGCGCAGCGAGTTTATTGTTGCGTTTTCAAAAATTATGAATCCAGCGTGGAATCTGACATTAGAAACCTCATTGAACGTTCCTTTTATGCATTTGAAACGTGTAGCACCCCTCATCAGCGAGTTTATTATCGATATTAAAGATATGAATCCGACAATCTATAAAGCCTATACCACGCAAGAAAACTCCATAGTATTGGACAATTTGGCATGGCTTGTAGAAAATGGATATAATGAGAAAACTCTTATTCGTTTGCCCCTTATACCTTATTATAATTGTTCTGAAGATGTGGAAAAAAGTAAAACAATACTCTCACAAATGGGATTTTCGCAATTTGAGTCTTTCACTTATAGAAAAAATAAAATGGTATAAATAAGTAGATATTCTCAATACGAAACAATGCTTTTTGTAGTTCAATGAATTATTCAGGGTTAAATACTACCCACTGAATCATAGAAAAGATTAATTTCTTTTAATTTCTTTGGTGGTTTATTTTCAATCAGCTAAATTTGCAAAGTATGAAGAAGTTATTAATCATTTCAGCAATTATGCTTTTGTGCATATCAATATATGCACAAAAGTCGAAAAGTGTTAGCTTAAGTACCGACACAACTATCGTTGCCCCCATAGAGTCTTCACGTTTGTAAGGAGTTAGAAAGGCTACTGAAGCTGAAAAAGAATATGCACGCCGTTTGTCGGAGGCTCGTGAAGAGCAAAGGCAGATAGATAATAATTTACCTATGGTGGACGAATATGGGCAGGTCATTACCCCTGACAATTATGAGTATCCTTATTGGAATTATAGTTGGGCAGCAGTTCCGTGGCGATTGCATAGGGGGTTGAATGTAAATCTTGGTGCGTCTGTATTTGCCAACTTGGGCAAAGGAAGGCATCATGGGGCTGGCTTTACACAAGATGTATCGTTGATGTATGTTACCAACCTGTCGAAAAAAGCAACATTGGCTTTGGGCGGTTACTTAACTAATACCACTTATTGCGGTAATAATTACACAGTGGCAGGAGTAAACGCATTGTTCGGCTATCAGTTTGACGAACATTGGAGTGCATATGCCTTTGTACAAAAAGCCTTTACATCAAATAATTGTACACCATGGGCTATGGGTTATGGCACATTTTACAATGGTTTTGGCGGTTGGGGAATAGGCTTTTCTCCGATGTATAATGCTTGGGGCATAGGAATGGTAAATCCTCGATATATGGACCGCATAGGTGCTGGTGTAACTTATCAATGGGGCGAACACAATCAGAATGCAGTTTCTGTTAGTTTTGAATATGACCACCTACCAAATCAGCAGGGAAACTTCTACGATTTTAACAGATATAGTTACCCTGTTGGGTATTAAACCTAAATGGTTATTAGCTCATAAAGTTGATAATAGCTTATAAAATAGATAAGAAACAAAAAGGACAGGACTTAAAATCCTGCCTTTTTCATTTCAATTAGTTATTTAATATAGCGCAATCGCAAACTATTTAAAACTACGCTAACACTCGAAAAAGCCATTAAAGCACTTGCCCATGATGGTGTTATTTGCCATTGTATGCCGAAAAGAAAGAGTAAGCCTGCGGCAAGAGGTATGCAAATTATATTGTAAATAAATGCCCAAAATAAGTTTTCCCATATCATGCGTACAGTGTTTCGGCTCAAACGTACTGCATCGGGCAAGGTTTGTAAATCATCGCCCATGAGTGTAATCTGTGCAACATCAATCGCCACGTCCGTACCTTTGCCTATCGCAATGCTAACATCGGCTAAAGCCAATGCTTGTGTATCGTTTATTCCATCGCCTACCATTGCCACTCGTTTTCCTTCAGCTTGTAAACGGCGCACAATATTCTCTTTGTCTTGTGGTAAAACCTTACTTTCATAGTGCCAAATACCAGCTTTTTCAGCCCAATACTTCACTGCTTCGTCCTTATCTCCACTCATCAGATAAACTTCTATGCCGTTTTTTTGTAATGTTTGCATCGCTTCTTTGGCATTAGGTTTCAGTGTTTCGCGTTCTTCCAAAGGTAGTTGGTCGGCTTTTGTGAAGTCTATATTTCGATTGGGCAGGGTCAGCGTTCCTGTTTTATCGGTTACCAAAGCATCAATCTTACGCAAACTTTCCAATGCAGCAGCGTCTTTAATTAGAATTTGGTATTGGGCAGCCTTTCCTATTCCTACCATTAAAGCCGTTGGAGTAGCCAGTCCCATTGCACAAGGGCAGGCTATGACCAAAACAGAAATAGCAGAAAGTATGGCTTGAGGCAGGTATGTGTTTCCACCAAAGCCCCACCAAAGCAGGAAAGTAAGGAGAGCTACGAGTGAAACCACAGGTACAAAAATCAAAGCTACTCTGTCTACAATGCGCTGAATGGGAACTTTTGAGCTTTGTGCCTCTTGCACCATGCGAATGATGTGTGCCAAAGTCGTGTCTTCGCCTATCTGTCTTGCTCGCATACGAAGTTTCCCCTGATTGGGAATAGTACCTGCTAAAACCTTATCGCCTTGTTTTTTCTCAACAGGATTAGGTTCTCCTGTGAGCATACTTTCATCAATGTAAGCTGCATTGGGTGTCATAAAACTTTCAGCCCATGTAACTTCACCATCGACAGGGATTTTTTCACCAGTGCGAACTTCCAATAAATCGCCAGCTTCGATGGTTGATATAGGTACTTCCTCTATATTTTCTCCATTTACGATATGTGCAGTTTTAGGTGCTATACCCAACATTTGGCGAATGGAAGATGCCGTACTGTCTTTGGCTTTTTCCTCTATTAATCGTCCAGTGAGAACGAAAGTTATTATCATAACTGCCGCATCAAAATAAGTATGCCACTCTATGCTACGACTACCCCATACTGCTTCGCCCCAAAAAGTGTTGAACGTACTGAACAAAAATGCAATCAAAGTGGACAAAGCTACAAGTGTGTCCATATTTGCAGACCCATGACGGAGTTGACGGAAAGCCGAAATATAGAAATTTTGCCCACAAAAAACGATATTGGCAAAGGCAAGTAGAAGGGCTATTTGGTTGGTAAAATAGGTATTACCCACAACTATCCACCGCATAGAAACTGCCATTATAGCCATGGAAAAGAACCATGAAAGAAGTGTTTTGTGTTTCAAAAGTGTGTACGAACGCTTTTCTATTTCTTCCAACGATTGGTCTTCATCAATAATAAGGTCATAACCTATTGCGTTAATTTCTTTTTTTAATCCTTCCAAACTTATCTCTTCAGGGTTAAAATCAACAAGTGCGGTGCGTCCAGCCAACGAAACCGATGCTGAAGTAACACCTTTCAGACTATTAAGTCGTTTTTCTACATTGGCAGAGCATGCCGAACATGCCATGCCTAATACAGGAATTGTTTTCTTCAATGTATAAATGCTCCTTATTTTACAATATCATTTCAAATTTTCCTAAACCGTCTACGGCATTTTTTAGTTGGATAGGCGAGGTCAATTCATCGTTGTAAGTAACTTGAACCGACTTATTAGCAAGGTTTACTTCAGCCATTTCAACTCCCAAAACATGCTTTATAGCATTTTCAACATTGGTTTTACAATGCTCACATTTCATGCCATTTACGGAAAATATTTCTGTTTTCATCTTTTATTATTATTTAAATTAAACTTTTATATTTTTCTTTTCTAAATTAAATTCTTTGAAAGTATAAATAATGATAGGTACTGTCGCTATAAATGAAAGTACATCACTTACAGCTTGGCATATTTCCACACCATATAATCCCAAGAATTTGGGCAAAATATAGATTAAAGGAATAAAAAATAAGCCTTGTCGGGCTGCTGCTAAAAAGTTGGCTCGTAGTGGTTTACGACAAGTTTGCAACAACATATTGCTCGCTATAATAAAGGCATTTAAAGCGTAAGTGCATAATTGCCAACGCAAAGCAACAATACCAATAGCAATTACTTGTTCATCGTTTCGGAAAATTTGGATAAGTGAACCACTGAAAATACAACCAATAAGGGAACAGAAGATAAGAAAAATCGTGCCTGTTTTCACAGTAAACTTGTAGGCTTCTTCTAAACGGTCATATAGTTTTGCACCATAACAAAATCCGCAAAGCGGTTGAAATCCTTGTCCTAAACCTATAACTATGGCAAGGATAAGCAACGAAATACGAGAAACTATGCTCATGGCAGCAATGGCAGCATCGCCATAAGCTCCAGCAGCAATATTGAGCGACATGGTTGCAAAACAGGCTAAACCTTGACGAGAAAGGGAAGGACTGCCTCCATAGAATATTTCCTTAAAGGCTGACCATGAAGGGGAAAAGTTTCGGAAATAAATTCCTATATTTTTACCATGACGAGCCATGAAAAATAGTATAAGAAAGGAAGTAATCTGACCAATAAGGGTAGCAATGGCTGCCCCAGTAATGCCCAAATTAAGCCCAAAAATAAGCAATGGGTCGAATGCCACATTAAGAATTGCTCCTGCAACAATGCCATACATAGCGTAGGAGGCATTGCCTTGTAGACGCATTTGATTATTTAGTGTGAGTGAAGAAGTAAGAAAAGGTGTGCCTAAAAGTATGATTTCCAAATATTTTTCGGTGTAAGAAAGAATGGTTGGGGTACTGCCTAAAAGCAAAGATAGGGGACGAATAAATACCAAACCGCCTATCATGATAAGAATACCAAAGAAAAAAGAATAGAAAAAACCTGTAGATGCCATGCGAGTGGCATTATCATGGCGGCGAGTACCCAATTCTCGTGAAATATAATTGCCCGAACCATGTCCGAAAAAGAATCCGCAAGCCTGAATAAAGAACATTAAAGAAAATACAATGCCCACTGCTGCAGTAGCTTGCGTATTGATTTGCCCTACAAAGTAGGTATCTGCAATATTATACAAACTTGTTACCAACATTGAAATGATAGTTGGCACAGCCATTTTAACGACTACTTTATGGATACCTCCTTCGGTTAGGAACGTAAAATTGCTATTATCCTTTTCCATATCAGCGACAAAGGTACAAAAAACAAGAAAAGAATGAGAAAATAAAAGTTTAATTAGAACTAAAAAAGCGATTAAAACCAAGAAAGGAAATTATTAAAAACTAAGGAATGAATGATTTTTATTTACAAGTACATCACTATTTGGAAATAAATCATTAACTTTACCAACAAATTTAAACCTTTTTATGAGAATATATAAATTACTTATAACAAAAAAATGATAAAATTTAAATTACTACTCTCGAGTTTGTTCATTGCAACTTCGATGAATGCACAAATAAGTGGCAATGAAGAAGAACCTAATTTTGACGGAAAACAAGACACATATTTCTGTTATGACGACCAGATGTATGTAAATCATTGTGGTTACACTATGAGAAGTTTGTTAGACGAGCAGGTTTATTTTTTAGAAAACGATGTAGTCTATTTGCGTGAGTTTATTGATTTTACAGGATTTATAAAAGGTAAAATTGATAAGACGAAAGGAACTATTACTATAAAAAATGGACAAAAAGTAAAAACTAAGCAATTTAATGGTAGTAAAGAATTTAAAAACGTTTACTTTGCTGCGTTAGATGCTACAACCAAACAACCCCTTGAAGGTGAATTTATCCTTACCCCTAATTCCGCAACACTATTATAAATTAAACTTTTTAAGTACCTGAGCAACAAAAAGTTGCTCAGGATTTTGCCACGTCAGAATTTTCACTTATCTTAGTGTTGCAAAAAAACAAGAAAATCCGACGATAGACATGGCGAAGATACAAATTAAATCTGAGAGACTCACTCCTTTTGGGGGATTATTTTCAATCATGGAGCAATTTGACTCCACATTGTCATCTGTAATCGACTCAACCCTCGGTCTAAGGTGTAGATCATTCGGTTATCAGTACAGCGAAATCATCCGTTCACTCATGAGTATCTACTTCTGTGGTGGCTCATGTGTTGAGGATGTCACTACTCATTTGATGAA
>NZ_BAIS01000061.1 GCF_000613345.1 Prevotella disiens JCM 6334 = ATCC 29426 | reverse complement strand
ACTCCGAAAGACATTACTCCTATATTCACCGACAAGATAATAAACCAAATACAGCCAACTTGTGTATTCGAGGGTTTTATGGATTTTCTTTCTTTTCTTTCAATGAAAGAAGAAGTAACAAATGCCTGTATTGTGCTAAACTCCGTGAGCAATACCGCCAAAGCAATTCGGTATATGAATGCGCAGGGAATATCTTTCATTCGTACCTTTCTTGATAATGACGATGCAGGGCGGAGAGCTGTACAGGAGTTTGCAGGGGCAGGCTTTCATGTTGAGGACATGAGCATACACTACAAGGATTTCAAAGACCTCAACGAGTTTCATGTCAATCGTGTCCGTGAGCGACAGAAGCATAAAGGGCAGATACAGGCACACATGTCGGTTACAGACCAAAATCAAAACAAGGAATCAAAACAAGTCAAACATAAAATCAGATAGAGAAATGAAAAAGAAAACAATGATGAATGACAAAGACCTTTCGTGGTTCTTGGACAACCAAGATGATGAAATGGACAATGAGGTAATCCCACAGACGGAAGCACAACCCGTTCCTGTGGAGGAAACAACAACGGACGTAGAAATGAATGAGGACAGCATTACTCAAGAAGAAGCGGATATCACTTCTGGGAAATCCGAGCATACACGGCATACTGAGAATATGGCTGTTCAAAGACGCATCAGCTCAAAAATGAGAAAGAAAACACTCGAAGCCTACAAGCAAGCCTACCTTGTTCCGACAAAACTGAGCAATCGAAAAGCGGTCTATCTGAGCAGGGAAACGCAGGAACGTGCCGACTTCATCGTGCGCAGGTTAGGCGACAGGGGCAGCAACCTTTCAAGTTTCGTGGAGAACATCGTGCGCATTCATTTGGAGGAGTATGGTGAGGACATAGAGAAGTGGAGAAAGCTGTGAGGCACAGGAAAAGGGGGCGAGGACTTTTGGGAAAAGGGGATATTATTCCACTCAAAACCCTCAACCCTTTTTTAGAGAACATAACAACAGACATTTGTCAAACATACTGAATGATGGGAACACCACGAACGCAGTTAAACACAGAATGCACGGCATTCACTTTTCGGCAGCAAAACGCCTTGTGCGTAAACGTTTCGTTAGCTGATATTGCAAGACGTCAGTTTGTACCCACAAACTGCCCTTGCTCCCCTCGTCAGACTATCGGGGAGATAAGACCGTAATCACTCCGTTCTCATCGGTCAGTATTTAGGAATTAAGGTAATAAATCATCTACAATGATAAACTTTCAAGGAAACTTATATGAACAGATATAAAGGAAAAGCTGCCCGATGGCAGCAACAGGATAAAGAAGAACAGCGGATGAACAAAACGGAGTTCATCAAGGTAAGATGTACCAGTGAAGAGAAGAAACGTATCAAATCAAGGGCGGAAAACACGGGACGGAAATTCTCCGATTATTGTCGGGAAATACTCCTTAACGGAGAAGTAACAGCCGTTCCCAAGATGACAGACAATGAGAGGGAAGCCATTGCCATTCTCCAGCATACAGGAAGGTTCTACGGGCAGGTTTCCAATCTCATCAAGGTCAAGGACGAGGATTGGCTACATATCACCAAGAACCTTTCGCTATGTGCCAAAGAAGCATTTAAGCGGTTTTACGACCCGCATTTTCGTGTGGATGATGAGGTATACAAGGTCTTAAATCTGACAAGAAATGATAGGTAAATGTAAGGCGATAGCGCACGGCAGCACGGCTTTGGACTATATTTTCAGAGAAGGCAAGCTCGGTTATCGGCTTGCCTTCCATAATCTTTGCAGTAGGGATCAAAAGACTATCTATGAGGAAATGAAAGTGGTCAGTAACTACAACAGCCGTTGCAGGAACAAGTTTCTCCGTATCGAAATAAGTATCGCACCACAAGACGAAAGAAAGCTACCTGTGTCAGAACTTATGCGGATAGCCCATTTGTTTGCCAAGCGAATGGGACTTGACAACCACCAATGGGTAGCAGTAACGCACAAGGACACTGATAATAGACACATTCACATCATCGCCAACCGTATCAGCCTGTACGGAGAGGTCTATGATACCACCTTTGTGAGCAATAGGGCTGCAAGGGTGGCAGAGGAAATCAGCAGGGAGAAAGGCTTGACCATTGCAAAAGAGGTCAAGGCAGAAAGGAAACACCAAAAGGAAAAAGCCAGCCCTACAAGAGAGCAAACAAAGCAGCAGGTGCAGAAGATTTGCTACACCTTGCTTGACAAGTACAAAGGAACAGGCGTCACGGGGCATTCCATGTTCCTTTATGAATTGAACAAAAACGGCATTACCATAGAGCGTATGAAGAATAAGCAGGGCAAGGTATATGGCTTGAAGTTCTCCTTCAATGGACAAAGCTTCAAAGCTTCCGAAATCGGCAGGGAGTTCGGCTACCATTCCTTGCAGAATGACTTTGAAACAACCAACAAGGAAGAAACAAGGAAACCACATCTAACAGTACAAGAGCCTACAGAAAAGAAAGAACAATCAGATACAGGCTACCAACTTGTACCTCCAAGCCGCTCCTCTATCTCACGAGACAATGATACCTCACAAGGGCAGAATCCCATTGGTGCAGTGGCAGACACCATCATTAGTGCAGCCGATGATGTGGTGGAAGGGTTGGGCGATTTGATTACACCATCCGCACATGGTGATGACTATGCAGAAACAGCGTGGCAGCGCAAGCTCAGAAACCAAGCAAACAGAAAGAAGCGAGGTAGAAGATTGTAATTAATCTCCTTCGCTGCATGGCTCAACATAAAATAGCGCAAACCTAAGCTTGTATAATAATACAGTAAAATTGCTATGCTTCACATTATTTCTACTGTTAAATGCTATTTTAGATATACATTAAAATTGCCAAGATTGTTGGCTTTATTAAAGATAATTTGTAACTTTGCCCAAGAATATGCAAGTTTTGTATTATAGAAGGAAAATTATTTTGGCGTTGCTCGAAGCGCTTGGGAAAGATGTTTCTGCAAAGAGTTTGCAGAAGTATCTATTCCTTTTTACGCGTAGGCAGGTTGGTGAGAAAGCCTTTGATTTTGTTCCTTATAAATACGGCTGTTTCTCTTTTCAGGCCAATCAGGATTTAGTGGTTTTATCCAAGCAAGGATATTTGGATATAGAGAAAACAGAAAGAAAAGACAGCCTTTATCATTCCTTGCATGAAACTCATTTTATCAGGGATTTGGATTTGTTTGATACTCAGGCTATTCGTGAAGTTTGCAAATTATACGGTAACATGTCTCAAAATGAGTTAATTGCCTATACATATAGAACAAACCCATTTACAGCAATCAATAGTACAATTGCCCAGTACTTGCTGACGCAAGAAGAAATGGATAAAGTCAGGAAATACAGGGAACGGTACAAATTCACCTCTTCGGTGCTGATGACCATTGGCTATGAAGGATTTACCCTTGAAAAGTATCTGAAGCAACTGATATGCAATGATATTAGAGTGTTATGCGATGTTAGGAAAAATGCGTTCAGCATGAAATATGGTTTTTCCAAGGGTATTCTACAAAAAGCCTGTGAGGGCGTAGGGATCAAATACATACATGTACCTGCGTTAGGCATAGAATCTGAAAACAGAAAAGCACTAAATACTCAAGAGGACTACGACCGTCTGTTTGAGGAATATGAGCAAACCTCATTAAAACAGAATTGGGATGCGTTATTATATGTGCGTTCTGTTTTAGACGAGGAGAAAAGAGTCTGTCTCACTTGCTTTGAGAAAGATCCAAGGCAATGTCACCGTACACGAGTGGCAAGAGCCTTGATGGAATTGCCGAATGTAACCTATGATTTTCAAGAAATTTTGTTATAATTATGCGGATATTAGTATCTGTAATGACTTATCCTTCTCTATCGGAAAAACACCTTGAAACGGTATGCACAGCAGGGTTTCGTGAGGATGGCTCTTGGATAAGGATTTTCCCAATCCCCTATCGGGTGATTTATGCGGATAACGATGTGCCTCGGTATCACAAATGGCAATGGATAGAGGTAGATGTGGAGAAAAGGACTCAGGACAGTAGGCCAGAAAGTTACCATATCTATAATATTGATACGCTTAAAATCGATCCGAATATCCTTGGTAAAAATGGCAAAGGGACAGATTGGAATTTAAGGCTTCAATGGGTTCTGAAAAACAAGATGGTTTTCACAAATATGAGTGAACTTCTTGCCTTGACGACACAGAACAAAATTTCTTTAGCCGTATTAAAACCTACACATGTGAACCGAGTGGTATGTTGTGATCTGAGGAAGAAAGACGATGGCAAGAGCATGGAAAAATTTGCTGATAAATTGTCAAAACTCAAAGCGAAGTATCAAGCAAAGTTGCGCCAATTGAACATCTTTGAAGATAAACAGGACATGAAGGATTCTTTTCAATTTGCAGAGAAGATTCCTTATAAATTCAGTTATGAATTCGTAACTGAAGATGGAATAACGCGTACCCTCATGATTGAAGATTGGGAAATTGGAGCTTTATATAGAAACTGCATTCGAAAAGATAAAAGTGAAGAAACCGCTGTCCAGAAAGTTATCAGGAAATATGAGGACATGGCGAAAAAAGATATTTATCTGTTTTTAGGTACTTCATACGAGTGGCATAAAAGAAAAGCTCCTGATCCTTATTTAATTATCGGAGTCTTTGCCCCTCCCAAAAACAGACAATTGGACTTAGACCTATTCCCTGTTTAAGAAAAAGTTAGCAACTGCATGTACCATCATTAAGACAACAGTTATTGGACTAAAAGACTAACAAGCCATCTCGCACATACCGCAAGACAGCATAAACTTGTAAGGCATTCATTCTTTTATATCTTTTCGCACCAAAAAACGCTTGTTATTCGGTAACAAAGTATTATCTTTGCAAACAGAATAACAAGCGTTCTTTGTTAGGCAGAAAACAGCGAAGCCAAGTAGCTTGCTCGTTTCTAAATCGTTACCTATTCAGTTTCAAAAACGAGGTAACTTACTTATTTTCAGTTAGTTGTATTTTGAGAATTGTTTGAAGTGCAAAAGAGCCTATTTTGAGGTGCGAAAGAGCCTATTTTGAAATTTAAGGCATAAATTACACATTTTTGAACGCATGTTTTAAAAATATAGGATAATATCCGTTACTTTTGAAACTGACCAAAATGCAGATAAAGAAAAATCCGTTACTTTTGAAAAAGCAGTTGATTTTTTAAGGTTGGTTCTAAAAATTAGCTTTGCTATATTTTGAGTTTTTTATTGAGTAAAAATAGGCAGTGAATGAGAGAGCATAGTGGACTATGCGACCGAATGAACTGACAATTTGTGCCAATAAAAGACCAAAAGAAAGCAAAACATAATCCATTATTTAAAGTAATATACTACGATGGTAATTTTTAGAACGATTTCGTTAAGTCAAACGAACTATATAAATGAGCAAAGCGAAATTTAAACATGGTCGTGACGAGAAATAGAACCTTTCGAGCAATGATACTTTGTAGGGGCGTGATTTTTTCGCTTTGCTCAACAACTCGTATCACGTTCCTAATATACTAAAATCTGCGGATAGGAACGTGATAAATCACGCCCCTACAAAGTATCATAGCTTGCCAGAAAACAGCTATTTTGCACTTTGAAAAAGAACCCATCTTAATACTTTTACAGTGGATTTCTCGTTCAAAAAACCTAAATGGTAGCAATTTTTTAATAATTTGCCTCCTAAAAATTTGTGTAAATGGAAATAATCTACTAATTTTGCATCCGTTTTTAGCATCAAGAGTCGGCAAAAGGTCGCCCCAACCGAGCTATAGTTAAGTGTCACGGTGGGAAAACGATGCGGATTGTCTCACAATTTAAAGTACTTAACATGACTGCAAAATACATTTAGCAACTAAAAATTATGCGGCTCACGACAAAAGCGAGTTGCAATACGGCATGGGTATTACCCTAATAAATTCTAAATAAATAATGTTTATTTTGTTATCCGAAGATGTTACCGTAACTTTGTCGCTCGTAAGGAAGTGATTTATTACGTTCCTCATCAAGAAAGCGCAAAAAGACTAAAAGGGAAATGGAATAAATTCCACCCAACAACAAGCAAAGTAATGGCTTACAATTAGGATAATAAACGAGTAAAAAATAAAAGAAAAAACAATATGTCATATTTATTCTCATCAGAATCAGTTTCAGAAGGACACCCAGACAAGGTGGCCGACCAAATAAGTGATGCACTTTTAGACCAATTTCTCGCTTATGACGAGAACTCTCGCTGTGCTATCGAAACGTTCAATACCACTGGACAAGTGGTCATCATGGGCGAAGTACGTTCAAAGGAATACATTGATATTTCGACAATTACACGAAATATAATCAACCGAATAGGCTATACCAAAGCAGAATATCAATTCGACGGCAATAGCTGTGGTGTGCTATCAGCAATTCACGAGCAAAGTTCTGACATTAATCGTGGCGTAGACCGTACAGACGAAGACAACCAAGGCGCAGGCGACCAAGGTATGATGTTTGGTTACGCATGCAACGAAACCGACAATTATATGCCTGTTACACTCGACCTTGCCCATTTATTGATGACAACATTGGCAGATATTCGTAAGGAAGGCAAACAAATGACTTATTTGCGCCCAGACTCTAAGAGCCAAGTAACCATTGAATATTCTGATGATAATATTCCACAGCGCATCGATACAATCGTAGTTTCAACCCAACACGATGACTTCATAAAGCCTGAAAACGACTCTCCTGAGGCACAATTGCAGGCAGACGAACAAATGTTGGCGCAGATTCGTAAGGACGTTTTAGAAATCCTTATGCCACGCGTAAAAGCACAAATCACATCAGAAAAGGTATTAAAACTTTTCAACGACAACATTAAATATTTCGTAAACCCAACAGGTAAGTTCGTTATTGGTGGTCCTCACGGCGACACAGGCTTAACAGGTCGTAAGATTATCGTGGATACCTATGGCGGAAAAGGAGCGCATGGTGGCGGTGCTTTCTCGGGTAAAGACTCGTCAAAGGTAGACCGCTCAGCAGCATACGCAGCTCGTTACATTGCCAAAAACATGGTTGCAGCAGGCGTTAGCGACGAAATTCTCGTGCAGTTGGCTTACGCAATTGGCGTGGCACAACCCGTTAGCATTTATGTAAACACATACAATCGTGCAAAAGTACAGATGACAGACGGCGAAATAGCAGAGAAAATTAAGCAAATGTTCGATTTGCGTCCAAAAGCCATTGAACGCCAATTGAAATTACGCCAACCAATGTATTTAGAAACTGCATCATACGGACACATGGGACGTAAGAACGAAGTTGTGAAAAAGACCTTTACAAGCCTTTATCATGAGCATAAAACCATTGATGTAGAACTCTTTACATGGGAAAAACTCGATAAAGTAGACGAAATAAAGAAAGCTTTCGGACTTTAACAAAATATGCCTACAACCGATACTCTCGCTGTTCCACCTTTGTTAAGACGAATAAAATCGCCTCAACAAAAGGCTGATACAACAGCAAAAGCAACGGTGGCTGACACAATAAAAACTAAAACAAAAAGCATTTTAGAGTGGAAAGCCCCAAAAGCATTTAAACTGACAGAAGTAAAGTTTGCCCAAGAAAGTTATTTCAAGGGCAATCCTTACTACCGTCCCGAACTTGGTATGCACCATAGTGGCATATTAGGCGACCCAGCACCTTACAGCGTCAGCAACGATAACATGGTGGCAGGAACGTTGTTACTCTGTTTTGCATTGGCAATGATAGCTGCTTCCATGTCGAGCAACTTTATAACCAGACAAATAAAGGAACTCTTTCACCGTCCTTATCGGCGCACAAATGTAGGAGAAACAGCACGCGAAGTAAGGTTTCAGTTGTTTTTAGTGTTACAAACATCGTTGCTATTAAGCATTACTTACTACCTTTTTACAGGGTCATCGGCAGGCGAAAAATATATCATAGACTCCCCAATATTGATAGTAGCCATCTTTTTAGCCATCTTTTTAAGCTATTTTTTTGCGAAAAATCTGCTCTATAAATTAGTGAATTGGGTCTATTTCGATAGAAAGAGTAATCAGCAATGGTCAAGACTCGGACTTTTCTTGATTTCAGCCGAAGGAGTTTTGATTTTCCCCGCTGTTTTATTGCTCATTTACTTCGGTTTATCCGTGCAATATACCCTCTTTTACATCGCTACTGTAATCGTTTTCGCCAAATTGCTTCTATTTTATCAAGGGTATGTCATCTTTTTTAAAAGAACAGCTGCCAGTCTGCAAATTATTTTGTACTTTTGCACCTTAGAATTAATGCCGTTGATGGCATTATTAGGAATCTTGGTTTATACCGATAACTATTTGACAATAAATTTTTAGGACACGATGATTAAAAAGATATTGATATCACAGCCAAAACCAGGGAGTGAAAAGTCGCCATACTATGATATTGCGAAGGAATTTAACGTAGATATGGTGTTCCGTCCATTCTTTAAAGTGGAAGGTTTGTCGTCAAAAGAATTTCGCCAACAGAAAGTAAATTTGCTCGAACATACTGCTGTGGTATTCACTTCACGTCATGCTATCGACAATTATTTCAAGTTAGCACAGGAAATGCGCATAACAATTCCTGAAACAATGAAATACTTTTGCGTCATAGAAACAATTGCCTTGTACATTCAAAAGTACACACAATACAGAAAACGCAAAATATTCTTTGGCAATTCTGGTAAAATTGATAGTTTGATTCCTACGATGGTGAAGCACAAAGATGAAAAATATCTTGTGCCAATGAGTTCGGTTCACACTGATTCTATCAGCAGTTTGCTCACTGCTCATAAGCTAAAATACAAGGAATGCGTAATGTATCGCACCGTAACAAACGACCTTACGGAAGAAGAAAAGAAAAATTTTGACTACGATATGTTAGTATTCTTTAGTCCAACAGGGGTTAGTTCATTGAAAAAAAACTTGCCCGATTTTGTGCAAGGTGATATAAAAATTGCAGCGTTTGGCCCTGCTACGGCAAAAGAAGTAATCAATCAAGGATTGCGATTAGACTTAGAAGCACCATCAGATAAGTATCCTTCTATGACCGCTGCATTGCGTGCTTTCTTGGAAGAAAATACGAAAAAGAAATAAAAGTAAGGTGTATTCTGATAAAAGAGTACGCCTTCTTGACCCTATAAAACCTACAACCAATGACAGACGCTCGAAGATTTACATTCAAAAAGCAAGAGCGGATATGTAGTAAACTGCTCATTGACAAACTATTTGGCGGAGGAAAAAGCCACTCAATGGTAGCTTTTCCACTAAGGGCGGTCTATTTGGTACAGGAAAAAGAAAACAAAACAGACGAAAATCCACAAATTAAAATACTTATTAGTGTACCGAAAAAGCACTTTAAACGTGCTGTTAAACGCAACAGAGCCAAGCGACAAATACGTGAAGCATACCGAAAAAATAAGTATTTACTACTCGATGAATTGGAAAACAATCCTCAAAAAGAAGTCTTATTGGCTTTTATATGGCTTGACAACCAATTGCACGAAACAGAAGCAGTGGAAACAAAGGTGCAAAACCTTCTGCAACGCATCGCAGAAAAGATAGAAAAAGAAAGAAAGGAGGACGCAACAACATGACTTTAAAGAAAGTTGGACACTTCGTTTTGCGTGCCTTGTCGTGGCTTTTAATCTTGCCAATCTTGTTTTATCAAAGATTTATAACACCGTTTACGCCACCTTCATGTAGGTTTACTCCCACTTGCTCGGAATATGCAAGACAAGCGTTAATCAAACATGGTCCTTTTAAAGGATTAGCATTGGCAATTTGGCGAATACTAAGATGCAATCCGTGGGGCGGAAGTGGCTACGACCCTGTGCCATAGTGATTCGAAAGACCCTCCCAAAAGAAGATTACAATCACCCCCAAGTGGATTTTAAACAACAAACATAGATGAATAACAGCTCAGAATGGGCTTTTAAAAATAAAAATATAGATGAAAAACTTTGTTGAAGAACTAAAATGGCGTGGTATGTTAGCGCAAATTATGCCTGGTACAGAAGAGTTTTTACAAAAAAATATGGTATCAGCTTATTTGGGAACCGACCCAACTGCCGATTCATTGCACATTGGACACCTTTGTGGAATCATGATGTTACGCCATTTACAGCTTTGTGGGCACAAGCCATACTTGCTCATTGGTGGTGCAACAGGTATGATTGGCGACCCATCAGGCAAGAGTCAAGAGCGTAATTTGCTTGATGCTGAAACACTTTACCATAACCAAGAAGCCATTAAAAAGCAGGTTAGCAAGTTCCTCGACTTTGATAGTAACGAGCCTAATAAGGCTGAAATGGTGAACAATTACGACTGGATGAAAGAATTTTCATTCCTCGATTTCGCTCGAACAGTCGGCAAACACATCACTGTTAACTATATGATGGCAAAGGATAGCGTTAAGCGTCGTTTGAACGGAGAGGCGAGTGATGGACTTTCTTTCACCGAATTTACCTACCAACTCCTACAAGGTTACGACTTCTTATACCAGTATGAGAAGTTCGGAGTGAAACTCCAATTGGGCGGAAATGACCAATGGGGAAACATGACAACGGGTACAGAACTCATCAGACGCACACTCGGTCAAGAGGCAGAAGCGTTCTGTTTGACTTGTCCACTCATCACAAAAGCCGACGGAAAGAAGTTCGGTAAGACTGAAAGCGGTAATATTTGGCTCGACCGTAACCGCACTACTCCATACGCTTTCTATCAGTTCTGGCTCAATGTAAGCGATAACGACGCTGAAAAATACATTAAGATTTTCACCTCATTGGATAAGGCTACTATCGATAGTTTGATAGAAGAGCATCGCCAAGACCCAGGTCGTAGAACCTTACAACGCCGCTTAGCAGAGGAAGTTACACGCATGGTTCACTCACAAGAGGACTTAGACATGGCGATAGCAGCATCGAATATCTTATTTGGAAAATCAACAAAAGAGAACTTGTTGCAACTTGACGAACAAACTTTTAACGATGTTTTCAAAGATGTTCCTCACTACGAAATTTCTAAAGACCTATTGGGTCAGCCTGCTGTTGAGGTATTCAACCAAGAAGGAATGCAGATTTTCCCAAGCAAAAGCGAAATGCGTAAGTTGGTAAAAGGTGGTGGTGTATCACTCAACAAGGAGAAACTCCAAGCTTTCGACCAAGTAATTACAGCTGAAGACCTTATTGACGGAAAATATTTATTGATGCAAAAGGGAAAGAAGAACTACTTCCTTGTCATCGTGAAATAATAAAAAACGAAGAAAAAGACTATATAAGATTGCAAAGAAACGCAGCAAAACATTGCTTTTAAAGGTGTTACGAGCAATTTTATATAGTCTTTTTTTCTACAAATATACGGGATTTACTCGCTATATAAATGGTCTACAAATACAAATAACGATGAAAGCTATCCTAAAATCTGCTTTAAAACAGGGTTTTATCTATGCCTTTCTTGCTTCAATGGCATTAGCATTTGTCTTTTTTGTCTATATTTTTAATGGACAAAACCTTGATTTTATGGATTTTACAGGTTGGGTTTACTATGCCACTTCGTGCTTTACCCATGCTGCTATCATCATGTTTGTGCCTTATATAGCCTTATTCCTCCCCTTAATTTTCTGCAAAATAAAACCCCAAATAGCCAATATCTTATTGACAATTGTTTATAGTTTTATTTTCATTTTAGCCATTTCAAATAGTTTTGTCTACAACATTTATCACTTCCACATCAATGGATTGGTTATAAAAATGCTAACCAGTTCAGGTGCGTCCGATATATTTGTGTTTTCAACGAGTATGTATGTGAAAGCCTTTGTGATTATTTTAGGTTTAATTGCTTTAAGTTCAGCACTTTGTTGGTTATCTTACTGGATAGAAAGCCGTATTCGAATCAAAGGTTTTTATCGCAAAATGCTCCTGCCAATCCTCCTCGTTGCATTGATTTCTCAAAGCATTCACATCTACGGAGGTGCGACAATGAAAACATCAGTGGTGGAAAGTACAGAAGTAATACCTTATTATTTCCCTATCCGCATGAACTCTTTTTTATCAAAATTGGGCATCGTAGACAAGAATAAACTCAACCAAATAAGATTTCAAAATAGCGAAACAGCAGTGATTTACCCACTCCATTCGCTAAAAATTAAGCCAGTAAAACAGAAATTAAACGTCGTTATTCTCTGCATCGATTCGTGGAATAAGCGTACCATGAACGAAGAATGCACACCTTATATATATAGGTTTGCACAAAAGGCAGAAAATTTTACCCAACATTTGAGTTCAAGCAACGCCACAAGCGGTGGTATTTTCGGAATGTTCACAGGCGTATCGGCTTACTATTGGAAAAGTTTCGACTTTGGAAATGTGCAGCCTGTCATGGTCGAACAGCTACTAAAAGCGGGCTACAAGGTGCAAGCCTATCCGAGCGCAACCTTAGAATACCCACCTTTTGCAAAGTTATTGTTCAAAAACGTAAAGGGATTGAACATCAAAACCGAAGGTAAAACACCTTACGACCGTGATATTCAAATCACTAAAAATTTCCTTTCCGATTTGGAAAAATATGACGGCAAACAGCCTTTCTTTTCTTTCGTCTTCTACGACCTGCCCCATGCTATGGAAATGCCAAAAGAAAAGTTGAACAAGTTCAAGCCAACGTGGGAGACTCCCGACTATATGGCTTTGAACAACGATACCGACCCAACGCCTTTCTTTAATCTTTATAAGAATTGTGTGGCACAAGTAGACCAACTTATTGGCTCTATTTTAACACGAATGGAGCAAAAAGGAATGCTCGAAAATACCCTTATCATTATAACTGGCGACCACTCACAAGAATTCAACGAAAACCATAACAACTATTGGGGACACGCTTCCAATTACTCGCAGTGGCAAACCGCCGTTCCAATGATTTACTATGCGCCAAAATGTAAACCAGGGAAACGCAATTATCGTACTACTCATTACGATATTTCGCCTACCATTTTGCAGCAAACCATTGGCGTTCAGAATCCTACTTCCGACTATTCCATGGGCAAGAACCTACACGATTCTGCCTCACGCGATTGGCATCTCGTGGGTAGCGACCTTTATTACGCCTTCATACTCAACGATGGAACCATTGTAGAAAAGCAAGGAACAGGCAACATTAAAATAATGGACAAACAAATGAATACCATCTCTGATTATCCATTAGACGCTCGAAAACTCAATCAGGTTATCATGAACATGAATCGTTTTTTCAAAAAATAGTAACAAACAAAACTTTTTTGCAATTGTATGGATATATCTACTAATAATGGTTTTATTCTTTTAGGAATATTAATAGGCAATACCTTCCATATAGAGTGGCTAACCTATTTAATCTCTGTATTTTGCATTTTATCAATATATAATCTGATAAAATATGAACATAGAAAAATTACGTATGTATATTCTATACTATTGCTTTTCTTATATGGGGCATCTCTTTATGTAACCATATTCAATACACCATAATCCTAAGTCTATAAAAAAGAAAAGATTTTTCTAAATACCCTTCAAAAATATATCCACCTGCCAGCCCTTCTATCCTGAATAGGTGGATTTTTTTTGAGATGGTTTCTAAAAAGATAGCAAAATGTAACCCCTAATTGAGAGTAATATTTTTCAATACCTATTGTTTTGCACTTCAAAAGAGCCTATTTTGAAGCACAAAACAGGCTGTTTTAAAATTTA
>NZ_BAIS01000062.1 GCF_000613345.1 Prevotella disiens JCM 6334 = ATCC 29426 | reverse complement strand
CTTCGTGCTGTCGCTATGAGGTTATCCAAACCACGGAAGTAAATCGTTGGCAACTCGTCGATGATCACGGAGGATTTGAGTTGCTTCTTCTTGTTAATGAGTTTTACGATACGGCTGTTGTACAGTCCGAGTGCTGCCGAATAGATATTCTGACGGTCGGGATTGTTACCTACAACCAGTACTTTCGGCTCATTAGGATTGTTGATGTCAAGTGAGAAGTCGTCGCCCGTCATCACCCAATAAAGGGCAGGGCTTATCATACGGGAAAGCGGTATCTTGGCACTGGCAATCTGCCCTTGCAGCTGGTCTTGTGCTCCGCCCTCCCAAGCGTCCATAAAGGGTGAAAGGTAATTGGCAAGTTCATCGTAGGAAGTGAGTATCGGGAATATCTGCGCATAGGGTCGGTTCAGGAACTCTATGGCGTGCGGAAAGGTACAATATTTCCCGTTCTCATAGATTTTCAGAAACCAGATGATGGCTGCCAGCAAGATAATCGGCGACTCCACAAAGAAATCACCCTGCTTCTGAATCCAAGAACGGTTCAAGTTGAGCATGATGGTGTAGGCACTTTCGTAAGCGTCCGATATATCCGTCATAAAGGCAGGATTGATAGGATTGCACCGATGCGATTTCCTCGGATCGTCAAAGTTAATTACATAGAACTGTGGTTTTACCTTGTAGGCATCTAAATGATGAAGCAGGTGATTGTAAGCAATCTCTGAAAGGTCGGGAAACTTGTAATCATAGATATACATGGCAAAGCCTTTCTCAATCTGCTGTTTGATGTAGTTGTTCACAATGGCATAGGACTTGCCCGAACCGGGTGTACCGAGCACCATTGAGGCACGAAAGGGATTGACCACGTTAATCCAGCCCTTGTTCCACCTTTTCTTATAATAGAAGCGTGTAGGAAGATTGACGGAGTATTCATTTTGCATCAACCTTGTTTCTTGCATGAAACTCTCATTCTCCGTATTGAACACATCGTCCATGAGATTGTTTTTGAGCAATCGGCTCATCCATACACCACCCATCAACAGGCAGATATAGCCCACGGATAGCGTGAAAATATAAAGCGAAGCTGCCCCGACCTTTCCAATGGGCAATGCCAGCAGCCACCAGTTGAGGAAAAAGAATACAAAACCGACGAAAAGCACCGTCCAAATCTTTGGCCACGTGATTTTCTCTTCTTTCACACCTTTTGTCCCAAAACAGGATAAGGCAAGGAACACCACACAAAAGAGTTTCGTCCAAAGGATGGACGAAAACAATCCTGTGGTTCGCTGAAAGTTCATCAGTATCTTGTTGATGATACCGAGCGTGAAATGCCACTCGTGAAACGCCTCGTAACAGAACCAATAACAGTTAATAAGGAGGAATATCACTGATATGCCCCGCATAAAGTCCATAACTTTACCCAATGCTCTTAAATCATCTTCTTGTGCCATAATCGTATTGTTTTTGGGAAGCCTCCCCCAACCCCTCCTAAGGAGGGGAGTTGGAAATGCTCATTTATTTAACGTTTTCTTCGTTTAATATTCGTCTTACTTAGTTTTCGGAGTTTACGCTGCCATGCGGCTTCCTTCCAATCATCGTTGCCCGTAGATAGGAAAGAACCATCTGCCATACTTTCGATAAGTTCATCGACAACGATGTCATAGTCCTCCGTGTCACGCTGTAATACCTGAACCCTGTTCGTCTGCTCTACACTGACAGTCGGCTTACCATAAAGTTCCTCGTCCAAGAAAGGGTTATTTGTTGGATTAAAGAAATAGGCATTGAATACATTGGCGGCATATCCCTTGCCCAATCTGGATCCATTAAGGGCAATGCCCATTTCATCATCAATGAAAGTAATACCATAGATGCGTCCGCTTTCGTTCTTGCGGATTACTGTACGTAAGCCTTGTTCCTCCAATCGTTGTAGCAGGTCTTCCTCTGTCTTTGGAGAGGTACGCATAGTTTGTAACACTTTGTTCCTGACGGTTGGTATCAGCGGCTTGATGGCTTGTTTTGATTTCTGCATCCTGTTATGTACGGCAGTATAACCTACGCCACGCCCGATGTCCGAAGCATGAATGGGTGTGCCTGCCTTATTGCCCTTATCATCTGTTGGAACATAGACTAAGCCGTCATACTTCTTTCCCCGAAACTCCGTCTTCACTTCTTCCACAGTAAGATTGTAAGCGGAAAGAATGGCATTCAATTCACCCAAGGAACAGAAGCGATAATGCTTCAGAACCGTGCGGAGGGCACTTGCGACCTGCTCTTTGATATTTCCTTTTGTGGTATCCACCTTGGGCGTTTCTGTTACGGTTTTCTCGCTAACCTTTGAACTCGCAATGAGGTTATATTTCTTTTCTAAGGCATCGGTAATCTGCTTACTTCTCCGCTTTTCAAATTTATCGTTGATTTTCTTTCCACGACTGTCCACCCGAAGCGACACGATGTGTATATGCTCACGAGCGATGTCGCTGTGCTTGAACACGATATAGGGCTGCTTGCCATAGCCAAGTGCTTCCATATACTCTTTGGCAATCTGCGTGAGCGTTTCATCAGATAGTTTCTCGTCCGGATGTGGATTGAGCGAGCAATGGAATACCATCTTCTTTGTTCGGCATTTCTCAGGGATAAGTACTTGCATATCGGCAAACACCTCTGCCATCGTATATCGTTCCTCTTTGTTTTGATACAAGCCTTGAGTAAGAAGAATGCTTGCTTCCTCTTTCTCTACCTTTTTGAAGTTATAGCCGAGTGCTCCTCCAAGGTTCTCCGTTGCTGAAATCTTGGCTATCATCTCTTGCGGTAGTCAATGGTTAAACGGATAGCCTGTTCTTGCAAAGCTATGATTTGAGCCGACAGTTTCTCCAACTTTTCAAGCAGAATCTGTGCGGTCTTGACCGAATGATAGCTGTTGATGGCACGCACGGATTGGTTATACAGCACGCCAATTTTATGGATTTGTGCCGTCAGTTCGGAGAGTTTACGGTAGTATTCCACGGCGGATTTATCCACCGTTATCACCTTGAAACTCTCCCCAAGAATGCGACCACGCACGAAATCCGACTTGGTTTCTGCGCCCGAACGTTGAAACAAATCAATCGCCCTTTGCTGGTCTTTCGGGTTAGGAAGACGGGTGTCCCATCTGTCCCATCGTTCAATCTTGTCATTCATTATCTTTCCTTTTTGTAATTACGACTTTGGAGTAATTCTCTCCCCTTCGGGGCAAGGGTCTTTGTCGGCAAAAACGGAGTTTGTCGGACAAAGACACACCTTGCCAATATCAAGAGATGATGCAATAGAAGCATCCACCTTTCAGGGTGTCCGCTTCGGGGAGATTAGCTCCATGTTCTCTATCTGCCTGCAAAGTTACGGCAGATTTTCAAATATCTCATTATCAATGATATTCACTCTTTTTCCTTGCATATCCCTGTACTTCATAGGTGTCATAAAATCAGCCGAAATATCATTTATTTTGCAGTCAGAACGAGCGAACAATGGTATGATGTCACAAGCAAAAGACATATCATATTACCGCCTGCTTGCACCAAAGATGATAAGAAGGAACAATGCATATTCATAACAATTTATTGTCATGACAAACTATTGTCAGTACAACAGATTGTAAGAACTCGAAATCGTTCTTTAGGACTATCGTATGAACCAAATGTAGTCAAAACAAACTGTCTGCTGATAACTCTTAAGAATAAAAGAACATCCAAACATCAAATAGACAAATAATATAAACTAAGAAATTATCATTATGGAGAACAAACAACAACACCCCCTCTTCCTGGGGTTCTCTTCCCAAAAGGGAGGAGTGGGAAAAAGTACTCTTGCCGAAATCATAAGTAGCATCCTTTTCTATGAGAAGGATGTCAATCTTTTCGTGGTGGACTGCGACTTGTCACAGGATTCCTTTTACAAGCTCAGGGAGCGAGAGAAGAGTGTCATTCAGAAAAGCGAGGAACTGTCAAGGTCGATGGAAGCGTTTTTTCAGACATTCGGTAAACAAGCATACCGAATTTACAAGTCCGCCCCCCGTGATGCGGTCAAAACAGCCAGTAACCATATTGAGAGACTCCATGACGAGGAGTTTCAGGTGGTCGTGTTCGACTTCCCTGGTCATGCAGGAACCTCTGAGCTGATGGAGCTGTCCCTTCAGATGGACTATATCCTTTCTCCGCTTGAAGCCGACATCCAGTCCTTGGTCTCATGTCTGGCATACGCCAAGACTATCACGGACATTGGAGTTTCTATGTCCGATTCCCGGATAAAGGACATCATACTGTTTTGGAACAAGGTGGACAGAAGGGTAAGGAACGTCATCATCGACGAATATACTAAGTTCATCAACGAGCAGCAAATCACGCTCCTTCCCGGCTATGTATATGCCATGCACCGCTTCTCCCACGAACTTTCCACATACGGGCTACGAGGAGTGTTTCGCTCCACCTATCAGCCTCCCGCAAAGGGGTTGAGAATAGGCACAGGAGTGGATGAGCTCATATCAGATTTGATACAACGTCTCAAACTAAAAACGAAATCAGAAAATGGCAACGATTGAGGAGAGAAAGCAACAACTGGAAAACAAGCTGAAGAGAATGGCAGAGGACAACGTCGTTGTGGAACCAACAACGACTCCCAACTCCTTCGACCCGCCCGATGAAGCTGCGCCTTTGTCTGAAACATCACGAGAGGAGGAAAGAACCCCGAAAGAGGCAAAGACGCTAAAAGAGAAATTTGCAGAAAAAACCGAGGAGGAAACTGGGGAGAGAAGGGATAAGGAAACAAGAAGAGAAAGTAATCCGAGAATGGAAAAGCCCGGCGTGTCCTCCCTTTCCATAGAGGACTACCGCTCCCTGTACTTTCATCCCGTCCGCTCCCAAATGCGGACAGCCTTCTCTATAAATCTGGAAACGCTGCAGAATCTGCGCAACGTATTGCAGGACTTGGGGGAGCGTGTCTCCATAGCCGCATATATTGACAACATCCTTCGGGAACACCTGCGTGAACATTTGGAATTGCTCAACAGTGCGGCAGCAAAGCAAAGACGCAAGACAACAATAACACTATGATGGAAACAATACTTTTCAGTTTTATACTGATACTCATCATCATTTGGATAATGCTGGGTATCCTGTACTTCTATATGCGGTATGTATCTCCGTATGGCGTCCTTATCAAGAAAAATAAAAAGGGCAATGAGCAGACTAAGGAGAATGAAGCGACGAAGGAAAAAGACGGACAAAAAGGAGAAGGAAAAGAAGATCAAGCCGAGTTTGTACTGATTGGCAAAAGCCGTTCCATTTCCCCTATTATCCCACAAGTTCCCTCTGCTTCTTCATCTGAAAATTCAAAGCAGAATAGTAATAATTTTGCACCGCAAAACTCCGAAAATAAAGATGACTTAAAGGAAGAGGATAACGAGATGGAGGTTAACTACGATATGGAAAGAGAGGACGAAAACGAGGTTGCTCGCGAGGAGCTGAGTCTGCCCATTGAGTCCGCATCTGAAGATGGTGAGGTATCCAGTCAATCTATCCTCGCACGTGACTTAGGTCGCATGAGAAAGTGGCGTAAGAACAGTGATGAGGTAGATGATGCCGAAGTCGAGGAAATTGTCGGTCAACTTAAAGGCACTGACTTTATGGAGAAATACAAGGAGTATGTCGCCAAAATGCAAGGTGAGCAGTCCATATTGCTGGATAAAATCCGAAGCGCAGAGGAAGGAGAAGAGCAGACAGATGAATTATCCACTTTCGATGCCTCCAGAAAGAACACTTCTGACAATATGATGACGGAAACTGACGATATGGGCGAGCGTCCACTGTCATACTATCTGTAAAACCAATGTTCATATTGTAAAATTGTAAAGTGATGCGGGGGTGGCTCAAAAGTAAAACAATCTGCCAATATCTGTCATACGATAAAACCGAGCTACCCCTTGCCACTTTCACCCTAAAAAGAAAATAATTTGTTTAACAACTTAAAATAAAAACAGCAATGAACAACAAAAAGAAAATCACAATGCTGCTCCTGATGGCTGCCGCCACCGTAGGAGCTTATGCGCAGGGCAATGGAATGGCGGGCATCAACGAAGCCACGAAGATGGTGACCAGTTATTTTGACCCCGGTACCAAATTGATTTATGCCATCGGTGCCGTGGTGGGCTTGATAGGAGGAATCAAGGTCTATAATAAGTTCAGTTCGGGTGACCCCGATACGAGCAAGACCGCTGCCTCTTGGTTCGGTGCGTGTATCTTCCTCATCGTGGCTGCCACCATCCTACGTTCTTTCTTCTTGTAACAATGGCTGAGTGGGAAATCAACAAAGGTGTAGGTCGGACGGTGGAGTTCAAGGGCTTGAAGGCGCAATACCTATTCCTCTTTGCAGGAGGCTTGCTGCTGTCTTCATCCTCGTGGTCATTCTTTATCTCTGTGGAGTGAGCCAGATAGCCTGTCTGGGCATAGGCGTAGTGGGTGCCACCCTCGTGGTGTGGCAAACGTTCGCCATGAACCGCAAGTATGGGCAATACGGACTCATGAAAAAGGGAGCCGTGAGAATGCACCCACGCTACCTTTTGAACCGCCGGACGGTCTATCACCTTATCCGTAACCTTCAACCCAAAAGAACGAAGCAATGAGAAACAACAGTAAGATAACTACCTTGGAGTCGAAGTTTCCACTGCTTTCCGTCGAGCAGGGCTGCATGGTGAGCAAGGACGCCGACATCACGGTCGCCTTCCGTTTGGAATTGCCCGAACTCTTTACCGTCACCTCCGCCGAATACGAGGCGATGCACTCTGCCTGGCATAAGGCAATCAAGGTGCTACCCAATTACAGCATCGTACACAAGCAGGACTGGTTTATTAAGGAGGACTATCAAGGAAAGCTCTCCGATGGCGGACTGAGTTTCCTTGCCCGTGCATCAGAACGGCACTTCAACGAGCGTCCGTATCTCCACCACTCTGTCTATCTCTTCCTTACCAAGACCAACAAGCAGCGTATGGCACAGCAGAGTAATTTCTCTTCACTCTGCCGTGGACACCTGCTGCCCAAGGAAATCACCAACAAAGATGAAGTGATGAAGTTTATGGAAGCAGTGGACCAGTTCGAGCGTATCATCAACGATACCGAACAGCTAAGGATTGTCCGCATGACTGAAGATGAGTTAGTTGGCACAAATGAAAAGGGTGGCCTCCTTGACAGGTATTTCTCTCTTTCAGAAGAGGGACATGCCTCCTTGGAGGACATCCGTCTGGGCGCAGACCTTGTGCGTGTCGGCGACAATATGCTTTGTCTACACACACTCTCCGACACGGATGACCTACCGACAACGGTCAGCACGGACAGCCGATACGAACGGCTATCCACTGACCGATCGGATTGCAGGTTGTCCTTCGCCGCTCCCGTAGGGCTGATGTTACCCTGTAACCATATCTATAACCAGTATATCTTCATCGAGGACAGCGATGCCAACTTGGAACGCTTCGAGAAGCAGGCAAGAAACATGCACTCGCTGGCACGCTACAGCCGTAGCAACCAGATCAACGAGGAATGGATACAGGAGTATCTCAATATTGCTCATTCACAGGGACTGACCTCCATCCGTGCCCACTTCAACGTGCTGGCATGGAGCAGCGATAAGGAAGGACTTCGCCAGATCAAGAATGACGTAGGTTCGGCACTTGCTCTTATGGAATGCCACCCACGTCACAATACCATTGATGCGGCAACGCTCTACTGGGCAGGCATTCCCGGCAATGCGGCAGACTTTCCCGCAGAAGAGTCATTCTATACTTTTATCGAGCCTGCCCTCTGTTTCTTTACGGCAGAGACAAACTATAAGGATTCGTTCTCTCCCTTCGGTATCAAGATGGCAGACCGCCTTTCAGGAAAGCCCGTCCACTTGGATATATCGGATTTGCCGATGAAAAAGGGAGTCATCACCAACCGTAACAAGTTCATCTTGGGTCCTTCGGGTAGTGGTAAGTCTTTCTTTACCAACCACATGGTACGTCAGTATTACGAACAGGGGGCGCATGTCCTCTTAGTTGATACGGGTAACTCATATCAAGGCTTGTGTGAACTTATCCATCGCAAGACCAAGGGTGAGGACGGCGTGTATTTCACCTATACCAATGAAAGTCCTATATCCTTCAACCCTTTTTATACGGATGATTACTTCTTCGACGTGGAGAAGCGGGAAAGTATCTGTACGCTGCTGCTTACACTTTGGAAGAGTGCAGATGAGCATATTACTAAGACCGAGGCAGGTGAACTTGGTTCAGCCGTAAACTCCTATATCGAGCTGATATGTGCTGACCATAGCGTTACGCCCTGTTTTAATACTTTCTATGAGTATCTGCGAGATGTGTACCGCAAGGATATGGAAAAGCGTGACATCAAGGTAACGCTCTCGGACTTCAATATCAACAACCTCCTTACAACACTCAAGCAATATTATCGTGGCGGTCGTTACGACTTCCTTTTGAACTCGGACAAGAACATCGACCTGCTCTCTAAACGCTTCATCGTCTTTGAAATTGACCAAGTGAAGGACAACAAAGACCTTTTCCCAGTGGTAACGATTATCATCATGGAAGCCTTCATCAACAAGATGCGCCGATTAAAGGGTATCCGCAAGATGATACTTATTGAGGAAGCGTGGAAGGCGATTGCTTCGGCAAACATGGCAGACTACATCAAGTATCTCTACAAGACGGTGAGAAAGTATTTCGGGGAAGCCATTGTCGTAACGCAGGAGGTGGACGATATCATCCAGTCGCCCATTGTCAAGGAGAGCATCATCAACAACTCTGACTGCAAGATACTGCTTGACCAGCGCAAGTATATGACCAAGTTCGATGGTATACAGGCGATGCTCGGCTTATCTGAAAAGGAAAAGAGCCAGATACTCTCCATCAACCAGAACAATGACCCGAACCGACTCTACAAAGAGGTATGGATAGGCTTGGGCGGTATGCAGAGTGCTGTCTATGCTACGGAGGTGAGCATGGAGGAATACCTGACCTACACCACGGAGGAAACAGAAAAGGTAGAGGTCATGCAGCGTGCGGAACAACTCGGTGGCGATATAGAGACCGCTATCCGACAGCTTGCCAATGAGAAAAGAAATAATAAGAAGAAATAAGTACGAACAATCAAAATAGCAGTAACAATGAAAAAGTTTTTATTTATGGCTCTCTTAGGATTGAGCCTTTCAGTTTCCAAAGCACACGCACAGTGGACGGTCTATGACCCGGGTAACTTTGCCGGCAACATTGCCAATACGGTCAAGGAGATAGCCACCGCCTCGAAGACAGTAAAAAATACCTTGGACGGATTCAAGGAGGTGGAAAAACTCTACAACGACACCAAGAAGTATTACGATGCCCTAAAGAAGGTGAATAACCTTATAGCGATGCCTATAAGGTCAAGGAGTGTATTCTCATGGTAGGCGACATCTCTGAGGTCTATGTCACTTCCTACAAGAAGATGCTCTCTGACAAGAACTTCCGCCCGACAGAACTCGCTGCGATGGCTTCGGGCTACACCAAGCTTCTCGAGCAAAGTGGTGAGAGCCTGAAGGAACTCAAGTCCATTGTCAAGAGTAATGTCTTCTCCATGAACGACCACGAGCGTATGCAGCAGATAGACCGTATCTATACCACACTACGCGAGTACCGCTCCTTGGTGTCGTACTATACAAGGAAGAATATCTCCGTGAGTTATGTCCGTGCTCGTGAAAAGAACGACCTTGCCTCTGTTAAGGCGCTCTACGGCAACACGGCAAGCAGGTACTGGTAAATACACAGACTAAAAAAAACTTGAAAAAACTTTCATAAAACACTTTTGCTTATGGATTTTGCCAGTTTACACGAGCTGCTTCGCTCGACCTACGATGAGATGATGCCGCTCTGTGCCCAGATGACGGGCATTGCCAAGGGCATTGCAGGCTTGGGTGCACTCTTTTATATTGCCCTTCGGGTATGGGCTTCCATAGCCCGTGCCGAGGCGATAGACGTTTTCCCTTTGCTCCGTCCCTTTGTCTTGGGCTTCTGCATCATGTTCTTCCCGACAGTCGTACTGGGTACGATGAATGCCGTCCTCTCGCCCGTAGTGCAGGGAACGGAGATGATGGTACACCAGCAGGAGGGGAACCTTGCCGAGCTTACTGCCAAGCGAGACAAGCTGCAGGAGGAAGCCTACCTCAGGAATCCCGAGACGGCTTATTTGGTTTCCAACGAAAAGTTCGACCAGAAGATAGAGGAAATGGGCATTATCGGACCTGAAGATGCCGTGACAATTGCGGGGATGTATGCCGAGCGTGCCGCCTATCAGACCAAGCAATGGGTCATGAAATTGGTACACGACTTTTTGGAATTGCTGTTCCACGCTTCGGGGCTTATCATTGACACGCTTCGCACCTTTATTCTGATTGTCCTTTCGATACTCGGACCTATCGTGTTCGGCATAGCCGTATGGGATGGTCTTGCAGGCTCACTTACGGCATGGTTCTCACGCTATATATCGGTCTACCTGTGGCTGCCTGTCAGCTCTATTCTTACGGCACTGCTTACCAAGATACAGGTGCTGATGATGCAGAAAGACATCGATGCACTCAGTGACCCCAACTACCTGCCAGATTCGGGGACGTGGTACTACATCGTCTTCTTCCTTATCGGCATTGTAGGCTACTTCTGTGTACCTACCGTGGCAGGGTGGATTATTGAAGCTGGTGGCGGTATCGGCTCCTACGGACGCAATGTCAACCAGACTGCACAGCGTGGCGCGCAAGGCGCATATACCGGTGGCAAGGCTGCCATGGCAGGCGCAGGTGCCGCTGTGGGAAATGTCGGTGGACGTATCAAGGGTGCACTGCTCAAAGGAAAATAGAAATGGAGCAACTATGCTTAATTAATCAACAGGTATAAAAGAAAAAAAATGGAATTCAAATCACTTAATAATATAGAGACCTCATTCAGACAGATACGGCTCTATGCCTTTGTCTTTGCCATCGTATGTGTGGTAGTAAGCGGTTATGCTGTCTATGCCTCGTACAGCTTCGCCAAGGAGCAGCGGGAGAAAATCTATGTGCTTGACCAGGGAAAGTCGCTCATGCTGGCTCTCAGTCAGGATGCAAGTCGTAATCGTCCCGTGGAGGCAAGGGAACATGTCCGCCGTTTCCACGAACTCTTCTTTACCATTGCACCCGACAAGGATGCCATCGAGAGGAACATGGAGCGTGCCTTCCTGCTATGCGACAAGTCGGCTTTCAACTATTACAAGGACTTGGCAGAGAAGGGGTATTATAACCGTGCCATATCGGGTAATATCAATCAGCGCATAGAGGTGGACTCTATCCACTGCAACTTTAATACTTACCCTTATGCGGTAACGACCTATGCAAGGGAGTTTATCGTCCGTCAGAGTAATGTTACAGAGCGTAGTCTTGTTACGACCTGCACGTTGCAGAACTCAGTCCGTTCGGACAATAACCCGCAAGGTTTTCTTATGGAGAACTTCCTTGTGAAGGAAAACAGGGATATACAGACTTATAAACGATAAGGCTATGGCAAGGAAAAGAAACTTTTTACTCTCACGTCACTATCTGCGCTTTCACCTATGGCTTCGCCATCGGTGTGAAAGGCTCACGATAAGGCAGAGAAAGGAAATCGTCTATGGGCTGAGTTTCATCTATCTGCTCTGCTCGCTTTGGATGATAGCGCAGTTTTTCCTTCCTCCAAAGAAGGAAAAACTACCCATCCCCACGGGAAAGCTGACGGACAGTCCGATACGGACGGACAGCACTTTACAAGAGTTACACGGCAATTTTTATCTACAACATCATCAAACAATCAAAGAAAATGGATAATAAACAGAAAGAACAAATGAAGAAAGGCTTGGTCTTCGGAGGACTGGGACTGCTGTTTGCCCTCTCGATGTGGTTTATCTTCGCACCTTCGGGCAAGGATAAGACTGCTGCGGAGCAGGGACTCAATGACAGCATACCGCAGGCAACGACAGAAAAGCTCACCGAAAACAAACTCAAAGCCTATGAATTAGGCGACAAGGCACACGAGGAGGAACAGACCCGTGAGGAGATGGGCAGACTGTCGGACTATTTCGCACAGAACACTGCTCCATCAGAGGAGCAGCGTGCAGAGACAGCAGCATCTACGGCAAAGATAGAAAACTCCATGCATCGTTATGAGGAGAATAATCGGCTCTTAAACTCCTTTTACGCTCCCGACCCACACGAAGAGGAACGTGAAGCCTTGCGCTCGGAGATAGATAACCTTAAAAAAGAACTCTCTGCCAAAGACAGCAGGGAGGACAATGAAGAGAAACGACAGCTTGCTCTGATGGAAAAGAGCTATCAGATGGCAGCGAAGTATCTACCAAGACATCATCTGTGCCACCGTCATTGAGTAATGCCTTTACGGAAAGCAAGGGAAACACCACTTCTACCACCGATATGGGTGTGACAAAAGGGCAGGCTGCGCAAGTTGGTACACCGTCAATGGAGGTCTTGGCGGAGCGCAAACAGGTGGTGACTTCACTCGGTCAGCCGATGAGCGATGCGGATTTTATCAAGGAATATGGAATAAGAGCAGGCAACATGGGCTTCCATTCGCTAACAAGTACGGCTGCACCCACGATGCGCAACACGCTCAAAGTGGTGGTGGACAGAACGACCACGCTCAAGGAGGGCGACAATGTGGTGCTTCGTCTGCTGGAAACCGCTAAGGTGCAGGGACT
>NZ_BAIS01000063.1 GCF_000613345.1 Prevotella disiens JCM 6334 = ATCC 29426 | reverse complement strand
GCCTAAAACAATAGGTTTTGAACCTCGAAACAATAGGTTTTGAAGGTCAAAACAATGGGTTTTAAAATGAGCTAAAATAGCGTTTGTTCTAAATTCCATAAATTTCGGATACCTAATAATGTAGACTTGTAAGGGAAAACTACATATTCAAAACAGAAAAATACAGCATGACAAAATTAAATAATCGTGTTTTAAAACCTTAATAGTATTGTTTTAAAAACAAAATAGGCAATAATATCATTAAAGCGTAGTTGTTTTAGCGTTACTTTTTACAAATCATTATCTATTCTAAAATCATAAATTTTGAGTATTGCCATAATGTTCCCATTATAGTAATTTTGCAATTCTAAATGAGTGAATTAGCTACAGAGGTTATAATGACATTAAGAAATCGAACGAACAAGTATGGTTTTCTCGCCATATCTTCTCTCTTTTTGAGTCTTTCCTGTTTTGCACAAACAGGCAAAGACACACTTTCTGTACGCGAAGAAACACTCGATGAGGTTGTCGTTACAGGCTATGTTAATAAACCAAAGGAAATATATACAGGTTCGGTTTTTACCATTGATAGCAAAACACTCAAGAGTCAGGTCAATACAAACCTATTGGAACTGATAAAAAACAATGTTCCTGGTTTTGAATTAACACCTAATAATAACTTTGGAGCTGACCCTAACAAGTTGCCCGATATGGTAATTCGTGGGCGAAGCAGCTTTATTGAGGGCGACCGCACTAATCTTCCACTGTTCATTCTTGATGGTGTAGAAGTTGATGTGCGTGTAGTTTTCAATTTGAAACCCTCTACCATTTCTCAAATATCGGTTTTAAAAGATGCGGCAGCCACAACCTATTATGGTTCAAAAGCAGCCAATGGTGTCATTGTCATAACCTCTTTGCCTACTCGCATCGGCAAATTAGATGTCGATTATACCAATCGTTTTCAAATAAGTGTAGCCGATTTATCGGATTATAACCTCCTCAATGCAGCCGAAAAGTTAGAGTTTGAGCGCAAAGCTGGCTTGTACGGAAATTTCACAGGTAGCAGCGATATAGACGTAAAACGCCAAAAAGATTATTACGAAAAGTTGGATAGAGTAAAGGCAGGCATCAATACAAATTGGCTGAAAATACCTTTGCGCACAGGATTGACACAAACCCACAACGTGAACGTTATGGGGGGTACGCCACTTTTCCGCTATACGCTCATGGCAGGTATTAACGATGTGCGAGGCGTTATGGACAAAAGCGACCGCCGAGATGCTTCCGTTAGAGTGAATTTAACCTACGGCGATTTCTCAAAATTATTCTTGCAATACACAGCACGCATAGAAAGTGGACAAAGCATGATGTTCCTTACGGAAGTTTTGCCGATTATGCCCAATTAAATCCTTATGATGCGCCTTACAATAACCACGGTGAACTCAATACGGAGTTGGCTTTTGGCATGGCTAATCCCATTTACGAAAAGACCCTTTCCAGCTATATTGAACAGAAAAGCAGAGTAATTTCCAACAGTGCTAAACTGCGTTGGAACGTTGTAAAACATTTGCGTTTGGAAGGAACAATAGCTTTGACCCAAACACAAAACGATAACGAAACATTCTTTTCGCCACGCTCCGTAAAATTTAATTATACCGACAAGGCAAAACGTGGAAGTTTTGACATTCTGCACAGCAATGCTACTGATTTTTCTGCCAATGCTTTTGCAGTTTGGTCAAAGGCTTTTAAGGCTCATCAAGTAATTGCTACATTGGGATTGAACCTTCAAGCAACTGAAAATGAAAGCAATGGCTTTACGGCAATAGGCATACTTTCCGACAAAATAGACCATGCTTCGCAAGCAGCAGCCTTTGCCGAAGGCAGCACACCAAAGGGTGGAAAAGACAAAGCGAGAATGTTTGGCGGCTATTTGAATGTGCAATATATCTTTGAAAACAAATATTTTATTGACGCATCGTTCCGCCGTGAAGGTTCGTCAAAGTTTGGAACATCAGAGCGTTACGCCCCTTTTAGCATGATAGCCTTAGGTTGGAATTTACACAAAGAGCGTTTTTTGGAGAATACACCCATTAACTTACTGAAAATCAGAACCAGTATTGGCACTGTGGGCAATGTTAGTTTCAGTCCGTATCAAGCCCAATTAGCCTACCGCTACCACGCCAATTACATTTATAACAATGAAATTGGAGCTATGCCTGTGGCTTTGGTCAATCCAAATTTGAAATGGGAACGCACCACAAAAGCCAATTTCGGATTAGACTTTAGTTTGTTTGCCGACCGCCTTAGTGGGTCTTTCGATATTTATAAGAATACAACCAACAATTTGGTAATGACCGTTTCTAAACCGCTGCATACAGGTTTTGCCAATGCAAAAGAAAACTTAGGGCAAATACGCAATAGTGGTTACGAGTTGTCTTTGCGTGGTAGAATCATAGATGGTAAGTTTTGGGGACTGAACGCATACGTTACAGCAAGCCACAACCGCAACCGCATTGTGAAAATAAGCGATTATTTAAGAAATCAGAATGCAGAAAACGCAAAGCAATCTAACAAATTGCCTGTTGCTATATATGCTGAAGGCGAGTCGCTTACAGCCTTAAAGGTAATGCGTTCGGCTGGTATCAATCCTGCAAATGGAAAAGAAATATTTGTTGTGAAAGACGGAAAGCAAACCTATACTTACAGTTATAACGACCGAATTGTAGTTGGCGACCTAACTCCAACCCTGCAAGGCGCATTCGGTTTGGCTGCCAATGCTGGCAATTTCAGTCTGTCGGTATCGTTTACCTATCGTTTAGGAGCTACCATTTACAACGCAACATTGGCAAACAAGGTGGAAGGCATCAATCCAATGCACAATGTAGACCGAAGAGCGTTCTACAATCGTTGGCAAACTCCTGGCGACAACGCACTTTATAAGCATATTGCAGCGCAAGAGATAACCCCTCCTACATCACGATTTGTTAAAAAAGAGTACGCCTTAGACGGCACATCGCTCATGTTGGGCTATGATGTTCCAAATGGTTTGTGCCAGTTGCTTCATATACAATATGCTCGTTTAACTTTTTCGATGGGACAATTCTTGCACCTATCCACCATAAAGCGCGAACGAGGGTTGGCTTATCCGTTTGCAAATATCTATGAATTAGGACTTAATATTAAAATTTAAGGCATGAAATCGATTAAATTTTTCTTCATAATAAGTCTGCTTACATTTACTATTTCGGCGTGCAATTTCGTTGAAATAGATACCCCTGGACTCATCAATGATAAGCAAATGTTTGACGATGAGCAAGGTGCAAAAGATGCGCTTACAGGTATTTACGCCACACTTACCAAACCCGAACTCTATGGAAATAGTCTTTCGTTTGGTTTTGTAGACGAGATAGCACAGTTGTATTACAACGACCACGAGGCGACTACGACTACCATACTTGCAAAAACCTACAATTTACAATATGAGGACAAAGATGTAAGAAGACAAATTGACCAGATTTGGGCAACGGCTTATTATAATATTTATGCAATTAATAGTCTTTTGGAACACATAAAGGGAAAGACAACCCCCAAAATGAGTAGTTACAGAGCGCAAGCCCTAACGCTTAGGGCTATGTTGCATTTCGATTTGCTCCGCCTTTTTGCACCCAATATCACTGAACCCAACGCATTGGGTATTCCGTATGTAACGAAAGCAAGCAATCAGGCAAGTGAAAGAAAAACAGTGAAAGCGTGTTATGAAAACATTATGGGCGACCTTGATGAGGCGAAAAAAGAGTTTTTAGCCAATGAACAGCCCGATAGTAAAAACGTTTACATAACCCTCGATGCGGTAAAAGCATTGCAAGCGCGTGTGGCTCTATGGGGAAACGACATGGAAAAGGCAGAAACATTGGCAAAAGAGGTAATAAATGGAAAGTATAAGTTGGTGAAAGAAAATAATGTATTGCAACTTTTCATGGGCTACGATGCTCAAACAGAGTGTATTTGGGTGTTAAATGCGCCTAAAATGTACATCAATGTGCGCCAATTATTCTTTCCTGACCATAGCACACCCACCTGCAATATGGTAAGACAGAACTACAAGCGTTTATTTAAAACTGAGACTTTCTCAACCGTAAATAACGATTACCGCTATCAAGCCTATTTCGCGGCAACCAATTGGGGAAGACCTGTTACGGCATTTACCAAACTTTACGATAAAGATTACGAGGAAAACCACCAATGGAAGTCGAACAGAATCCCTGGAATCAATATGTTTCGATTGCCTGAAATGTATTATATTTTGGCTGAAGCGGTGTACAATAAAGATAAGCAAGGGTCGCTCAACGCTATCAATACAGTTATTACGGCTCGTGGCTTGCAACCTATTGGTATGGAAGAAATTAGTACAAAAGAGCGTTTTCAACGTTGGATTGCTGACGAAATTACAAGAGAATATTGGGGAGAAGGACAAATTTTCTTTACCAACAAACGCTTATGGCGCAACATGGAAGGACTAAATGGCAAGCGCATAGAAGCCAATAACGAAACCTACGTCCTACCATTGCCTGAAAGTGAGAAAGGTTTGGAAAAATGAAAAATAAGGAAAAAGTTATGAAACAAATATCTTCAATCATTCTTTTGTTGTTCTCGCTATGGGCAATAGTGGGTTGTTCGTCCGATTTTATCGAGCCTACTAAAAGCGGAATATGCTTTGAAAAGTCTACATACAAAGTAGCTTTGGGCAGTTTGCCGTATGCTATAACCGATTCAACAGTGAGTGTTCTTGTTGAAACAATAGGCGAATTGCAGTCGGAAGAACGTTTCTATAAGTTGCAAATCATTGATACTGCAACCACGGTAATAGCCAATTTGCATTACAATCAATTGGATTTAAACCGAAAAATAAAGTCTAATGCAACCCACGATACACTGAAAATTAAGATAAATCGTCGTGCTTTAGACGACCATTCCGACTATGTTTTAACGCTCGGTATTGACGAATCATCGCCATTGCAGCCACAAATTTTAGAACGAAGCCTTACTAAAATTGTTTTCAACAATCGTTTAGATATGCCAATTTGGTGGACATCGGTGGCTTATTGGTTGGGAGAATACGATGTAAGGAAATACCAAAAGTTCATAGAATACAACGGTAATCCTGTTACAAAGGAACAGTTTGAGAGTCGAAAATACGAATACTTGCGCATTTTTAAACGAGTAAAAGAGTATTTTGATGCCCACCCTGAAGAAGGAATAACCTTTCCTGATGTAGTATGGGAGGTGTGAAAATATGATTAAATCGATTGAACCATAAAGGAAAAAATAAGAAAAAAAATAATAGAAACAAATAAAATGAAAAAACTAAAGAACATCTACTTGTTGCTCATAGCGGTGTTATTGATGACTGCTTGTTCTGAAAACAAGTTGGACGACATTGTTCCACAACCTGAAAAGAAGGAAGGAAAATTAACCAACGTTGAAGGTATTGAAAAGGCATACAGCCTAAAACAAGGGGCAATATTGCAGATTAAACCCAATGTAAAGTTTGATAGCGAACAAAAACAACAACTTACTTACGAGTGGAACATTAATCACGAGAAAGTAAGCAATGACGAAACCCTCCATTATACTTGCTCAAAATTGGGCGAATTTCCATGCTTTTTAAAAGTAACTGCTGCCGACGGAACTGCAAAAATCATAGAGTTTAAACTCTTTGTTTATTCAGATTACAACCGTGGATTGCTCTTATTTACCGAAGGAGAGCAAGGAGCAGAACTTGCTTATAAGGCTTTAGATATTCAAAACATACCAATGGCAACCAACGTTTTTAAGCAAAGCAACCCTAATCTTATGTTGGGAACAACGCCGTTGGCACTCTGTTGGACTGGAGAAGGTATCACAAATCCAAATAATATCAACGATTTTGAAGGATTAAACGTTGTGGTTAGTACCGATAATCCACGAAAAGTTTACTTGCTCGACCCTAATACGCTTGAGGTTAAAACCGAAATTGTGTATGACGGAAAAGGCGAATTTTATCCAAACTTTGCTTTTGCACCATTTGGAGGACAAAATTTCCGTTGGAATCCAGACTTTAATGTTATCTATTTTATTGGGAATGGAAGAGACTACATGATGACTTTAGACCACCATTTCCTCGAAGGAAGAGCAAACCACCAACTCCCTAAAGGCGTGAGAATAGCGATTTAGCTTGTTCTATAATTCCTTTGCCAACCGATATGGTACGCATTCATTTTGATTTAAACTCAAAACGCTTACTTTATGTTGCTGGTTTGGGTGGTACAGCCTTAGGAAATTTAGTTTGCGATGTTACACCAATGGCTTTACTTCCTTGCGATGGAGTTTATGCAAACGAATTAGCCGACCATCGTTATGAGCCTCGCCACTTCTTGTTTGTAGGATATACAAGCGCAGGAGAGGTTAATATTTACCGCTTATCGCCAAAGGCTTTGAAGGGAGAAGAGACGGTTTTAACCAATATTTCAGCTAATGGAAATATCAAGGCAAATGATGCCATTGGTGTAAATCCTACAAAACCAATCATGTATTATGGCAATGAAAATGGTAAAATCTTCGCTTTCAACTACGAAGCTCAGAACTTTAGCAATAAACCTTATATAGAGTTAGGGGAAAATTTTGTGATTAAGCAAATCATTTTCAATCCGTATAATTCCAACGAAATGTATGTTGCAGCCGAAAATAAGAAAGCTCCTGCCCATGCGTGTGCCTCAGTTTTCATTATCAATGCTACAAATAAAGAGGGTGGAAAAGTAGTAGAAGCCGACCATCATGTGGGTGGGAAAATTCGCAGAATGGTGTTTAAAGGTAACGGACAAGAAAATTTAGACCGAAAGTAATAACGAAAATAGCTGAAAGTAATAATCAAAAAAGTAATAGAACAAATAAAAAGAAATGATGAAACTAATTTACAGATGTTCATTTGTTGCTTTATTTGCATTTGCAGCCTTATTGGCAAGTTGCAGTAAAGACAATGATGATATTAAATCAACACCCAAAGAAGAACAAAAAGAACCTGAGAAGTTTGCGAAATTGAAACTCTCTACAACCCAATTAACAATACAATTGGGCAACAAAGCAACCATAAATATACTTGAAGGCAGTGGCGATTATAATTGCCAAATGGCTGATACAAAGGTGGCAACGGCAGTTTTAGAAAATAATATAATTACGATTAATTCGATTGCCATTGGAAAATCCAACTTGATAGTTACCGATAAGAAGAGCAACGAGCAAGTGAAAGTTGAAATATCAGTAACAGAAGCTGCTACACCAATGCCTGATGGCGTTATTGTTAAAGACCATATTTTGTACAAATGGCCACAAGAATTAGTGCCTGCTGACGGCAAAATTATTCTTGAAGAAGGTATTGTGGGGATTGAATGTGAAGCCTTTAGAGAATCTCCAGTGCGTGAAGTAGTATTCCCTTCTACACTGAAATTCATTGCAAAACACGCTTTTATTTACTGCAATGACTTAAAAAAAGTCATTCTACCTACTCATTTAGAACGCCTTGGCGAAGGTGCTTTCCTCCAATGCCATGCCCTTGAGGAGGTAAGTGTGCCTCAATCAGTGAAAGAAATCAAGCAAAATATATTTGCTTATTGCGACCAACTTCACAAAGTAACTTTAGAAGAAGGACTTGAAACCATAGGCGAAAGTATGTTTTATGGTTGTAAAGCATTGACAGAAATAAAATTGCCTGTATCTTTAAGGCAAATTCAGAACAACGCATTCTGCTCTTGTACCAGTTTAAAATCAATTGTTATTCCAAATAATATTACAAAAATAGAAGAAACAACATTTAAATATTGCAGTTCGTTGTCATTTGTTCAACTTTCTGAAAATCTTTCATTAATAGGTAGTTATGCTTTCTTTGGTTGTAAATCATTGAAGGGTATAAAATTGCCAGAAACGTTAGAAAAGTTAGAAACATTTGCTTTTGGAGATTGTTCTGAATTAGATGGTATTCAAATTCCACAGAATGTTTATAGCATGGGAGCCTATCTCTTTGCTGATTGCAAGAAATTGAGTGCAATAAATATCCCTAATAAGGTGAAAGTTATTAATGTTAGAACATTCCAGAATTGTGTTGGTTTGACAAATATTGTTCTCCCTAAAGCAGTAAACAATATTAAGCACTCGGCATTCCTGAACTGTACAAATTTGAATAAAATAGATTTGCCTTCTACACTGAAATCAATTGGCGTAAACGCATTTACAGGTTGTATAGAACTTGCTGAAGTATTCTGTCGTGCAACAACGCCTCCTACAGCAAATGCTGCCATTTTTAGCAAGACACCGACAAGCAAAAAACTTTATGTTCCCAAAGGAAGTAAAAAGCAATATAGTAACAATGCTACATGGGGAGAAACTAATTTTGCAGAAATAGAAGAATTTTAACTCAACAAATAGAGTAATTTATACATTTAATCAATAACAATTAACAAACAAATTAAACAAACAACAAGTATGAAAAAAAGTTTTCTTACACTTATGTTCCTCGTTGCCATGACCATACAAGCTATGGCACAACGAGAAGTAGTATTCGATTTTTCAAAAAATCCGTGGAATGCGCCAACAACAACTAAAGAAGTAGCAGACAAAGATGCAAACGTTGCAAAATTAGAAGACGATAGCAAAATTCTTACAACCGATGGCGTAACAATTACCCAAAAGAAAAAAAATGCAAAAAATTGGAATAGAATTGTAGATAAAAAATACATTTGTTATAGGGGTAATATCTTTACTTTCTCGGTAGAAGAGGGGAAAGGAAATATTACTCGTATTGATTTTTACTGCGAAAACCCTAATTCTGATTTTGTAGAAGACCCATATAAACTAAGTATACGGACAGAAGATACAAAAGGGCATTCTTCTTGGACAGGAAATAGAACAGAGGTTTCATTCAAAGGAGAAGATGTTTCTGATTTTAAAAAGATTGTAATTATAGTAGAGGGCGGAAAAAATGAAGGTAATGGTAACGATGATTCTAAGCCAGAAGAAAATCTTTCTATCTTTGATTTCTCAAAGAATACATGGGGTGTTCCTACTACAACTGCTGAAGATGCTAGAGATGATAAAAAAGCAGGTAAATTAGATGATGATGTAAAGATGACTACAGGTTCGGTAACAATGACACAAAAGAAAAATAGTGATGTGTATTGGAACAGAATTATAGATAATGTGTATATGGCATATAAAGAAAATGACTTTACATTTACTGCCAAAGAGGGTAAGATTATTACTCGCATTGAGTTTGTAAACAAACCTTATTTCTGCGATATTACATATAAAGGTAAAAAAGTGGAATGCGATAATGAGGACGACACTCCTTATATTTGGACAGGTAAAGAAAAGTCTGTAACATTTAATGCGACTCTAACTTCAAAGTTTAAAGCAATCAAAGTAACATTAGAGAATAATGTTGCAGATGAAATTGAGGCTATTAACGCAATAAATCAAAAGGCAAATAATAGAATTTATAATATTCAAGGTCAATATGTAGGCACACGTTCAGAATTGAGCACTCTTCCAAAGGGTATTTATATCATTAATGGTAAAAAGATTGTGAGATAAGAAACACACTATTCATAGCAAAAAGAAAACACCTTTGCCCAACGAGCAAAGGTGGTTTCTAATTATGAACACCTACTTAAAGAATTAATTGTGAACTAATGTTCCAATTTCTTCGCCATTCATTACCTTTTTCAAGTTGCCTACAATATCCATATTGAACACATAAATAGGCAAATTATTTTCTTTACACATAGTGGTTGCCGTTAAATCCATAACTTTTAACCCCTTGTTGTAAATTTCATCGTAAGTAATTTCGGTAAACTTTGTTGCCGTTGGGTCTTTCTCTGGGTCAGCAGTATAAATACCATCAACACGAGTTCCCTTCAACATAACATCGGCTTCGATTTCTATACCACGCAAACTTGAACCTGTATCGGTTGTGAAATAAGGATTACCTGTGCCTGCTGAGAAAATGCAAACATAGCCATTTTCGAGTGCTTCTATGGCTTTCCACTTGCTATAAAACTCTCCAATGGGTTCCATTCTGATAGCAGTCATCACTTTAGACTTTACGCCAAATGCGCCCAAAGCAGAACTAAGTGCTAAAGAATTAATCACAGTTGCGCACATACCCATTTGGTCGCCCTTCACACGGTCGAAGCCTTTTTGGCTGCCACTCAACCCACGAAAGATGTTACCACCACCAATTACAATTCCAATTTGAACGCCCATTTCTTGCACTTCTTTGATTTGCCGTGCATAATCTTCAAGACGTTCAGGGTCAATCCCATGTCCTTGTTTTCCCATAAGCTTTCGCCAGAAAGTTTAAGGAGTATTCTTTTAAATCTTGCCATACTTTATTTCTTTAAATTCGTAAGTTCTAATTCTGCCTTCACGGTCGCGTAAAATTAAATGTCCATTGTCTTCTACCTCGACAATCGCTCCTTCAAATGCACCGTCTTTATCTTCATACCAATAAAAACCTTTGCCACGATAGAGTGCATCGTGGTACATACTCGAAATTGCACCATAATTAGCACTTCGTATCCATTCGTAATTGCGTTCAAAGGCTTGCACTATTTTTTGCAGAAGTGCCTCTCTATCAATTTCTTTTCCTAATATTTGGCAAAGAGAAACTGGATTTGGAGCATCACTTTTAAACACTGTTTGATTCACATTCAGCCCTACCCCAAAAATGCAATCTTTAATTCTGCCACCACTCAATTTGGTTTCGATTAATGTTCCGCTCAATTTCTTGTTTTTCCAATAAATATCGTTCGGCCATTTCAGCGTAATATCCTCGCCAACGTACTTGGTTAGCACATCGCGTAGGCACAATGCGCCATACATTGACAATAAAAATTGGGTAGCAACAGGAATTTCGTAAGGGTGTAAAAGCACTGAAAATAATAAATTTTTGCCTGCTTCGCTTTCCCATTTATTCGTTCCCTGTCCACGTCCAGCCGTCTGATAGTCAGCCATAACCACCGTCATGGGCTCGTTTTCTTCGGGCTTATAGGTGCGAAGATAGCCGTTTGTACTTTCCACCGAGTCTAAACGAACTATTTTAGTCGTGGAAACAGGTTGTTTCTCGAAGGCTTTTTTTAATTTATCTATTATTTTCATTGATATAAACAATCTTATTTTTAAGGCTTTTCACCTAAATAAAAGGTAAAAAAGCATCTTCTGTGTGTCGTATTTCATGCTTTTCTGGCGTACCAACAATGGTGATAATGTCGAAACGAATCTCCCTATTCATGCCGAACATCTTTACATACGAGTTGGCAGCTATCGAAATTGAGCGTATTTTCTGTGGTGTAACCGCTTCATCGGCATTGGCATATCGCTCATTGCTACGGGTTTTCACCTCAACGATAACCAAAACATCATCGTCAATGGCAACAATATCTAAATCACGCTTGCCAATTTTCCAATCACGTTCCAATATTCTGTAGCCCTCACGCATGAGAAATTCACATGCAAGGTCTTCCCCCCAACGCCCTATTTCATTGTGCAACGCCATATTATTCCAAATTTTAGGTGAAATAAATCGCCCTCATAGGCGACAGGTTATATGAACTACAAAGGTAGAGTTTTTTTCTGAAATATGAAATATATATTGTATTTTTGCAAAATATGAGCAGTGAAGAACAAATAAAGAAAGACGAATACTACATGGGGCGTGCTTTGGCTATGGCTGAAGAAGCTTTCGAAAAAGGCGAAGTACCTGTTGGAGCCGTCATCGTGTGTCGCGACCGCATTATTTCTCGGGCGCATAATCTTACAGAAGCCTTAACCGATGTTACAGCCCATGCTGAAATGCAAGCCATCACCATGTCGGCAAACGAATTAGGTGGCAAATATTTGCAAGATTGCACATTGTATGTAACTGTTGAACCTTGCATAATGTGTGCTGGCGCATTGGGTTGGTCGCAAATCAAGCGCATAGTCTATGGTTGTAGCGACGATAAACGTGGTTTCTCTCTCCATGCTCCGAAAGCCTTACACCCTAAAACCGTAGTAACAAAAGGGGTTCGAGAAGAAGAATGCAAAGCACTCATGCAACGTTTTTTTTAAAGAAAGACGATAAAAATAATTATCTACAAGTATAAACCTCCTTCAAAATGATTATCAATATTTTTCAAAATAATTTCTATTTCTACAAAAAGCTATTGTTTTGCAATGAAAAAGAGCCTATTTTGAGTGGCAAAATAGGCACTTTGTATTAATCAATTCGCAGCATTTTCACAAAAAAATCCCAACTATCAGCGTAACGATTCATTAAAGAGGCTGATAATTGGGATTTTATATTATTTTCACTTGCTTATAATTTCAAATATTTTGCAAATTGTTCTTTGGTAAGAATCGTTTGTAAACGAGAAATATAGCTATTACGCTTTGCTCTCATGTCCATTATATGCTTGTCTTTAGCGTCTACTGCCTTTGAATTTGAGTAGTAGACTAACTTATTTGGAATCATTTTCTCACGATAAGTGCGTGGACAGTCTTCACAACTATTTTTCTTGCAACCTTCTTTTTGCTCATTGCAGTTTTTTTCACAACTCTTATCGCAGCCATTTTGCTTGTTTTTGCAGCTATTTCCGCATTCTTTTTTGCAACCTTCGTGATTCATTTTGCATTTGTCGCCGCATTCTTTCTTACAGCCGCCTTCTTTCTTGCAGTCATTA
>NZ_BAIS01000064.1 GCF_000613345.1 Prevotella disiens JCM 6334 = ATCC 29426 | reverse complement strand
CTCGCCACGAGCAATGTTTAAATTTCGCTTTGTTCTTTTGTATGCTTCGTGTGGCTTAACCAAATTGTTCTTTTCCAAGTGCGATTTGTCAGGTAGATGAGTTATTTTTACAAAATTAAAAATTGCTTTCGGAAATGAAAACCTATGCTTTTGCAAGAAAAAACAGCCTATTTTTGGTTTCAAAACAGCCTGTTTCTTTTTGTAAATTAGTAAGGTAATTAACCTTGTCAGTGGTACTAAAAAAGTTCTTTTCGAACAAAAAATAGACAAACACTTATTTTTTGCACATTTAAGGCTACTTGTGCTTATAATGCAAACGTTTGCTCAATTATATCCTATAATTTTATTAGAAAAAAGTTTTTTAGCAAAAAGTTTTTGTATCTTTGCAGAAAGACAATAGAAAACGAGAAACCTTTTAGTGAAAAGAGATAAAAATAGATTGTTCTCAGGTTTTTTCAATCAGATGATGAGTATTAAAAGATTAGTATTTTTTTAGCATTGATACTTAAAATAATTAGGTTTCATAAAAAATAGAGATTATATTTTGGTTGAAAACCCCATTTGCTGTGAAGCAAGTGGGGTTTATTTTTAGCAAAACTTGAACTGACACGAGGCTCATTGATTGATAATCTACACCTTAATAAATAGCAAAAGACGAAAATAGAAAAAACAAAGATACCATGAAAGATATTGTATGAAAAAATTCATTGATAACTTATTAGTATAAAAAGTAAATTGCAAGTGAACATTAAGGGCAGGTTCTATAAATTACCACCGCATATTGTCATTAAATTTTATGAAATACGTTTTGTTATCTTTTGGCTTCTTTTTGGTTCAAAATGTAAGTTCGTTCAGTCGTGTAGCTCGCTACACTCCTTCACTCTCTTGCATTTTGACCTCAAAAATAAGTTCAAAATCTAACAAAGCTAATTTATAGAATCAGCCTAAGCAGAATTAACAAACTAAAACCTCTATGCCATTTTTACTGTAAAAGTGGATAAAAAAATAGGAAATATTTTACGAAAAAGAAAAAAACTGAAAAAAAACGTGGAAAAAATTTGGAACAAAAAAAGAATAGTTTTATATTTGCGGCGGATTTATGTTTGAAGAAAAAACAAACTCTATTTAAAAAGGATTAAACTCAAATAATTCGGGGGAGTAAGAAAAGCTTGTCAGGGCTATTTCAATAAAACAAGGAAAAACTCTCGCCTTATTAAATTACATAAAAGGAAAAAAGTATTTAAAAGGGTATATACAATTCGTTGCCAAGACAAATTGTTTTCTCATCAATACTTATTCATCAACATAACTAAAAATTTAAGCAAAATGAAGAAAAGCATTCTACTTTATGCGGCTACATTTTTAGCTTTAAGTGCTAACGCTGCCCCTATCGGTCAGGCGCAAGCCCTCAAATTGGCTAACAAATTCTTCGCTCAAAACTCAGTTTCAAAGCGAGCAGCTGCAAAAATGGCATTCAAGGTTACAGACCAAGCCAACAAAGTACAAACTGAAAATGACCTTCTCTATGTTATCAACAATGGTAACGCTGACGGTTACATTATCTTAGCAGGCGACAACCGCGTTGCTCCTGTATTAGCATACGCTGACAAAGGTCATCTGGAAGAAAGCATGACAACTGTAAACCCTAACCTCCAATGGATGTTGGAACACTACACGCTCGAAATGGAGTGGGTACAAACTAACGTGAAAGACGTTCCTCACAAGGCTTATCAACAACTTACATCAAGCGTACAAGTTGCTGAAAAAAACCAAGTTGTTAAGCCATTGTTACAATACGATAAGACTACGAAGAAACTTCTCCCACAAGCTATCTCTTGGGGACAAAACTATCCTTTCAACAAGTACACGCCTCACATGCAGGTTTACAGCCGTTATTATGGTCGTTGGTACGATCAAGAAACTCCATCAGGCTGTGTGGCAACAGGAATTTCTACCGTAATGCGTTGGCATCAATATCCTAACAAGCCTAAAGGACAATCAGGTCGCTATTTTTGGCAAAAGGCTCGCAAATATATTGAAAGCATCGACTTCGACAAAGACCCTAACAACGGTTATAGTTGGGCTGATATGCCTGCTGGTATAGATGGATATGGTCGCGACCGAGCAACAGGTAAAGACGTAACAGAACGTCAAGCAGACAACATCGGTCGTTTGCTCCGCGACGTTGGTTATTCTATCCAAATGAACTATAGCCCAAGTGCTTCTGGTACATTCCTCAATCTTTGTGTTGCCCCATTGGTAAATAACTTTGGTTACTCTAATAACCTTCGTCATATTCTCCGCGACAGATATACTACCAAAGAATGGTGGGAGCAAGTTACAGACGAATTGACAAACTATGGCCCTATCGTTTACGCTGGAATTTCACGTGGTGGTGGCCACTGCTTCGTACTTGATGGCTATTCTAACGATGCTATCAACCGCTACGTTCACGTAGACTGGGGTTGGAACGCAATGGAAAATGGTTGGTACAAACTCGATATTCTCGAACCAGACACGCAAGGTACAGGTGGTGGTATTGGTGCTTTCAACAAAAGCCAACAAATGTTGCGCTACTTGGCACCTGGTAACGACCCTGGACCAGCTCCAAAACCTGGCACAGACGATACCGCTGCTGACGCACACGACTTGACTGTTCCAACACAAATTAACGCACAAGTGAAGAAGGCTGATAACCAAACTTTCGCTATGGATATGAAGAATACCAACCTTCACAAGGCATACAAAGGCGAAATCGCAGCATTCCTCCTCGATGCTAAATACAGTTTGGAAGACCAAAATGCAGCTCAATACTGCGAATTGTTCGCAAAAACAAACATTGACATCGCTGCAAATTCAACACAAAACGTTAAGTTTACAGGTAACCTCAGCGCGTGGAAAGCTTCTAAATATCGCGTAGTCTTGGCTTACCCTGGCACAAACGATTGGACAGCATTCTTGGACGCAGGTTTCGTTACTATTGCTAACACAACTGAGCCAACTCCTGACCCAACGCCTGACCCAGAACCAACGCCTGACCCACAAGCTAAGGGCTACCAACTCAACATGGTTCAAAAGGCTAATGCAACTGTAACTTATGGTAACGAAGCTAAGGTAACATACGTCATCACAAACACGGGCGACACTGAATACAAAGGAAAGATGGCTCTCTGCTACGCTTACTCTAAGTACAGCGAAACATTCCTCAAAACGAACGCTATTTCTGAAGGCGACGAAATCATTAAGATTCCTGCTAAATCACAAGCAACTGTTACATTCTATTGCAACAACAACCTTTACAAGCAATTGACTCCTGGTACATATTACCTCATTTTAGGTTATGAAAAACAAGGCGTCATGACAACATTGTATTCTGCTGGCACTGACACAAGAAACGCTGGTACACTTACTATCACTGAAAAGAAACCAGAACCAACGCCAACACCTTCGGTTACAAACGGAACGGTACAAATGTCATCGGCTCTATTTACACAAAATGGTTATAGCAAGGGACGCGATTACGCAACTATCAACAAGTCTTCTTACTACAAAAATTTTGAAGCAACCTACACATTGAAGTCAAACGAAGGTTACGAAGGACAAGTAATGTTCTATCTTGCAAAAGACCGCGCAAGCCAACCTATCGCCAACACAATTCAATATGCTAACGTTAAGATTGGAAAGAACGGAACCGTAAATGCTAAGATTACATACAACACAGCCGACCTCAATGGTTATATGCTCTACGCTCGTATAGCTTACAAGAATGCTGACAACAAATGGCAATCGGGCAAGTATGAAGGAACTCCATTCTTCGTAAGTCAATCTTACTATGTAAACAACCCTGTTGCTTCTAACAGCCGCAAACACCCATCACTCGGCCCTGTTGGCTATTGCGACGAAAGCGACCTTGGCAACTACAGCTACACAGTAGGCGTGAAGGACGAACCAAATAACGGACAAGTTGTTGATGGAATAAACGGCATAGAAAACACAACCAACGGTGTGGTTACGCTTTCGCCAACAATGGCAACTCAATTCGTAAACATCATGCTCGGTACAGAAGCTACTGCAACTATCTACGCTACAACAGGCGCAGCAGTTATGAACGTAGCACTCAACGCTGGTGTAAACAACGTGAACGTTTCAAACCTCGCTCCAGGCATGTACATCGTGAAAGTAGCAGGCGAAACACTCCGTTTCGTAAAAAAATAATAGTAGTGAAAACCTTTTAAATAAGGTATTTAGTATTAAGCGAAAGGCAAGTCTCGCAGTGATGCGGGGCTTGTTTTTGTTTTAAGGGCACTCGTGTTTTGTTTTAAGATAGGTTCTAAAAAATAGCTTTGCCCCCTACGAAGTTTCTACAATTACATTAAAATAGGGAAACGATAGAAACTTTTAGAAACCCACCAAATCTGTTCTTTCTCCAAAGATTTTATCTACACTTTCAGCACATAAGCTAAAAAATATTATACCGAAAAAACAAAAAAACTTTTGATAACCAAACTTTTCTCATTACCTTTGCCTTACTAAAAACTTAAACAATAATGGAAAAGAAAATAGCAATGATAACAGGCGCAACCAGCGGAATAGGTGAAGCATGCGCCAAGAAATTTGCACAAGGTGGATATAACATCATTATCACTGGACGCAGAAAAGAAAAATTAGATGTCTTAAAAAACCAATTGGAAGCAATGGGTGCAGAGGTTATCGCCATGCAATTCGATGTGCGAGAACGTGAAGCAGCCAAAAAAGCAGTTGATTTCTTAAAAGGGAAATGGGCGAATATTGACGTCCTCATCAACAACGCAGGTCTTGCTTTGGGTTTAGACAAAGAATACGAAGGCGACTTTAACGATTGGGACACCATGATTGACACCAACATCAAAGGACTTTTAAACATGACACGCTTTGTTGTGCCGTCTATGGTGAAGCGCAACCAAGGTCATATCATCAACATTGGCTCAGTAGCAGGCGATGCAGCCTATGCCAACGGCAACGTTTATTGTGCAACAAAGGCTGCCGTGAAAGCCCTTACAGATGGTTTGCGCATTGATGTAGCCGAAAGCGAAGTACGTGTTACCAACATCAAACCAGGATTGGTACAAACCAACTTCTCAAATGTTCGTTTCCATGGCGATGATACCCGTGCCGAGAATGTATACAAAGGTATAAAGCCATTGACAGGCGAAGATATTGCTGATGTAGCTTTCTATGCCGCAGCTGCCCCTGCCCACGTCCAAATAGCTGAAGTATTGGTTTTGGCAACCCACCAAGCTAATGGTTCAACCATTATAAGGAAATAAAAAAGCCTCCCCCACCCCCTCCGTTGGGAGGGGGAGCGCAAACAAACGAGTAGGTGGAGAGTATAGTTGAAACTAGGAGAAACTAGGGAAACTAGGAAAACTAGGAGAACTAGAAAAACTAGGAGAACTAGGAAAACTAGGAGAACTAGGAAAACTAGGAAAACTAGGAGAAACTAGAAAAAACTAGGAGGCAACTTCCACATTGCGTGTCATGGTGATATTCATGCCCATGACCTTCACATCTGACTTTGAATTGGTTGAAACCAATGCACCATTAGGTTGGAAAACGTAGGTTTCGTTGCCTTTAAAATCAACGTTGGTCATGCCCATGCCTTTCATTTGTTCCCAACCTGCTTCAAGATTTGAGGTTGCTTCGTCGCCCATTCCCATTTTCTTCATTTGTTCAATGAGCATTGCTTTCACGTCTTCTTCGGTCATATTTGATACGCTTGCTACTGAAATGGTGGTGTTGCCAGCGTTTTCGCCTATGGTATAGGTACTTACAGCCTTGATACCTTGTGCAAGGCTACGATTTTCCTTATCTCCTGTCTTGATTTTCTTGCCGTAAAGGAAGAAATGTGTTTCCTCTTGCAAGGTTTTAATGAGTTCTTTCTCCTCCAAAAGTTGGCTCACTGCCATTATCATCTTTGCTTTTGGCAAGGCTTGCTCAATCATTGGATTTTTGGTATATAGCTCATCAATGGTTTTGAGTGCATTGTTGCTGGCAGCAGTTACTACTTCTTCGTAGTTATCAATGCCTTGAATGGCTGCGTTGGCATCGGTTTTGAACACAATTTTCACATCGTTCAAATACTTCATTGCACCATTCAATGCTTGGTCGGAAGCCATTTCGTCGCCTTTAATGGTAACCCCAGAATTGGTGAGCGCAATTTTGTAACCATCTTTTGTCTTGTCTACAATTTCGATGGCTATCTTTTTGGTAACATCAACCGTTTGTGTGCCTTGTCCCATTGGCAACTCCATTTTCATGTTCATGCGTCGTTGTAATTGAAAACATCGCCTTTCTTGAAGTTGGTCTTAATTGTCTGTGCGCCAACAGTGAGAACTGCTCCCACCATCATGACTGAAAGAATTGTTCTTCTCATATTATAAAAATTAATTGATAGCTTTCGTTAGAAATAAACCTCTTGAATGCCGTTGATAGCAACGGAATCTTGCGAATGACAAGGGTCGAAATTTGCTGGTAAGTCGAACGTTGTCTTTGGCGAATAGTGTAAAGTTTTGTCGCCATAAACCATTTGCATAAAGTAAGCCCATATAGGCAATGCCGTGGAAGCACCTTGTCCGAGCGCAGTAGAATCGAAGTGAATGTCCCTATCCTCGCCTCCTACCCAGCAACCGCTTACCAATTCAGGTGTGAAGCCCATGAACCAACCGTCTGAATTGTTGTTGGTTGTACCTGTTTTACCACCGATTTGTCCTGTCAGATTGTAGCTATAACGCAATCGTTTACCTGTTCCGCCTTCGATAACGGCTTGCAACATGTCGAGCATCTTGTAAGAACTTTCTTCCGAAATCACCTCGTTCATCAATGGTTGGAACTTAGCTACCACATTGCCGTGGCTGTCTTCAATCTTCGTAACATAGAGTGGTGCACAACGAACACCATGGTTTACAAACGTGGTATAGGCACTACACATCTCGCCCACAGAGAGTTCCGAAGGACCAAGACACAACACTGGCGATGTGTTTTTGGCTATATCGGGGTTGTGGAAACCGAAGTCTTGCAAGATATTAACGAATTGTGAAGGACCAAGCAGGGTGATAAGGTAAGCCGAAATCCAGTTGTTCGACTGCTGCAAACCCCACCTTAATGGCACTTCCTGCCCATATCTTGCCTTCGAACCATTGCGTGGTGTCCACCCTCCGTAGGTGCGTTGCACGTTCAGAACCATTGTGCAAGGTGTCATACCGTTTTGCATGGCAAGCGCATACAAGTAAGGTTTAATGGTAGACCCCACTTGTCGGCGTCCGCCCATCACCATATCGTATTTAAAATGCTCGTAATCAATGCCTCCCACGTATGCTCTCACCGCTCCCGTGTGGGGTTCCATGCTCATGAAAGCCGAACGCAAGAACGATTTATAATAGCGTATGGAGTCGATAGGTGTCATCAATGTGTCCACATTTCCATGATAAGTGAAGAGCGTCATCTCGTGTTTTGTACGGAAACTTTGTCTGATTTCTTCTGGCGAAGCACCTTGTTCCTTCAACCGCAGATAGCGTGTGCTTTGTCGGCACGAACGGTTCAAAATCTGCTTGATAGTATTTCGTGAAATATTTGACGAGAATGGTGCGTTCTTTTTGTATCGGTTTTGCAAGTTGAATTGTGCTTGCAAGTATCCGCCAACGTGTTTGCGCACAGCCTGTTCGGCATATTGTTGCATGCGAGTGTCAATGGTGGTGTAAATGCGAAGCCCATCTGTATTCACATTATAATTTTCTCCATTTCGTTTCGTATTCTTATTGCACCAACCATAGAGTGGGTCGGTTTCCCACGCCACCGAGTCGAGTACAAATTCACGATATTGCCATTCTTGATAGTTTTCCTTTTCAGGTTTTTTCTCCATCATGTATTGGCGAAGGAAGCTTGGAAATAATCGCCCGAACCCTTTATAGGCTTCGATTTCGTATATTTTATGCCCAAAGGTCGCTGACAAAGTTCGCGAAACTCCTCTTTCGTGATGTAACCGCATTTGCACATTTGACTCAACACAATGTTTCGTCGATTGATACAGCGGTCTTCATGGCGCAACGGATTATACATGGACGGATTTTGGCACAATCCCACCAACGTAGCCGCTTCGGTAGCCGACAAATTCTTTGGTTCTTTGCCAAAATAAATGTTGGCAGCACGCTTGATTCCCACGGCGTTGTGCAAGAAATCGAAGTAATTGAGATACATCGCAACGATTTCTTCTTTGGTAAAGAAACGCTCCAATTTCACAGCAATAATCCATTCGATAGGTTTTTGCAGCAAACGTTCGAAAGTGCTATGCGCCTTTTCCGAGTAAACCTGCTTGGCCAATTGCTGGGTAATGGTGGAACCACCGCCCGCATTGTCGTGTCCCATGATTCCACGCTTGACAATGGCACGTCCTAAGGCGATGAAATCAATGCCCGAATGCTCGTAAAAACGTTCGTCCTCAGTTGAAACAAGCGCGTGAACAAGGTGGGGCGAAAGTGCATTATAGTCAATGGCAACCCGATTGGCATTGTCTTGATTCCATGTACCTATGAGTTTGCCGTCAGCAGAATAGACTTGCGATGCAAACTTATCCACTGGGTTCGAAAGTGCTTCCATTTCAGGCATATAACCTATCCAACCGTTCCACACCGACACAAAAAACAAAGTGCCGAAGCCAACGATGAATATCAAAATACCCCAAAAAATATGTACGAGATGTCTTCTCATTCTTTATTATATATATGTGTAAGGTATTGGAAACCAACGCAATGAAAAATTGTTTTCTCTCATTGTAGGGGCGTGGTTTATCCCATTGTAGGGGCGTGATTTATCACGTTCCTAACAACCTGCGTATGATTTATTTATTAGGAACGTGATACGAGTTGTTGAGCAAAGCGAAAAAATCACGCCCCTACGGATTGCAAACGAGTGCAAAGAAAGTTTATTTTCTCATTGTAGGGGCGTGGTTCACCACGTTCCTAACAACCTGCGTATGGTTTATTTATTAGGAACGGAATAAATTCCGCCCCTACGCATTGCAAACGAGGGCAAAGAAAATTTGTTTTCCCATTGTAGGGGCGTGGTTCACCACGTTCCTAACAATCTGCGTATGGTTTATTTATTAGGAACGTGATAAATCACGCCCCTACGCATTGCCAAACGAGGGCAGCTATACCTTATGCAAAGATAGGGCAAAAGTGTGAAAACGCAAAATTATTCGTTTAAAAAGTTAATTTTACGCTTAATCAACTGCAAAAAATAGGTTTTTCTTCTTTTTAAAAGACACCATTTTGCTCCTCAAAATCATGCTTTGTTTCTTTATAATAATAGGTGTATCTTGCCGAATTGTTACCGCTATTATCCCGAACCGTTAAATAAAAATAAATATAAAATCCTCTCCACATTTTTATTACTATTTTTTCGTAAATTTGTAATTATCAATCATAAAGCTACACTTTAAGCAAAACAATTTGAAACAAATCAATTCTTAAAATTAAAGGTTATGAAAAAATTTCTATCTCTACTATTCTTTTGCAGTTTTTTGGTTTCATCGTTGCAAGCCCAACAACTGAAATGGGTGGTCAAAGGCAAGAATGTTGGCGATGACATCGTACTGAAACCGCAACAATATTTAGATGGTGAACTCAATTACGACAATCTTTTTATTTCGGGAACAGAGGCTTCGGAAATTATTGCACCTGCTGATGGCACAATTTTGAGTGTCGGACTTGACAGAATGAACACTCTCCAAAACTCAACATATTATGGTCTTTCAGGCAGTTTCAATGCAAGCATCAATAAATTAGCAAAGGAAAATAAGGCATTAGAAATCATCAAAACAAAATAAAAAAGCCGGTTTTTGCTCACCAAAAAAGGAAGTTTTACCTCTTCTTTTTTTTGGGGGGGCATTTTCAAAGAAGAAAATAAAGAGAAAAAATATAGGCACTTTTGAAGCAAAAAACAGCCGCTTTTGAAGCAAAAAACAGCCGCTTTTGTGGCGAAAAACAATCGGAAAGAAAGAAAAAAATACTCAAGCATAGGCACGGAAAAACACTTCACACACTTGGCACAGCAAATAATCGCCCCACTTTTTGTAAATTTCACCGCTTTTTTGTATGTTTGCAATCAAAATTCAAAACAACATGAAACATTTTTTGTTATTCCTTGCCCTTACCATGCTCCCCATTATGGCGGCGGCACAACGGAAAACCAATCTGCGTATTCCCCAGAATGCTATCTTCTACAATAGCAACGGAAAGGGGGTAAGCCAGCAACGTGAAGCCGCGTTCTATCGAGTTTTAGCGATAGACGACAAAGGACAGAAAATGTTTTACGACTATACTATGAACGGACAGCTCAAAGCCGAGAAACATTACAAATCTATCAGTAAGACTGACGACAAAAAAACCATTCTCCACGGCGTGGCTCTTGTCTACAACGCATCGGGAAAATTGGAAAGCATCATGCAGTATAGCAACGGACAAGCCCATGGTCGTGCCGTGTCGTTCTTCCCCAATGGCAACATCGGCATGAAGCTAAACTATCGGAATGGACTCCTTAACGGAAAATCATACACCTATTCTGAAAACGGAAATTTGCAATATTCCACCCTCTGGCGCAACGGAACGAAAGTGAGCGAGCAACGAGGTGGAAACGACGAATACATTGATTGGAAAACGGGGAAAGACCCTTTTTGCGACAACAACCGTGTTTACGAACAGGCAGCAGTGGCAGCTCCAAAGCCCAAAAAGCAAAACACAACCGCCCAAAAATCCCAAAACACAATCAAACAGCTGCCCCAAAATGAGAAAAAGCCACAACCTACGACTCCAAAAGTAGCCCAACCGCCTATGGTTCAACCCATTGAGCAACCACAAAACAAGGCAGAAGAATTGGCGAAAAACGTGAAATATCCTGACGAAAACAATACGCAACAAATCATGAGTGAGGCGCAAGAAGCGGTAAACAAAGCCAAAGCCGAAGACAAAGCGACACCAAAAAAGAAGAAAGAAAAGCAACCGAACCCCAAAACTATTGAGAACAAAGCCGAAGCGGTAGCCGTTGCTGCGGCAAGACCTATCAATAAGGTGGAAAATCAAGCAAATCAACCAGCAACAACAACCCCTTCTGTGTCGCAATCTGCCACAACACGACCCACACGACCGAAGGGGGAATTTTCATTCGACCGACTTTTCCCACTCCTTGCAGGCGGAGAAATGCGCACCAACGACACAAGTTTCTTCGATAAGTTTGCTGCCGACCACGGACTCAACCTCTCGCAAGTCATCAAAGGCTTTGGCGCACAAAAGGAATTGAGCTATAGTTACAACATGCAGTTCGACGAACAAGCCGATAAAGACATCGTTACAGGCGACCGACCACGACAAATGGGATTTTTTGGCGTTGGTATCGGCAACCGTTTTACCATTCAGCGCATCAATCTTTACACCTATTCCGAAGAAGAAATGCTCCACATTGCCGAAGATGCCCTCGCCTATGGCTACAAAATATTGGGCGAAACCAACTACCGCACCACCGACGGCAACTTCGTACTCACCCACCCCAACCACAACAAGGCAGGCGATGCCTATGCCATCACCCTATCCTTCACCCATTTAGAAGGCGTCTACGCCAATTTGTACCACATCACGTTGGAAGCAAAATAAAAAAAGGTGGTGAAAAATTTGTTAGTTTTAAAAAGAATCGTTACCTTTGCACCGCATTAAAAAAATGCTTGGCAACTCGGTCTATCGAGCCCTGACTGGAAGGATGGGTGAGTGGCTGAAACCACCAGTTTGCTAAACTGACGTGCGGGTTACCGTACCGGGGGTTCGAATCCCCCTCCTTCCGCTTTTTTTTATGAGAAGTAACACTAACCAAGGTCGGTTCATCTAACGGTTAGGATACAAGATTCTCAATCTTGGCATACGAGTTCGATTCTCGTACCGACTACACTCGAAGCTCTACAAACATGGTTTGTAGAGCTTTTATTGTTTTAAGGTGGGTGCTAAAAATTACCACCGTAAGGGCATAGCAACAGCTATCGTGCAGCCCAACAGCAGCAAGTTTGCAGCAAAAATTTCCATATTTCTGATGAATTATAGGTGATTTTTATTGATGTTCCACACGCTTTTCGCAGATTTTTGAGAATAAAAAAAAATAGAAAAGCTGCCGTCCGAAATATGGATTTATGTTGTTTGGAACGGCAGTTTTCTATTTAAAAAGTCGGTAACGAAGAGCTTCTCAGTTGTTCGTTGCCTGTATTCCTTAGCTTCTCAGCATGGGGAATACCTCAAATATAAACCTAACGTCTCGGGAATGGACGTTGTCATTATATAGATTTATGAAAATAGATACTAATTTGTTTTGATTGAGGGCGGCAAAGGGGTGAAAGAACATCAATTTGCTGCGTTTTCACCCTTTGTAGGGGCGTGATTTATC
>NZ_BAIS01000065.1 GCF_000613345.1 Prevotella disiens JCM 6334 = ATCC 29426 | reverse complement strand
GTGCTTTCAGGCAACACAGACCTTTTGGAGAAAGCAAGATTGGATAAGAAGATTACCACCTTGGAATCAGAGCGCAAGAATTTTCTCCGTGAGCGTGATGCCGCAACGGGCAAGCTGGCAGAGATTGAGAGTTCCGTGTCCTTCCATTCCGACAAGATTAAGGAAGCTAAAGCTGACTTGGCTTGCTTTGAGCAGCGTGTGGAACGGGACAAGGAGGGACTGCCCGTCAATAAACTGACAATCAAAGGTGTAGAGGACAGCACCGACATAAAGGTCATCGCCGCCCGTCTGCATGAGATAGAGGAAAAGGCTCGTACCAAGAGCGAGTACAACAAGATTGGCGAGGTTTACGGCTTTTCCATCATGGTCAAGACGGAGAGCACTTCCAAGGACTTGTTCGACTGCTCGATGAACCGCTTCTTTGTCAAGGGACAGGAAAGCATCCACTATACCTATAATAACGGTAAGTTAGCGGCAGACCCGAAACTTGCCTGCGAGAACTTCGTAAATGCCTTGGAGCGTATCCCTAAAGTGATAGAGTCGCATGAGAAGGAAATGGCAAAGGCAGCAGCCAACAAAGACGTTTACACCAATATTGCCAATGGCTCATGGAAGAAAGAGGGCGAACTGCGCGTGCTCAAGGGGGAGGCAGCAGAATTGGACAGAAAGATTGCGCTTACGCTTGCACCGCCAGAGGAGGAAAAAGAAGAGACGGAGAAAGTAAACCAAGGAGAGAATTTGTCTAACAACAATCACTCAGCTGGAGTAAAGAACGAGAGTTATCCTACTCATGACAAGAAAGAAGACAATCGTTCACAAAACTTCAGACCCAAATGGAGACACTAAACGCATGTTTATTATCCAATGGAAGCAAAAATGTCTTACTTTCATTTTTTTTAGTAGACATAAATAAAGTACGGGAATATTGCAATTGAAATTCCCGTACAAAATTATTGCCAGATAGATTCCCTATTCCAATGGTCTGGAAAACCTATCTTATAAATAGGAATGTCCGGATTTTTCTCTATCAGTGAGATTGTCTTTCTCTTATATGTATCTCCAGCATTGATAGCATTGCACAAGTATAACATGGAAGTAATGATTAGAAATGGCTTCTTTTTAGAGAATTCCGAAAGAGGATGTTGCAGCCAAATGCCTCTTGGATTACTAATATCCATTGGACGTTTTACCATATTTCGACTCCATACTCTTGAATGATGGGCGACAATATTTCTCAAATAGGAGATGGCTTCAAGCCAGCTTGAGAGTTCTGTATGCATATTAAGTCCGAATTCATTGGCAATTCTTGCCTTTTCCGGTAACTGATGATTAAGATTCTTATATATCTTTGAAAGTGTTCCAAAAGTCGCAACTTCAAAAATAATCCATGCGTCAGGCTGTTGGGTAAGAGATATACATTTTCTGTCCTCCCACACTCCATATTTGCATTTGTAGTCTTTTATGAAAATCTCACTGCTACGCATAAACTCGCCCATCAGATCATGTATATGTTGCTGTTGGAGCTCTTCATTGTTGAAAAGTCCCTTATCCATATAGTACAGCCCACCGTATGATTGTGAAAGATGATAAATCATCTTCGTCCGCAACGCAATCTCTATGGCTTCAATGGCATCGAACAAGATAAGACGCAACTCCTTATCAAAGAAATATCGTGTGATAACGTCCTTAAAATTGGCGTCATTCTTGAATATATGCCGTTCTTTGTCTGTTTGCATATCCCACCAATACCCCTTCAAACGGTAGTAGCTGATATGACTTAAATGAAGATGGGCAAACTCCTCATCTTCTATAATCATGCCTCTATGCTTCAGTAAATCGATTTGTTCCTGAATGGAACGTGATTCTTTATTCGCCATAGTATCTATAAAAAAAATGACTCGCCAGCAGATCTTACGGTATGCCAAGCGAGTACTGTTATCTTTGAGTGTGGAAATCCACAACTAACTTTCTGATTGCAAAGGTAAGTATTTTTTTTGTTTCAGCAAAATAATTGCAGATATTTTTTAAGTGATAAAAATTACCAATCATCTCGCTTCCGTACCATTTTATCTATCTCTTCCCGAAGAAAAAGTAACCTGCCATTGGCTTTAAGATAGGGAATTTTTCCTGCCCACACCCAATTATAGATGGTCTTTTGTTCTACTTTGAGTATCTTGGATACATCTATGATATCCAGATATTCCGGTTTCAGGGGAGGATGGACAGTTGTATCAACAGATTGCTCTTGCAGGATCAGCAGGCGGTCGAGTTTATCCTCGACGCTTATCAGCTTGTTGAACAGGCGTTTTTGCCAAGTGTCTTCGGTTTTATAATCTATGTACGGCATAGTTCTCCTTTTTGATAGTTACCATTGGTATCTTGTGCCAAGATACGTTGTTCTTTCATATAGGCGATGTACTTCTTTGCGGTTCTTTCCTTGATTTCCATTTCTCGCATCAGAACTTCACAAAGTTCTTGGTAAGTGAGCTTGAAAGAATTTCGGAAGCTTCTTTGACAACGCCAATCAATTCATCGGTCTTGCGCTTTTCCTTGTCCTCTTTAGACTTCTCGCCACGATAGACGTGCATGTCCTCAGCCTTATCCCAGCCGAAAAGCATTATCGGTACGTCCAACGGACTTCCGTCACGGACTTTCAGAGCTTTCACCACAGAGTATTCAGGATTGTCATCTTTCTCTATGGAGAGAATGCCTGCCGCCTTGCGTTGAAGTTCGGAGCCAATATGCCCACGGAGTTTGATACCATTCGGTACGAAGTGCAGTACGCAGATGATGCAGGTGTTGTAAATCCCTGCCAGACGGTAAAGCTCATCCACAATGGCAATACTTTCCGTTTCATCGTTGGCGGAACGTATCAAGTCAGCTATGCCGTCAATCACCACAAGATGGATGCCCCCATGCTTGTGATGAAACAGGTCCATACTCTCACGGATAAGTTTCAACCGGTCTTTACGGGAAAGCGAAGCAAGATACAGAGAATGATAATATTCAGGTACTGCTGTCAGAGAAGCCCTGCGTAATGTCTTGCCCAAATTCTTGTGGAGTTGTGCCTCGGACTGTTCCGTGTCATAGTGTAGGACCGCCAAGCCTTTGGGATTGGCGGTAATCTCCAATCCCAAGGTATTCTCTATCGGCAATCGTTTTTCTCCCAACGCTCCGGCAAGGATGGCTCCGACATAGTTGCTCTTGCCTGTCCCCTCACCTCCAGTAATGCAGAACAGGTTATCCTGCGTGCCGAGTGGCACACCGTTTACTGCTACTACTGATTTGGAAATGTCTGGTGGATTCTCATAATCAATTTCACATGAACGTAACATCATCATGGTTTGGCTGTATAGGTCTGAGAACATCTTGGCAAGCAGCTCTTTCAGTTCCTTTGCACCGTTGCCCAAGGCAAAGAAATCTGAAATGTCTTTTTCAGACTTCGTACCACTTAGCGGAAGTGAAAGGTTCAATACTTTGTATTCTGTCAGATGTTCTGCTTGTCTGTGACTCTCGCGTACGCCTGTCTCGTCAGCATCATACAGAAGTATGATATGTCGGAAGCGAAGCTGAAGGCTCTCGATGATACTTGTCGGTATCTGTGCGGTTTCACTGTTGAAACAAATTGCATTGAAGCCGTGTGCATACAATGAGAGTACATCCTTTTCACCACCTGTAATGAAAAGCATATCTCCTTTGGTGGGAATCTGCTCCATACCGAAGCAATAGGTGGCAGGCATTCTTCCACCATAGAGAAAGCGGATTTTCGGACTGTGTGGTCGGTATATCTTTACATAGCCGTTTCCGATATAGGCAAATATAGGTTCTGTCGGTGAGCTGTGAAGTTCAAACTTCTTGCCCTCGGCAGATACGCTCTCATACCGTTTAAGACTCCGTACCCGAAAAAGCCGGAGTGTATCTTCATGGATACCATAATGCGCCCAATAGTTCAGCAGTCCATCGTCAAATGGCTGTATCTCGAAACTATATGGTCGTTCTTTCGTCCGCTTGGTCTTTTCGACCGTAGGACTGGAGGCTATAGGATTTTTATATGACGGTGTGATATGCTTGTTATGCTTTTCAGCATCACATAAAGAATATAATCCAAGTTCTTGTACGATGATTTCCAACACCTCGGGAAAATTCGTTTTCAAATTCAAACTACGCAACGTTGCCACAAACCAGAAGCAATCCCCTGAATAGGTGGTATCGCCATGATCATAGAATTTATAAGAAGAAGTTTTCCTATCATAGTAGATATGACAGGAAGCCCGTTTGTCGTCATAAAAGGGGCTACGGAAGTTTCGGTGAAGATTCACCTCAAAACCAAGGAAATGGGAAAATACATTCAAACCTCCTTGAGTAAGCAAAAGAATCTGTTCTTTTTCTATCATAGTTGTCTGTTTTTAGGGTTAAGACATGAACTCATGATAAGATTATCCTTAAAACGGTTGAGCCGACCAAGAACCTCGTCATTCCTCATACCGGAAACACGGAGGCGGTTGCATTTCGTGGCAATCACGATAGACTTGAAAAAATAACGCACATCACCACCCTCGGTGTAGCGATACCTCACCAACTGCTTCTTGCGCCAACGGTAAAGGGTGGACTCTGAAACATTCAGAGTCCCGATAAGGTCTTTCGTGGTCATCTCCAGCTCATCATCTATATCTTGGATAAGACGGGAGGTGCGCTCAACATACTGCTCAATTCGGTTGAGCCTGTCTATCAGTTCCTGATAGGCTTGGCTTTCTACTGCTATTATTTCCATCAGCCTTTATAATTTGGTTTGTAAGATAATGTGCTGCGGTCCCAATTCCTTGGCGAGATCCATTATCTTTCCATAAGTCTCTTCGTCAAACACGTCTATGCCCAGTCGGATAAATGGGGGTGGTATTTCTCTTCTTCTCCTTGCAATAGATGCAAGCAGATCACTCTCATCCATTTCCAAAACTTTGGCATAGCTGCAAATTTGTACTATACTCATGGATACGGCTCCTGTTTCCCATCTTGAGATGGTACTTGAGCTAACTTTCAGTTTTTCAGCGATATACTCCTGTGAGTATCCTTCATGTTCTCGCTTTTCCTTTAGGGTTTTGTGCAACTGTTTCATATGTATAAAGTTACAAAAGCACCTAAATTTGAGCAACCCGCCACATTCAAATGTTTGCATCCCATGCAAGGTGGCTTGCATTAGGTGCAGATGAATATGATGGGCGATGTCAACATGGGATGATTTAATTGGTTTGTTTTCTAGAATTCATAAACGAAAATACATTGTAATAACAATCATTCCAGAACAAAATCAAATAATTTTGAGAAAATCCCTCCAGTGCAAGGTGCAAGTCCCCTTATATATAGGGGCTTGCACCTTGCACTGGAAAGTGTAGCAGTAAAATATCTAAATATTTATGGTACAAAGATTTGGAGGTTAGTACAATTTTATATACTTTTGTACCCAAGAAAAGAGAGCAGTTGTGCTTTCAACAGGTAGTCAGAATGGTAGTCATCAAGCGGTCAAAATACTGCTACAAAAATGCTACACTACCGATTTGTCAAAATTGATAGAACATTTAATTACAACGAGTTAGCAGAGTTTGGTTCATAAACCTCTCTCTCCGCTTTAGGTACTCTGAAATGAACATCAGAGGGAAACCTAAGAAAATCGTAAGTATCATAGCTACAAGTAGTTATGATACTTTTCTTTTATACCCATCCCAAATTTCAGAGTATGCACGGAGGGGGCAGAAACTCCCAAAATACTCTAAAAAGGCTACAATCAGGCTACACATTTTCAAGGCAAAATAAAAATGTAGCCAAGAGTACATACAGAGTACATAAGGAGTATGCGTAAATTACTGCTATTCAAACAAATATGTTGAACTTTGCAGCGTGATTACAGAGGTGTTTTTGTTACCATACACCACTTCGGGCAACAATGTGTCCGACAAGCTACGGCTACAGATGGCAGGTGTTAGGACAAGACCTCTATTCAGGCTACAACTAAAAGCAGTAAAATGTATGAAAGCTATTTTCAGAGCAGTCTTCTATCTCAGAAGCAATTATGTGAACAAGGAGGGCAAGACCCCTGTCATGCTGAGAATCTATCTCAACAACGAACGCCTTTCCATCGGCTCGACGGGCATTGCTGTCCAACAGTCTCAATGGGACAGGGAGAAGGAACGATTGAAGGGAAGGACAACTGAAGCACTTTCCACCAACCTCGAACTTGACAACATTCAGAGCGGACTCCAGACCATCTTCAAGAAAGTCGAGATGACGGACGAGGTGTCCTTGGAGCGTATCAAGTCGGAGTATCTTGGTAAGAAGGAGGATGTGGACACCCTAATGAGCCTCTTCAACAAGCACAATAGTGACGTTGCACGGCAGGTAGGCGTGTCGGTCGAAGCTGCAACCTTACAGAAATACAACGTCTGCAAGAAACACTTCTCAAATTTCCTTCGTGATAAATACGGTCGGTCTGACATCCGCCTGTCCGAACTCGGCTATATCGTGATACACGACTTCGACATTTATCTTCGAACGGTTGTCGGGCAGAATCCCAACACAGCCACGAGGATGATGAAAACCTTCAAGACGATTACCATTCTGGGCAGGAAACTAGGTGTCCTGCACCATGATCCGTTCCTCAACATCCGTTTTCACATGGAACCGGTCAATCGTGGATTCCTCACAGACGAGGAAATCCTTAAAATTGCCAACAAAGATTTCGGCATCGGTCGTTTGGAACTTGTAAGGGACGTGTTCGTGTTCTCGTGCTTCACGGGACTTGCGTACATAGACGTGTACAACCTCGCTCCTGAAAACATCGTCACGCTCAACGGCAAGCAGTGGATAATGACCAAGCGGCAGAAGACAAGCGTGGAAACCAACGTTCTTTTACTCGATATACCCAAGAGCATCATTGCAAAATATAGTGGCAAGACCTATCGTGATGGCAAACTTTTCCCCATGCTGACGAATCAAAAACTGAACAGTTATCTGAAAGAAATTGCCGATATTTGCGGTATCAAGAAGAACCTGACATTCCACCTCGCCCGGCACACATTTGCCACGATGTCCCTATCCAAGGGAGTTCCCATCGAATCCGTAAGTAAGATGTTAGGACACACCAACATCAAGACAACGCAAATCTATGCCCGTATTACCAATAAGAAGATAGAACACGATATGGATGAGCTGGCTGACAAGTTGGGTACTTTCAATACGGCATTAGGCATTTCCAAAAAATAATGTATATAACCCTAAAATTTTGAATTTATGACAACGACAAAGAAAGAACTTTCCTACTTCCATCTGAAGTTGGAAGCGTATCTCGGAGAGCATTTCCCTGAGAGAGAGAATGACAATGCGTTTATAACCGCTCGCGCAGACGAGGCATTGACGGCTTACTGCGATGCCGTGGCGCAAGGTTTCTCACATCCCGAAGCAGAGACGATGGCAAGCGAGGTGCTGTACCACAACCTACACTTCTCAAAGTATGATACCCTTGTTTCCGTACTGGAGCAGGAGTTTGAGAAGGAACTGCCAAGTCCGCTTCCCGAAAGGTTAGCACTAATTTTGCTGAACAACAAGGCAATTCAAGCGGTATTTGCCAAGTACGAACTCACGGACGACTTTGCGGCAGGTACAGAATACGACAAACTGTACACCGAGCTGACTGGTACAATCGTGCTGCTCATTAAGGTCAATGGTCTGCCAACGATAGGCGGTGAGAACATGGCTTGATACTTCACCATCGGGGGCTTTTGTAGTGTCAAGAGCCAAGATAAACGCTCCACTCCACACGTCAAGAGTTTTCCAAACACTTGTCTTTGGGTCGTTAGAGCATCTTGTTATCGCTCTTGAACTATTAAAAGCCCCGATTATGAAAACAATCATCATGAATCAAGATATTCATCAGCCCGCCTTCATCAAGGCAGACGCATCGAACAAAACCGATAAGAACAGGCAGCCGCCGACTTCTTCCAAGCAAGTCCGCCGCTTTGGTTGGACACGCTTCATCGAACTCGCCGTTCTGCTTTCCATCGTTATCGGTGCGATTTACCTCATCTCGAAGATAGTTACGCCGCAAGTCGTAACCGCCGTTTCGGTTATTCTCGGTTTCCTTATACTACGCTTCATTGTCAAAGTTATTCTGCAAGTAACCTTTACAATCCTGCGTTGGCTGTTCTGGCTTGCCGTCATCTTGGCAATCCTGCTCTGTGTGCTCTAAGGCACAAGGAAAGATATTCTTCGATTCATTCTTCTTTATGGGTGGTTATCTCACGTGAGGTAGCCACCTTTTTCGTTTTCCATACAGGCGTTGCACTTTCGCTTCTCACATCCATCTATTCCACTTTGATGTGCCATAAGTCGGTGCTGATTTCTTTTTATTCGCAAAGGTAGTAAGGGGCTACGGCTTGCACAAGGTCTGTGCCTTTGGTTTGCACGGAAAATCTCCACACCTACATTTCATTCCGGGTAGTATTTTCCTACAAAACCTTGTGCCGGCTGCGCCCCCTACCTTGTTCTTGCTACAAAAAGGAATCAGCATACTCCGATCTTTGGACGCATAAAAAAAATGTCATTATGGAACAGCAGAAAGTAAATATCACATCTTCGATGAAGAAAAAAGGATATAGCTCCTCCTCTCATTACCGCATAAGTTCGGTGGTTGAAGAAAGTGAGCGTTTGGTGGCAACTAAGTTTGTGCAGTGGGAAGTTGAGCCTTTGGAAACTTTGAGCCACAGCAAGGTTTATTTATTGCGTGTGAAACTCAATCGTGGGGAGCGAATGAGCCGTGAGGAAAAGAATTGGCTTGCCGAAGCGGTGAACACTAACACCTACTTCCGTACAGCCGTACCCCTTATGGGTTATCGGTTTGACTTTATGGACGTATTGAAGAAGTATTTGGTCAATCAATACGGACATTGGTCAGAGTATTATGCACCCGACCGCACCAGCCTAAGAAGTTTCCTTTGCGGACAGATAAACCAAATTGTAGAAATCCCTAAATACTAAGCGATATGAAAGGAACAGAACATTTTACGAGAGCAATAGCCGAGTATCTGAACCAACGTGCAGCGACAGACTCTTTGTTTGCACCCAACTTGATGAAGCCTAACAAGAGCATCGAGGAATGTGTAACCTACATCTTGAACCAAGTGCAGACGAGTGGCTGCAATGGATTTGAGGACGATGAAATCTACTCAATGGCAGTACACTACTATGACGAGGATGAAATTGAAGTAGAAAAGGAAATCACTTGCAGAGTGGCAGTAAATCATATTGTGGAACTCACAGAGGAGGAGAAAGCCGAAGCAAGGCAAGAAGCCATCAAGCAGTACCAACGTGAGGAACTCGCCAAGATACAGAGCCGTAACGCACGAGTGAAGAAAACCGAAAGCGCAGCACCCCAAACACAACCGTCACTATTTGATTTTTAAGCCTATGAAACCAAGAAACAAATATGAGAAGGCAGTCCTTGCCGAGAGTAAGCACCTTCGCCCGATAACCAAGACACAGAGCAAATGGGCATTCCGTGAATGTATAGACCATTTCGCCTACCGACTGCCCAAAGGTCGCACAACGTGTATGGATTGTGGGCATAGTTGGACAATAGAAAAGCTACGGACACTTGCATCTGCCCCCATTGCGGGGCAAGGTTGCAGGTCAAGGAAACCTTTGAACGCAAGATTAGGCAGAAGCAGTACTTTACAATACTTACCACTTGCGGAGAATACCAAATACTAAGAATGTTCCTCCTTTCTGTGGAAATGGAGAAAGGTTGCAAGGCATCTTCATATACCTTTGAAATCGGTCAGTATTGGTGGAACGCACAAGGAAGAAAAACGATTATTGCCGTTCAACGAACATTAGGCAGATACATTGACACCTTTTCTTTCTGTTCGCCAATGGCAGTACGCAACGACAACGAAGCCTACCGCCATATATCGTACTCACCGATATATCCCAAGTTCAAGGTTACGGACACACTCCGCAGAAATGGTTTTGAGGGAAACTTCCACAATATAGTGCCTACCGAACTTATACCGGCACTGCTTTCCGATAGCCGTGTGGAAACCTTGTTGAAGTCGGGGCAAATCCCGCTACTCAAATTCTTCATGCACAATGGTCGAAGAAGCATTGATAGCTATTGGGCATCTATCCGCATCTGTTTGCGAAACGGCTACCATATAGAGGACGGAAGTCTATGGTGTGATATGGTGGATATGCTCAATCAATTAGGCAAGGATATTCACAATGCCAAGTATGTTTGCCCCACCGACCTAAGAGCAGCGCACGACCATTACCAAGCCAAGAGCAGAGCGATGAAAGAGCGTGAGAACATTATCAAGAAGCGTAAGGAAGCAATAGAAGCCGAACAAGAGTACAAGCAACTCAAAGCAAAATTCTTTGGCATAGAGTTTACTGACGGCATTATCCGTATCCACGTTTTGGAGAGTGTGCAAGAGCATTTAGAGGAAGGCACGGCAATGCACCATTGCGTATATGACGCACACTATTACAGCAAACCGCAGTCGCTTATCTTCTCTGCCACAAAGGACGGAGAGCGCATCGAAACCATTGAGGTATCATTGGAAACGATGAAAGTGGTACAAAGTCGTGGAGTGTGCAACAAGAACACCGAGTATCACGAACAGATACTCGCCTTGATGCAGAAGAATATGAGAATGATAGCACAGAGAGCAACCGCATAACAATCCTATAATAACAACGATTATGGCGACATACAAGACAATAGAGAAAATTCCAACGTGGAGTTTAGGCTACCTTATCAATGGAGATAGTACAGGACTGACAGACGAAGAAATCGCACTCGCAGACCAATGGAGTAAGGACACCAAAGCGGAGGTTATATCGCCCCACACAGACATAGAGGGGAATATGCAACCTTATTTTACCCACGTTCCAGCCTTTGGACTACCAACCGAAGTAGAGGACTGCACCCTTATTTGCAGAGAGTAAATAAAAACATCAACCTATAAACGACAACAATATGAAAGTACAAGTAGAAGGCATTATTCATAATTTTTCGAGCAAAGCTCTCAACAACTCGTGGGCAGATGAAATACCCATCATCATCGTGAGAGTTATCAATGCCATAAGCATAGCCGAGAACAAGGAGGAGTTGCAGACCGCACTCCTCCAAATCTCCCAAGAAACGGAACTTGACAAGTTTTTTGTCTATGGTTACGGTGCACATCATTTTTGGCTAACCCACCGTTGGCTATCGAATGGTGAACCAATGGAACACAGATTACTAATCGCTGAGTTTTGAAAATATGGAAAGGAAAGTTTACAGAGTATGCACCCAATACGTTTTTGAAGGTGTGTTTGAGGTTGTAGCCACAGACCGAGAAGAAGCCGAGCGCAAAATCCTTGAAGATTGTGGAATGGTGATGGGCAGAGGAATACACAGCACACTACCCGATGAACAAATCAACTGGGCTTTTAATACCCACCCCGAAGAGCGGATAATTGAAACAACCGAAAATCTCTAACACAATGAGCCACGCAACCTTAAAAAATTGCGTGGCTTCTTTTCTTTTTCTTTGAACGAGCAGGCGACCAAAGAAAAGAAGCAAAAGAAAGTCGCAATAATTGCATTATAATTTAATTACA
>NZ_BAIS01000066.1 GCF_000613345.1 Prevotella disiens JCM 6334 = ATCC 29426 | reverse complement strand
TAAATAAAGAGTAAAATGAAAAGATAAATATATAAAAAACATAATAGCGCAAATCTTTGGATAAATGTTTAGCTAAAAATATTAAAATATTTTGCAGTTCCATTTCTTTGTCGTATATTTGTGTAAGAAGATAAATAAGGAAATAGAGAAATATATAAAAATATAAAATATCATTTCTTTTGCTTCTTAAATAAACTGCAATGAAGCTTGTTAAATGGCTGAAAAATAAGATTTAAAGTAAATATATAAAAATATAAACACCTTCTTTTACTCGCTGTTTTACTCGTTTTGTGCAGTGTTAGAGCTTTTCGCAAAATTGCAATGTTTAAATATTTAAACAGATAAATATCGAAACATACGAAAAAGTAAATACATTAAAATGTAAAAACAGAAAGGTTTGAAAATGTAAATATGCGAAACAATAAAAATGTAAGCATATTAAAAGATATAAAATTAAAAATACAAAAATACAAAGTGCTGAAAATATAAGAAAATAAAAACGCTAATATAAATAAAAGTAAAAACAAAGAAAAGTAAATATATAAATATATGAACAAAAAGATATTTAAAATCTCCAAGTTTAGGGGCGAAATACTGAATTGGTCGTTCGGTATTGGTGTTGCGTTAATGTTATTAAAATTTTTTGAAAACTTTGGCAACAAACTTTCAGAGAGTTCGGAAGTGCTTTCAACGAGTATAGATAATATGGTAGGGGATAGAACTTTGTTGCTTCTGCTCACCACGAGCATCACCGTTTGCAGTTTGTTGATGTGGGAACAGTTGCGCCATGCGTTGCTGAAGACTAATCATTTTTGGTTGCAACTCGTGCAAATTGTTGTTATGGTGCTGACTGCTTTTGCTGCCATTGTGTGGTTGATTCCTGGCGAAATGTTCACACCAACGGGTGGAAGCATGACGATGCAGGGTGGGGGAGTTGCTGCGAGCAGTCTTTTGACATTCCAAACTCGCGTGTCTTTCCTTACTACGCTCTTTGTTTCGGCTGCCAATGTGCTGTTAGGCTTTGGTTGGTGAGGTTTTTTACGGGTAATATCCGCCGTTATGGTGTGGCTTTGTTGATTGTTCCGCTGCTCGATATGATGTTGAGTTGGCTTTTTGGCTATCTGTACACGAGTGTTGGCGGACTGACTTTCCAAACTTTGGAAAATTATCGCACCTTGATGCTTGCAGGGCAGTTGCTGCTTCAAGTTGGCTTGTATGTTTGTTTGCGTTTTGCGTTCACCACTGAGACGGTGGAAGACGATGATGAAAACGCTGCTGTTCTGTATAAATATAAACAAGAATAAATAAAAATATAAAGAAAAGTAAATACAAAAGAATTTAAAAACATAAAAGTTTAAATATATAGAATATTGACTTTTAAGCATTTACAAGGTAGATTTTAATAAATAAAGATAATAACGTAAATATATAAAAACGTAAATATGCGAGAGTTTTTAATATCAGATTTCAGATTGACGAATAAGGAAAGCGGTTTGCTAAGTGCTTTTTCTATCCTTTTCGACTTTAGTTTAGTGGCACTTTTTCTGTCGATTGTTAATCAGAGTGGGGTAGTGTTCAATGCGCCTTTGAGTGCCAATAACATCACGATTTCCGATAATGTTTCCATTTTTTCAGAAAGTTTTGCTTCTTTGAGCTGTGTGGGTTTCATGGTCATTCTGTATCGTTCGTTGTCTCGTCTGACGGATATTCCCCGTTTGAAGTGGGCGAAAATTCTGACCCTTGTGGGCATTGTATGCGGAATTTTGTATATTTTGACAGGCAAACTGGCACTTTTGGTCTACGGAACCGAGTCGGCTCCTTGGGTAGTAGACTTCTTGGGCGTGGCAACAGGTCGTTTCTGTTTCATTTCCATGCTCGTTGCGCTTGTATCGGTGCAGTTGCGCCTTTCGCTTCCGTTGCATCGTGTCAGCCGCCGTGGCTTTTTGAGTCTTACGTTTGGTATTTTGCTGTTAGTTTGCGTGCCTTTCGTCGGTCTGATGGACGTTCCCGAGTGGGTTTTAACAATCCTTTTGGGCGGTGGTTTCTTCTGTTTCATGCTTGCTTTTGCGTTCTTTGTACGCATGATGAGCCTGCGTGTGTGAAGTTTTTCTCTTGTAGTTTGTTTTGATGACTTGTTGGATTTGTCGGACTTTTCTGACCTTTCTGACTTGTCGGATAGAGAAAAAGATTCTGTTACAATTTAATGTGTCGTCTTTTGAATTTAGAATGATGAAATAAAAATAAATAAAACAATATAAATTAAGAAATGAAAAATATTAAAGTAGTATTTGCCAATCAGAAAGGTGGGGTAGGGAAGAGCACTTTGTGCATGCTTTTCGCCAATTATTTATCGTGGAAGCGCAAACCCGTGTGTATTATTGACACCGACTTACAGAAGTCTATCATGATGCAACGCCAGAAGGATTTGCAAATTTTCGACGAGGAAGACCCTACGTTGTGCAGAGTTTCGATGTCAATGAACCCGAATTGATGCAACAGTTGATGGATTCAGCGTCCGAAGTAGAAGGTTTTGTGCTTTTCGACTCCCCTGGTAATGTCAGCGAGGACGGTCTTGTTCCGCTTTTCACCAATGCCGATTACATCGTTTGCCCTTACGAATATGAGGACAAGACGTTAGATTCTACAGGTGTTTTCGTTCAGGTCATCAATGCTTTAAAGGCTGCCAATCCTGAGATGCACGCTCAAATTTTCTTTGTTCCTAACCGCATCGACCCTCGTATTGGTACGAACGATGAACAGCGCATGTGGAATTCTACTAATGATATATTTTCACAGCTCGGCAAGGTAACGCCAATGGTGAATAGCCGTGCCACTTTGAAGCGTATCAACACTTTCGAACTCCTTGCTACTCAGCGCGAAGCCGTGAAAGGGGCGTTCGAATATATGATAAAGAGAATGAAGTAAGCCTTCCCCAACCCCTCCGTTGGGAGGGGAGTGGAAGATATAGAACCTAGGAAAACTAGAGGAACTAGGGAAACTAGGAGAACTAGGAAAGCTAGAGGAACTAGGGAAGCTAGGAAAGCTAGGAAAACTAGGAATCCTAGGAGGCTAGCAAAACCTATTTCTTAGAAAAAAAGCAAAGACAAAAGAAAACAAAAAACAAAATATTATGGCAAAAAAGAAAACAAGTGTTACATTGCCTGGTGGAATCCAAAGTTTGGTCAATCAAGTGCAAGGAACTGAGAAGCCTGTTGTGGCGCCTTCAGTGCAAGAAGTTGAAAAAGAAGAAGTTAAAGAACTCTCTCCCGAACCTCTACACGCAGCACCTGTGGCTGCTCCGCAGCCTGTTCACGACGAGAAAGACCGTTCGGCACCTGCCGCAAAGAAGTTGCCGAAGGCCGAAGGCAAGCAGTTGGCGCACGAGTACACACAGATGAAGGAAGATGGAAAAGACAGTTGGGAATTGTTTTTGGAACTCGCCAAAGACTATAAGTTGCGCGATTCACGCCTTGCCACCGTCTATATCGATTCCGATTTGAAGAGCGTTCTCGATAGATTGAAGTCTGCCAACAGCATTAAAATGCCTTCTACGGCGTTGCTCAGTGCCATCGTTGCCCGCTTCGTCTTCGACCACGAACGCAATATAAAGGAAGCCATTTTTGGCGAAAGTTTGTTGTAAAAGCATCGAAAACCTAACGCCTCCCCCAGCCCCTCCGTTGGGAGGGGAGTGTAAACTAGGGAGAACTAGGGGAACTAGGGGAACTAGGAATTCTAGGATTTCTAGTTTTCCTAGTTTTCCTAGTTTTCCTAGTTCTCCTAGTTTTCCTAGTTTTTCTAGTTGTCCTAGGGTTTCTAGTTCTCCTAATCCCTGGCAGCTGCGAATATTTTCTACTCTTAATTTTTTTTTGCAATTCTCGCCTTATTATTGTATCTTTGTAATCTAATATAAAACCGAAGAAGAACAATCAACGTTCGGAGCATAAAAAACAAGATCATGGTAGCGATAAAACAAGGCGAAAGGCAAGGCGAAAGGCAAGGCGAAAAAAAGGTTTTGGGCGATACAACCGATTGGCATGATTTGTATTTTTATCAAAAGGCCGATGCAGTTTATCAGCTTACTTTTGTGTTTTGCCAACGCTTTTTGCCTCCATACGGCGACCGCACCCTCGACCAAATGGTTCAGGCGGCACGTTCGGGTAAGCAAAACATTGTTGAAGGTATTGAAGACGGAAAGACTTCTACCGAAATGGAACTCAAGTTGCTCAATGTGGCACGTTCCAGTTTGCAGGAATTGCGCGAGGATTATCACGACTTTTTGCACACTCGGGGGCTTTGCCTGTGGGATAAGCAGCACCCACGCTACGACAAAATGCTGACTTTTTGCCGCTCGCACAACACTTTTGAATATTATGCACCGATGAAAGAGAAGTGGAATGCTGAAGAGTTTTGCAACACAATGATAACGCTCTGCCACTTGACCGACCGTATGATGTGTAAATATCTTGATTTTCTGCAAAAGCAATTTGTGGAGCAAGGCGGAATAAAGGAGAGAATGTATGCTGCTCGCACGGGCTATCGGCAGGAACAGGACAGATTGCTCGCTACGCTAAAAGCGGAAAACCAAGCGTTAAGGGCTGAAAATAATGCTCTCAAAGCTGAAATCGAGGTGTTGAAGCAAGAAAGAGAATAGGGGGGCTAGGGAAACTAGGAGAACTAGGAGGGCTAGGGGAACTAGGAGAACTAGGAGGGCTAGGGGAACTAGGAGGGCTAGGAGAACTAGGGAAACTAGGAGAACTAGGGAAACTAGGAAAACTAGGAATCCTAGGAGGACTAGGAAAAACTAGAGCCCATTCTGTTAAGGGTGGGGGAGGTGCAATAGTTCCTGAATACCATCGATTAAGCAATCGGCTCCTGCGGCGATTAGTTCCTCTTTCGTCCCATTTCCATAGGTTACGCCACAGGTTTCAACGCCCGCATTGCGCCCCATGAGAATGTCGAATTTGGTGTCGCCAATGACCAAAGCATCGGCAGGCGCGATTGAAAACCTCTCTAATGTCTTCGTAACGGGTTCTCCATTGGGTTTCGGAAACGTAACATCGTTAGCCCCAAGCATATAACTGATGCAATCGTTCAGCTGCATTTCATCGACAAAGGCAGCCAACGAGTGGTGGTGGCGACTACTTGCCAAGGTCAGAATGGTCCCCTTTTCGTGTAGCGTTCTGAGCGTTTCAATCACGTTTGGAAAGGGTGGTACCGCTCCTGGGATATTGTTACGGTGGAAAATTTCGCTGTAAACATCGGCACATTCTTCCGCCTTTTCGTCCGTCATGGGGATAATCGACGAGAAACATTCCGCCAAAGGCAGTCCGATTGTTGCTGCACATTCCCTGCGAGAGCGTTGGGGCAGTCCCATTTTTTCAATTGTTTCCAACATCGTGTTGGTAATCAGCAATTCCGAATCGCCCAAAGTGCCATCGAAATCGAATATCATTATTTTCTTCATTTTCTTTTTTTTGTCTTGTTGGGGTGCAATTTTTCTGCCTCAAAAAGGCTGCGGTCGCCACTTCTCCAAGTTACAAAGTTACAAAAAAAATATGGAAATAATCCCCTTGTTCTGCAAAAAACTATATATGTAAATCCTTAAAGGTGGGTTCTAAAAAGTAAATTTCACCGAAACCAATTCGATTGAGAATTGCTTTCGAAGATGAAATCTATGCTTTTGCAAGAAGAAACAGCCTGTTTTTAGCTTCAAAACAGCCTGTTTCTTTTTGGAAAGAAATAAATAAATCATCATAACAGACAATGCTCTATCGATTTTCCATAGAGAATTGTCTGTTTTTTTTGTGGCTTCATCAAAATTTTCATAGCAGTTTCCGTTACCTTTTTTGCTGTTAGGAACGTGATAAATCACGCCCCTACGACAAAAATCACGCCCCTACGACAAAAACCACGTCCCCTGCACAAAAAAATCATGCCCTCTACATGGATTTGGTGGACTGCTATCCTGCCATTCTGCTATTTTTTTTGCGATTATAAGAAAGTTTAACTATAAAAAATTTGCGATTGAACATATATTGCACATTTAGCTTTTACTTTTGCGATGTAATTCTTGGCTTTCACGCAGTAGGCTTTATGCGGTGTGTCTGCTGCGGTTGGCTGAGAGTTATTTAACCTTAATATGGTGGCAAACTGTGTTTCAACGGCTTACGGCGCAGTTTCCCCTTTAACTTTACATTTAAAATAGGATTATGACATTAACCAGAATGACCCAAGTAGGCGGCAAATGTTGGTCGCACGAAGATGTAGGAAGGATGAAGTCGGTTTTGGTGGCTGACTTTTCTGATTTGATGAATCGCAATTCCGACGAAGGATTGCATTGGACAAGTACTAAAACCGATTTGATAGAGTTGGCTCATATTGTTTGGGAGACGGGCGAATTGGTCGATGAATATGGGCGTCCGCTCAGTTTTTCAGACATATCGGCACGCATCTGCTGTGTTTTGAACCTCACCCCCACACCCAATCCGTGGACTTTTTACGACCGAGTGCTGACACGGAAGAACATTAAAGTGCGCTCCGTCCTCGAACGCTATCTGCTTTTATATAAGAAAGGTGGAATTTTAGACCCCATGCGGCTGGATATAAAGCGACAAAATGTGTAGAATGAATAGAGTTTCATGAATAAAAACTAAATTTTAGCTAAAAAAATGAGGGTTTCTTTGGTGTGTTTTTTCAATAAAAACATTGCCATTGAAACCCACTTTTTTATTGCTTGGACGATGGCTGGTGTTCGCAAACAATAATCAAAGCGATAGGAAAATAAAAATAATGGTTGGCAAATTGATAATCATCTACTTTGGAAAGGGAAGCAACAAGGGCGGAAGACAATATTTTTTACGAAAAAAAAATGCTTGTAATTCGTAAAATATTCCTTACTTTTGCAAACGTGAAAAAAGTCGCCAACGCAAAAATAAGCAATAGCTATGCTTTTGCAATCGGCACACGAAGTATCGTTTATGGTGGTTTTAGGAGCCACCTTGATAAAGAAAGAATGCTCTAATAAAGAATGAACGCCCCCACAAATCCCATTAAATAAAGGTGTCATTTCGCAAAAAACAGGAGTTAAAGAAACATGAATTCGTTAAAAGAAATATTCAGAATTGGCAAAGGACCTTCCAGTAGCCACACAATGGGGCCTGCTCATGCAGCCGAAATCTTTGGCAGTCGCCACCCCGAAGCACATAGTTTTGAGGTAACCCTCTATGGTTCGTTGGCAGCAACGGGCAAAGGTCACTTAACCGATGTCGCCATTGTGGAAGTGTTGTCTGCGATTGCTCCTGTGGAAATACTTTGGGAACCCCACAAAGTGTTGCCCGTGCATACCAACGGAATGCTTTATCGTGCGTTAGATGCCGATAAAAACGTTACCGACGAGTGGACTGTTTACAGCGTTGGAGGTGGTGCTTTGTCGGAAGGCAAGGGCAAAGCCGACCAATTCTATGTTGAACCCATCTACGAACTCACCACCATTCAAAAAATTCAAGAGTGGTGCGAGAAAAATGGGCGAGGCTATTGGGAATATGTAGAATACAGCGAAGGTCCTGAAATATGGGATCACCTGCGCGAAGCGTGGCATACCATGAGGGAGGCAGTAAAGAATGGATTGGAAAATGAAGGCGTTTTGCCCGGTCCGTTGAACCTTTCGCGCAAGGCAAGCAACTATTTCATTAAAGCCAAAGGCTACAAACCGAGCCTTCAAGCCCGTGGAATGGTCTATGCCTACGCCTTGGCAGTGAGCGAAGAAAACGCATCTGGCGGTACGATAGTAACTGCTCCAACCTGTGGTTCGTGCGGTGTTGTACCAGCAGTATTGTACCAATATTCCACAGCCGATGGTTTTAGCGAACAAAAAATATTGCGAGCCTTGGCCACAGCAGGTTTGTTTGGCAATGTTGTGAAAGAAAACGCTTCGATTTCAGGTGCAGAAGTAGGTTGTCAAGGCGAGGTAGGAGTGGCTTGTGCTATGGCTTCGGCAGCTGCTTGCCAATTGTTTGGCGGTACACCATCGCAAATTGAGTATGCCGCCGAAATGGGATTGGAACACCACCTTGGCATGACGTGCGACCCCGTCTGCGGTTTGGTGCAAATTCCTTGTATCGAGCGCAATGCTTTTGCGGCTTGTCGTGCCATCGATGCGCAGCTATATGCTAATTTTAGTGATGGTCGCCATCGCATTTCGTTCGACAAAGTGGTGAATGTAATGAAGAAAACAGGGCATGATTTGCCTTCTTTGTACAAAGAAACCAGCACAGGCGGCTTGGCATTGGAGATATAAAAGAGTAGGGGAGGCTGGGGGGGATGTTTTTTTTCTAGTTCTTTCTAGTTTTCCTAGTTCTCCTAGTTTTCCTAGTTTTCCTAGTTCTCCTAGTTCTCCTAGTTTTCCCTAGTTCTTCTAGTTTTCCTAGTTTTCCTAGTTTTCCTAGTTTTCCTAGTTCTCCTAGTTTCTCAACTCTCAACACTCCACTCTCCACAAACTCCGCTTTAGAAAATTACACAAAGACAAGAGAATTTGCAGCTTTATATTAATTTTCTGAAAAAATAAAAGGAGAAAATAATGCGAATTTTGCCACTTTAATTCCTTTTTTGTAACTTTGCGACCTATGCAGAAAAACCCATTTTTTTTCTTAAATAACGATTAATCAAATGGACAAAGATACACAAAGAATATCCGATTTCAGACAATTGGTTCATCGTTTGAACGAGATAGGAGACAAAAAGAATATTGCTATCGTATGGGCAGAAGACGACCACACCCTCCAAGCCGTAGCAAGGGCAGCGGAAGCAGGATTTGCCAACCCCATACTCGTATGTTCAGAGCAAACAGCCAAGGCATATAGTGGAAAATATGAAACCGTTGTGGCGCAAAACCCACAAGAGGCAGCAGAAATAGCCGTACAAATGGTGAAGCAAAACAAAGCCGATGCACTCATGAAAGGCTTCGTTAATACCGATGTTTTGCTAAAAGCAGTGCTCCATAAAGAACACGGAATTTTGCCAAAAGGGAATGTTTTGACACACATTACAGCAGCAAAAATAAACGATTATCCCAAGATTTTATTCTTCACAGACCCAGCCGTTCTGCCTTTTCCAACGCAAGAACAAAGGGTGGAACAGGTGAAATATCTATCCCATTTCTGCCATGCTTTCCATGTAGAGCAACCCAAAATTGCCCTCATTCACTGCTCTGAAAAAATAGACGAGCGACATTTCCCCTACACACAAGGCTATCAGGAAATAAAAAAAATGGCTGAAAACGGAGCCTTTGGCAATTGTATCGTAGACGGACCATTAGACCTGAAAACATCATGCTCGCCAGAAGCATTGGCAACAAAGAAAATAGAATCACCCATAAAAGGCGAAGCTGACGCACTTTGTTTCCCCGATATTGAAGCAGGCAACGTGTTCTACAAAACCATTACGCTTTTCTCGCAAGCCGAAACAGCTGCCGTTTTGCAAGGAACCGACGTTCCCGTAGTCTTAGCCAGCCGAGGCGACAGCGTAGAATCGAAGTTTTACAGCATGGCATTGGCAGCAATCATCTCAAATAATAAGCAATAACAGAATGACATTCAATATATTAGCGATAAACCCAGGCTCTACATCGACAAAAATTTCGGTGGCGCACAACAACGAATTGCTCTTTGTAGAGGACATCAAACATTCGCGCGACGAGCTCGCACACTATGAAACCATTTTCAACCAATACGAATTTAGAAAGCAACACATATTAAAGGAACTCGAAAAACGGAATATTCCGCTCGATTTCCATGCCGTTGTAGGTCGTGGCGGATTGGCAAAACCATTGGAAAGTGGCGTATATGCCGTCAATCAACAAATGGTAGACGACCAACGAACCGCTCTCCACCAACACCCATGCGACTTGGGTTGCAAGTTGGCATACGAAATAGCATCGCTCATACCTGGCTGTAAAAGTTACATTGCCGACCCAGGTGTAGTGGACGAATTAGCTCCCGAAGCCCGAATTTCAGGACTTCCCGAAGTACCACGCATATGTATTTGGCACGCATTGAACCAAAAAGCAATCGCAAGAAGATATGCTGCCGATAGGAATACCACCTACGACAAACTCAATCTTATCATCTGTCATCTCGGCGGAGGTATCTCCATTGCAGCCCATCAACACGGAAAAGCCATCGATGCCAACAATGCTTTGGACGGAGAAGGACCATTTTCGCCAGAAAGAACAGGCACTTTGCCTATGACAGACATCATAAAAATGTGTTACCACAGCGGATTAACCGAAGAACAAATGATGCACAAAATTTGTACACAAGGCGGACTCTTAGCCCATTTGGGTACAAACGATTTCCGAATTATTAAAGAACGAATTGACAACGGAGACGAAAAAGCACAATTAGTCTTCTCGGCTATGATATGGCATGTGGCAAAAGCAATCGCCGCAGAAGGAGCCGTATTGTGTGGGAAGGTAGACGCCGTACTGCTTACAGGCGGACTTTGTTACAGCAAACGCTTGGTGAGAGAACTAAAAAAGCGCATTTCATTCCTCGCACCCGTCGTTGTTTACGAAGGACAAGACGAAATGCTCGCATTAACCGAAAACGCACTCGCAGCATTGAGCGGTAAAGTGGAAACAAAACAATATTAAGGTGGGTACTTTGTAGGGGCGTGATTTATCACGTTCCTATCCGCAAATTTTAGTGTATTAGGAACGTGATAAATCACGCCCCTACAAAGTTACTGCTACTAATCGAGTGTGTTCGCACACGAAGCATTGATTTGGGTCAAGAAAACATAGATTTCACAGAAAAGTAACATGAAATATTTTTCAGAAAATAAAAATCGTTCTACCTTTGCAGTGTCAAAAGACAAAAAGGTTATTAGATTGTTTAGGTTAATAGTAGTAGATTTAGATTTTAGTTGAATGTTTAAGGTAAGAACAAAAGAGATTGTTCAGGAAGAAAATAGGAATTAGTACATAGGTAAAATTAGATTTTAAGATTTGGATAACAATTGATGCAAGATTAAGGGGGAACGCCGAGAGGCGCGAACCTATAATCAAGCACAAAGAAACAAAAACGCTCAGCCGAAAGGTTGAGCGTTTTTGCATTTGCAAATAGCCTATTTTGCATTTTCAAATAGGCTATTTTGCGTTTTCAAATAGCCTATTTTGCATTCGTAAATAGCCTATTTTGAAACGCAAAACAATAGGAAATGATTTTCAGTATAATTTTATTCTTATTGAATTAAAAATTATTGTTAAACAATAAATAATTACCGATAAATATTTGGAGGGAATGAAAATAATATCTACATTTGCAGCGTGATAGGAGGAAAAACCACATCACAGCCTTTCACCTTATATATATAGGGCGAAAAAAGAGCGATTTGGTTAAGCCACACGCAGCATGCAAATGAGTGAAACGAAATTTGTACATGCTCGTGGCGAG
>NZ_BAIS01000067.1 GCF_000613345.1 Prevotella disiens JCM 6334 = ATCC 29426 | reverse complement strand
AAGGAGATACGTCTTAAACCTATACACACCCAAAAAGTATTATATCAAGATTTTTAAAGAATAGCTTCAAACTCTTTGCTGAATTTTATCTTCCCCATTCCCTATGGGTAAGGAACTTGTGTCCAATAACCAACCTATTTGTGGTAAGTTGAGCAAAAAATGACAAATCGAACTTTCTTGTAGGGTTAAATGAGACGCAAACAAGTTTTGAAACAAATAAGGAAATTGTTTGCGGAAATAAGGTAATTTTACACTTGCTGGTTGAATCTGCGATATATTTGGATAAAAATTTGCATGTTAAGAAAAATAAAGTTATCTTTGCAGTATTAATAAAATTAATAAAGAAATGAAAAGATTATTTTTAATTGGGATAATGGCTTTAGCAGCTGTTTCAGGCTTTGCACAAGATGTAAATAGAGTGGATAAGTTGAAGGAACAACAGAAAGTGTTGAAATTAACTTCTAAATTAAACAAACTTCAGCTCGACTTAGAAAAAGAGAAGGCTACCTACAACAACCTCATAAGCAAGGCATCTGAAGTGAATGCAGAGGCAAATGTTGTAACAACAGAATTTAATTCGTCGGACGCAAAGAGCACTGTAAAAGATGCAAAGGAGACGATTAAGGTTTTGAAAGAAGCAAAAGCTGTTAACAAAAAGTTGAAGAAAGCTCAGAAAAAGACGAATAAAATAGAAAAGAAAATAGTCAAATTGCAGGCTCGTATAGATGAACTGAACAGGAAAATAAAATTTGTAGACCAATAATATTGACGGCGAACGCAGCATTATAGTGCGTTTGGGGCGTATACATTTATATTTCAGACAGTGCCCTATGTCCTCTTTCATTGAGGATATAGGGTTCTTTCTTTCTGTTATTTTTGCTTTTGGAATTTACTTATCTTTTAAAGATTAGCATATAAAAAGTATAACAATTATAAAAAAGCGGCTACAAGTTTTGCTATAAATCAGTTTTTAGTTATCTTTGCAAGTAAGAGATTAGTAAAAATAAAAACAAAACATGGAAATATCAGAAAGATTTATTAATTATACTAAGTTTGACACACAGTCAGCAGACGAATCTGAAACTGTGCCAAGCACTGCGAAACAACTCGTTTTCGCAAAGTATCTCAAGGAGGAACTTGAGCGTGAAGGACTGAAAGAAGTTGAAATGGACGACATGGGCTACATCTACGCTACCTTGCCAGCCACTACTTCAAAGAAAGTTCCTACAATTGGTTTCATTGCTCACTACGATACCGCTTTAGACGCAAGTGGTGCTAACATCAAAGCACGCATTGTTAAGAATTACGATGGCGGCGATATTCAGCTCAATGAGAACATGGTTTCATCGCCAAAGCAATTCCCTGAGCTCTTAGACCACAAGGGCGAAGACCTCATTGTAACCGATGGTACAACGCTTCTTGGTGCTGACGACAAGGCAGGTATTGCTGAAATCGTACAAGCAATGTGCTATTTGCGCGACCACCCAGAAATAGAACACGGCAAGATTCGTGTTGGTTTCAATCCAGACGAAGAGATTGGACGTGGCGCACACCACTTCGATGTAGAGAAATTTGGTTGTGAATGGGCTTACACCATGGACGGTGGCGACCTCGGACAATTGGAATATGAAAACTTCAATGCCGCTGGTGCAAAGATTCACATCAAGGGTTTGAGCGTTCATACAGGTTATGCAAAGGGCAGAATGGTCAATGCAAGCCGTTTGGCAATTGAGTTTAACGAAATGTTGCCACAAGACGAAATCCCTGAAACAACAGAAGGTTACGAAGGATTCTACCACCTTTTGGGCATTGATAGCCGTTGCGAAGAAGCAAAATTAAGCTACATCATTCGCGACCACGACAGAGAGAAGTTTGAAAATCGCAAGAAAATGATGGAGAACTGCGTGAAGGCTATGAACGAAAAGTACGGAGAAGGTACGGTTGAGATGAACATGAACGATCAATATTATAACATGAAGGAAAAGATAGACCCAAATATTCATGTTATCGACCTTGTACTCAAAGCAATGGAAGAAGCCGAGGTGAAACCATTGGTACAACCTATTCGTGGCGGTACTGACGGTGCTCAACTCAGCTTTAAGGGACTTCCTTGTCCAAACATCTTCGCTGGTGGAGTGAATTTCCATGGTCCTTACGAGTTCGTTTCTATCCAAGTAATGGAAAAAGCTATGCAAGTAGTCATCAATATTAGTCGTCTAACCGCAGGTTACAACGATTGAAATGCAGCAATAGCAACAAAATTGCTAAGAAAAATTTGATAGAGGTGGACTCCAACTAATGACGATGTTGGAGCCCACTTTCTTATATAAAATCCTTTTTTCCACTCAAACACATTATTATGGCAGAACTTCCAAACCTTGTAACCGACCTTGCACTTATCCTTGTAGTAGCAGGTTGTGTTACCTTATTATTTAAAAAACTCAAACAACCTTTGGTTTTGGGCTACATTGTGGCTGGCTTTTTGGTTTCGCCACACATGCCTTATATCATGAGTGTTGTAGACGAAGCCGACATAAAGACATGGGCAGACATTGGGTAATCTTCCTTTTGTTCTCCTTAGGATTAGATTTCTCTGTGAAAAAGATTCTCAAAATGGGTGCCTCCCCTATCATTGCAGCCTGCACCATAGTCTTCTGCATGTTAGGGTTAGGTATTACTGTTGGTCATGGCTTTGGTTGGAAACAAATGGATTGCATCTTTCTTGGCGGTATGTTGGCAATGAGTTCAACGGCTATCATATATAAAGCCTTTACCGATATGGGGCTATCGCAACAGGGGTTTGCTACAACAGTGATGAGTGTACTCATATTGGAAGATATTTTAGCCATTGTCATGATGGTGATGTTGAGTGCCGTAGCAAGCGGAAATAGTCCCGATGGAGTGCAATTGATAGAAAGTTTACTGAAAATAGGTTTCTTTCTTATTCTTTGGTTTGTCATTGGTTTGTTTGCCATTCCTTTATTTTTGCGCAAAGTCAGAGGCATACTCAATAGCGAAACCCTCCTTGTCTTGGCTTTAGGACTTTGCTTTCTCATGGCAGTTATCTCTACAAAAGTAGGTTTCAGTGCAGCTTTCGGCTCGTTTATCATGGGTAGTATATTGGCAGAAACCATTGAAGCTGAAAAAATTATCAAAGTGGTTGAGCCTATAAAGAATCTTTTTGGCGCAATTTTCTTCGTATCTGTGGGCATGTTGGTCGACCCTAAAATCCTTGTTACATATGCAGTTCCTATTGGTTTATTGGTTATAACGATTCTTTTCGGGCAAGCTCTTTTCGGAACTATGGGTTATATGTTTGGTGGGCAGTCGCTTAAAAACGCTTTACGTTGTGGCTTTTCAATGGCACAAGTGGGCGAATTTGCTTTTATTATTGCTACTTTAGGATTGTCTTTAGGTGTCATCAGCAAATTTCTCTATCCTGTTGTGGTTGCCGTTTCTGTTGTAACCACCTTCCTTACGCCTTACATGATTCGTGCAGCCAACCCTACTTACGATTTTATTTTGCGACATTTGCCAAAACAATGGGCAAGACGTGTGAACCATATAGAAGTGGGGACACCTCAAAACTTTTCGTCTGACAATCTTTGGCGCACACTTATTCGTGCTATGGTTGCCAATACGGTCGTTTATAGCATACTTTCAGCAGCCACTATCATCATTATGTTTTCAATCGTTTTACCAATTTTACGCAGACTTTCAATAGAAATAACGGGCGAACATTGGGTTGGAAATGCTATTTGCGGACTCCTCACTACTCTCCTCATTGCTCCTTTTTTGCGTGCTTTTGTGATGAAGAAAAACCATTCCGAAGAATTTAAAACACTTTGGACACGCCACCGCACGAATCGCTTGCCATTGGTGTTCACCGTTTTAGTACGAATGTTCATTGCATTGATGTTCATTTTCTATATTTGCAACTATCTTACTCGTTTCAAAAACGCTTTGCTCATTGTCATTGCCATAGGTCTTTTGACGTTGATGATTCTTTCACGCAGCATGAAACATCGTAGCATAACTTTGGAACGCTTGTTCGTGCAAAATCTTCGTAGCCGTGAAATTGCAGCACAGGTAAACGGACAACGCAAACCACGATTTGAAGGACACTTATTAGACAGGGATATTCACATCGGAGAGTTTGAAATAACAGAAAATTCCTTGTGGGCAGGCAAATCGTTGAACAAACTTCAATTGCGCAATCGCTTTGGAACGCACGTCAGCAGCATTCTTCGTGGCACACAAAGGTTGAACATACCGAAAGGAAATACCATTATTTTTCCGAACGACAAGATACAAGTCATTGGCAACGACCAGCAGCTTGCAGCCATTTCAGCAGCTATGCGACAAGAAGTAAAAGCAGAAGATTACGACATAGAGAATCGAGAAATATTGTTAAGACAAATTCTTTTGTCCGACAACAATCCTTTCATTGGCAAAGCATTAACCGAAAGTGGCATACGCGACAAGTATAATTGCATGGTGGTAGGCGTAGACGAAGGGCAACCGCAGATTACGCTTATCAATCCAGCCCACATTCTTCAAGCTGGCGACATTATTTGGTTGGTAGGCGAAAAAGAAAATATCAAGCAAATAAGAATAGCTAACGGAGAGGAAGAGAAGAAATAATCAGCTAAAAATCAAATGACAGTTCATAGTGTCAAAGAGTTTTCCTATCGAATACTCACAGCTTTTCATAGGGAAACTTTTTGAAACTGATATAGTGTGTTCGATTAAATAGCCCCAAAAAACTTGTAAGATATATTGTTTCTTTTTGAAAACATGCTATACCACTGGGAAATAATAAGTTTTAAACATCAAAAGAGATTTTAATGCGTATAAGTCTGTAGGAAAATGCTCGACAATAAACCACTACAAAAGTGTTTTTATGAAAATATATTGTATATTTGTACTTGCTTGTTGAATGCACCACTTCTTTAATTGGAGTGAAACATTTAAAATTAGAAAAATGAAGAATATTCAATTTGTGCTTATAGTTGTGATGGTTTTGTACGCTTGTTCACGTCAAAACATTTACAAAGATATTGTTGGTACATGGAATACTAATAATGGAGAAAAAATAGTTTTCTACAAAAACGGAGTATGTAGTATAAAGAATGTTGATTTTTATCAAATCAATCCTTTTCCACAAAACAAGGGAATTAAAATAAATACGAATAAAGATTTACCCATTTTTAGGTATTGATAGTTTATAATATTAACCCTACCTTTGCACACAAATTGTATATTTACATACAAAAGAACTTTAAATGATACCAAAAAGGAAGAGAAATAAAACTATGGGGCAATGCCCTAATACAGAAAGTGCGCTGTCAGAATTAAAGACAGCGCACTTTATTTTTGAACAATTATGGATAATATTCGTTTTTACCACACTTCTATTATGAAAGAGACAAGAGTCAAGAAGAAGCCATCGGCAGGAGTATTAAGGAGAACTGACGTGCGGTTGCATGGCAAGAGGCTTTGCTTGGCATTGCTTTGCCTGCTGTGCACAATGACAATCTCAGCACAGAAAGCCATCGTATATGGACAGATTACCGACGACAAGACTGGCGAGCCTATTGCTGGCGCAGGGGTTTCGATAGCAAAAGATGGGAAGGGAACGGTTGCTGATGCCAATGGCCGCTATATTCTGAATATTCAAGGACGGCAGCAAGTGCGATTGAACTTTCAATATTTGGGCTATAAAACAGAAAGTCGGGAGATAGTATTGCACGACAGCGTGTGCTGCAACATACGCTTGAAGCCCGTTGACAACGTGCTGGACGAAGTAACAGTAACCACCCGAAGCGAGATGCGGAAGCTAAGAGAGTCTGCTATGCCCATATCTGTTATCGGGCAGCGGCAACTGCAAGGCACAGCCTCTAATATCAACGACGTGCTCGCTCGCACCGTAGGCGTTACGGTGCGGAACACTGGTGGCATGGGAAGTGCGTCGCGTATATCGGTTCGTGGATTAGAGGGAAAGCGAATGGGTATGTACGTTGACGAGGCACCTATGTCGCAACTCAGCAACTTCGTGGCACTGAACGATATTCCTACAAATATGATCGAACGTATAGAAGTATATAAAGGTATCGTCCCTTACAAGTTTGGCGGTTCTGCATTGGGCGGGGCTGTCAATGTTGTAACAAAGGAATATCCACCCATTTACTTGGATTTTTCTTACGAAATTGGGTCGTTCAATACTCATCAAGTCTCTTCCGTACTGAAACGAACCAACCGCAAGAGTGGCTTGCAATTCGGTGTTGGCGGTGTGGTGTCGTATGCCAAGAACAACTATAAAATGACTTTGGCTAATCTTGACGGCCGTATTGTTGAGCGAGACCACGACCGTTTCAACAAGATAATGGGAGGTATGTCGGTAAAAGCTACCCAATGGTGGTTCGACGAGATGAAGTGGGAACTCATTTTTATGAAAACTCGACAGGAAATACAGGGCATTGACCTTAACGTACGAGAGGCTTATAACCATTCAATCAACTACGTTACAGCATTGACACTGAAACGTAAAAACTTCTTTTTAGATGGTTTGGACTTCGATTTCAATGCAGGTTACATCATCGGCAAATATGGATTGTGCGACAAGGCTGAACATCGCTACGACTGGGACGGCAAGGTGCTTCCTCCCGTTTCATCTTTTGGAGGCGAGCAAAACAACTTTGCGTCAGACGGCAACAACCGTTCCAACGAACTGGCGGCAAAGCTCAATATGGGCTATACCCTTGATATGCACCACGCATTGAACCTTAACATTTACGCAGACCATAACTCCCTGCACCCTAACGATTCACTGATGGATAAGTCGTTGGGCTTCCGTGCCAACTTCCCAAGCAAGATGAAAACGCTGACCGTAGGACTTTCGTACGACCTAACACTCTTCGACGGACGCTTTCAGAATGCTTTTACATTGAAGGATTTCCTCTTTTCATCTCACTCTCGCAGCATCGACATCTTCTCTGTGAAGGAGCCTCAACCTGTGAAAACCTCCAAAAACTACATTGGATTCAGCAATGCCATGCGCTATAAATTCACAAACGACTTGATGCTGAAGGCTTCTTTCAACTCGGAAGTACGTATCCCGACAAGCGAAGAACTCATAGGCAACGGTTATTCGATACTCGCCTCGCCAGCATTGAGACCCGAACGCACATCAGGAGTAAACCTCGGGCTTCTCTATCGCCACATAAAGGCAGATGGAGGACTTATAGAAGTAGAGTTGAATGGCTTCTACAACCAGTTGGAAGATATGATACGCTTCACCCCCGACATGATTCCAACTATGGCACGCTACCGAAACTTCGGCAGTGTACGTACGAAAGGAGTAGAGTTGGAAGCCAAGGGCGACATCTGCCCACTTCTCTATCTCTACGCAAACGGAACCTATCAAGACCTTCGCGACGTCCGAAAAACAATCCCAGGAACAGAGGTAGAGAACCCTACACGCAACAAGCGCATTCCCAACGTACCTTATCTGCTTGCCAACTTCGGTGCCGAACTGCACAAAGAAAACCTCTTTGGTGGCAGCGGACAGAACACACGGCTGCTTTTCGACGCTTCGTATATACACCAATACTTTTACGATTTTGAGGTTAGTAAGTACCAAGAACGCAAAATTCCAACCTCAATGACAATGGACGCAGCCTTAGAACACAGCTTCTGCAACGACCGTTGGACGATTACTTTCAAGGTTAAAAATCTTACCGACCGTCGTATTGTTTCTGAATTAAACCGCCCGTTACCAGGTCGCTACATAGGAATAAAGGTGAGATACCTATTTAAATAATTAATTAATAAACATATAAAACAATGAGAAATTTAAGATTTATTCTTCCCGCTATCGCAATGATGGCACTCGTAAGCTCATGCAGCCACAACGACGAACCTACACCAAAACCCGTCGAACCTACACCAAACCCCGTCGAACCTACAGGAAAGGCGTTCAAGGGAATTATCTTTGCCGCTGGTATCACCAATCCTGAGGGAAACAGTGGTAGCGTTTACATGCAGAGTCTCCCCGATATGGTGCCAGGAAACTACGACAACAGCAATGGTATTCCTGTAGGATTCGGTACCGCTCCGATAGTTGCGAAATCGGGAAATATCTATGTTTTGCCAGACTATATGGGCAATACAAAAGCAGAAATTACACGTTATAGGATATATTCCGACAACAAATGGCACAAGAAAGGCGCACTGCAGATACCACCAAAGGCAGCCGCATGCTGCGTAACTGAACTGAACAGCGAGAAAGCATACGTCAGTTTGCAGGGTTTAGGCAGCATAATAGTGTTCAATCCTACCACTATGACCCGTATTGGGGAGATTGATTTGAACGGTCTTAAACAAGCAGAAACGAATGTTGCTCCTGCAGCTATGGTCATACGAGATGGTAAACTTTTCATCGGTCTCAACCAAATGAACGCACAATTCATGCCAGCGCGCAACAATATAGAGCTTGCAGTAATAGACACAAAGACCGATAAAGTAGAGAAACACATCGTCAATACTTCGTTGGAAATGAGCTTTGCCACCCGCCCCATCGACCCAGGCTCTATCTTTATAGACGAAAACAAAGACATCTATATTAACTGTATCGGTTCGTTCGGCTTTATCCCACAATTCCATGGCGGTATTGCACGTATCAAGAACGGAACTACCGAGATAGACCCCGACTATTGCATACGCCTCGACCAAGTAGAAGTAGCAGGACTGCCAACGAAGTTTGCCGACTTCTTCTCTACATTCTACTACGCAGGTAACGGAAAGGTCTACACCTATGCCAATTCGTTTGCCCTCGACTCAAAGGGTTTTGAAAATCCTTATGTAAGCTTTACCAATATACCTGTTGTAGTTGATTTGAAACAAAAGACAATGAGTACTATCGAAGGAATGGAGATTTCCAACCCACAAGGCATCGCTATTGGCAAACACAGAAACTTGCTTGTATTCGGCAGTTCCAACAAGAAGGCTAACGGCTTCTATACCTACGACCCTGCAACAAAGAAAGTAGCAGGACCAATTATGCAGGTAAAGGGAAATCCAAGTTTCTTCCATAGCTTTGCAGAATAAGACAATCAATCGTGCCTACTATTTACTAAAAGCTACTGTCTATGCAAATACAGAAAGACGAGATACGCAACCGGATACTTATCGTTGCAAGCAACGAGTTTATGAAGAACGGTGTGAAGCATACGTCCATAAAGACTATTGCAGACAAAGCTGGGGTAGCAGTAGGCAATGTATATAATTACTACAAGAGCAAGGACGACTTACTGAAGGCTGTCCTTGCTCCTCTTTTCAAGGCTTTCAAGGATTATCGCAGCAAAACTGGCGGCGAAGAATATATAACGCTCGACATTTTTCACCATGAATTCTACTATGAGATGATGCGCGAACAGGTGGCATCGCTGATTGTTCCCTTTCGGAAAGAGTTGCGTTTACTTATATTCGAAACAGCCGGCACATCGTTGGAGAACTATTTCGACCAACTATTGGAAGCGACATATACCGACGGAATAACTTATCTCTCCCGCATAAAAAGCCTATTTCCACATATCAATTCAGACATTTCCCTACACTTCACCCGCATTCTTTGCGATTTGTGGGCAGGTGTCATTAGGCATATCGTTACCCACGATGACTTAACCGAGACTGAAATAAACCAAATCATTACCGACTATATACATTTCACCCTTGGCGGCTGGCGCGAACTGATGGGTATTGAATAAAGGTAAATGAATACTACGGAAACCTTTTGGGCAAGTCTTAACACTCTGCTGGTAGAACAACACGCAAGAGAAATAAAGAAGGATAAACACTTTCGGCTTGTAAAGATATTTCTACTAAAAAATGATAATTTCGATTTGGCATTGCGAAAGCGGCTGTTTTGCACGGTAAGATAATTATAAAAATATATCTATCTGAAAATAAAGAAGTTACATTGTTAGTGAAACTAAACAGGTAACGATTTGGAAACGAGCGAGCTACTTGGCTTCGCTGTTTTCTGCCTAACAAAGAACGCTTGTTATTCCGTTTGCAAAGATAATACTTTGTTACCGAATAGCAAGCGTTTTTAATGAGATATTCTTCTTTTTGCATTTTTGTTCAGATTTTGTTCAGATTAGGGTTATAATCCTCTTCCACGTCTTTTCTTTCTGTTGGCTTGGTTTCTAAGTTTGCGCTGCCACGCTGTTTCTGCATAGTCATCGCCTTGCGAAGTTGGTGTCATCAAATCGCCCAATACTTCCACTGCTTCATCGACTGCGCTAACGGTTGCATCTGCTATTGTACCGATAGCCTGTGCTATCTGCGGAGTTTCTTCTGATGCTCGTGAGATTGAGGAACAGCTTTTGGGTACAAGTTGATAGCCTGTATCAGATTGTTCTTTCTTTTCTGTTGCCTCTTGTATCGTTAGGCATGGTTTCTTTGGTTCTTCCTTGTTGGATGCTTCAAAGTTCTTCAGCAAAGAACGGTAGCCGAACTCCCTGCCGATTTCGGAAGCCTTGAAAGTTTGTCCTGCGTATGAGAACTTCAAGCCATAGACCTTGCCCTGCTTGTTCCTCAAACGTTCAATGGTTACGCCACTCTTACTAAGGTCGTAGAGGAACATGGAATGCCCCGTGACGCCTGTTCCTTTGTACTTGTCAAGCAGGGCATAACAGATTTGCTGCACCTCTTTCTTGGTTTGCTCTCTCGTTGGACTTGCTTTTGTCTTTTGATATTTCTTTTCTGCCTTGACCTCCTTTGCAATGGTCAAGCCTTTCTCTCTGCTTATTTCCTCCGCCACTTTTGCTGCCCTATTGCTCACAAAGGTGGTGTCATAGACCTCTCCGTAAAGGCTGATACGATTGGCGATGATGTGAATGTGTCTATTATCAGTGTCCTTGTGCGTTACCGCCACCCATTGGTGGTTGTCAAGTCCCATTCGCTTGGCAAACAGATGGGCTATTCCCATAAGCTCGGATACAGGCAGTCTTTTCTCGTCTTTTGGCGCGATGCCTATTTCTATGCGGAGGAACTTATTCCTGCACCGTGTGTTGTACTCGCTGACCATCTTCATTTCCTCATAGATAGTCTTTGGATCTCTGCTGCAAAGATTGTGGAAGGCAAGCCGATAACCGAGCTTGCCTTCTCTGAAAATATAGTCCAAAGCTGTGCTTCCGTGT
>NZ_BAIS01000068.1 GCF_000613345.1 Prevotella disiens JCM 6334 = ATCC 29426 | reverse complement strand
TTTTGTCGCAAGACACAAGTGGTAACTATCAAAAAGGAGAATTATGTCATACATAGACCAAAGAACCGAAGAAACATGGCAGAAACGCTTGTTTGACAAGCTGATGACCGTCGAGGACAAACTTGATCGCTTGCTGGTTTTACAGGAACAATCCATCGACACGACCGTAAACCCTCCATTAAAACCCGAATACTTGGACATCATCGACGTTTCCAAGATACTCAAAGTGGAGCAGAAGACCATCTATAACTGGGTTTGGGCAGGAAAAATCCCTTATCTTAAAGCCAATGGACGGCTTCTTTTCCTGCGTGAAGAGATAGACGAGATGTTGCGCAAACGGGATAATTGGTAAGACCTTATCGTATGTTTTCACTCGGTATTTGCTGTTCAATGTTTTTTATTGTTCATTATTATTGAACGATCATGATTTATTGAACAGAAAATTTGGAACTATCATATTTGTTCATTATCTTTGCATTGTTCAATAGAATTGAACAGGTTTTGAATAATGAACAAATATGAGTGAATTACTTATTATTGAACAAGCAGTAAATGCTATGAAGTTACAATGGTTAGAAAGTAACGAAAGCATTACATACGATTTTATTCCACAAGAAAACCCTATGATTAAGGGACAAATAAAAATCTTGGGGATAAATTTTCTTTGCTTAATTGAAAACGAGGTGAACGGTGTTAATGTAACTCGTATCAAAGATACCATAAAAAACTGTCCTGATTTGCAGGCAATCCCTTTTTTGGTAGTAGCACGATATGTGCAACCCATGGTCTATGAAACTTTGAGAACGGCTGGCATCAACTTTGCCGATACCGCAGGAAACTATCAAATTCGGCATACAAAAGACAAGGGTATCATATTTCAACTCTCTCATACAGGCGAAAAAGCACCTACAACGCTTAACAAGAGTTATCCTATATTTCAAGAGGCAGGACTAAAGGTCATTTTCTTTTTGCTACAAGATGATAATAACATAAGTAAGACTTTCCGAGAAATTAAGGAACAATGTGCGGTTTCTTTGGGTACCGTAAAAAATGTACTTGATGAATTAGAGGTGCGTAAATTTGTTCTCACAACCAAGAAAAAACGCACTTTAAGGGATAAGCGTCGATTGCTTGACTTGTGGGTGGAGAATTACCATCAAGTACTTAAGCCTAAATTGCTGATTAAGCGTTTGGGGTTCAGAGACGCAAAGAGCAAAGAGCAATGGGATAAGATAACCTTGCCTAAGGGGATGTACTGGGGCGGAGAATGTGCAGCTTATCAAATTGATGGGTATTTAACACCACAGAAATTTGAGATTTACACAGATTTAGCTTTCGGCAACCTGATGAAAACTGGTGCCGTGCATACCATTGAGGGAGAAATAGAAATGTATCAAAAATTCTGGAAAGCCGGCAAGATGCCCGCAATCCTTATTTATGCGGACCTGTTAGGTGATGGAAACAGCCGTTCCATAGAAGCTGCAAACAAATTATTGAACGATGAACTTCCAGATTTCAAGTGATAAAATAGGCAATCCTCTTTTGATAGAATTGCTAAGCGTAGTCAATGAATGTTTCAAAGAAGTTGGACAAGACTTCTTTGTCATAGGTGCAACAGCCCGGGATATATTGATTCGACAGTTAGTAGGAATAAGTTCTGGTCGAAAGACAAGAGACTTGGATCTCGCTATTGCCATTCCTAACTGGAAAGCCTTTGACGATATTACGCAGACACTTTTATCGCATGGATTTACAAAAGAAGAGAAAATGTATCAGCGGTTTTATTATGGGGCTTACGAAATGGACGTTGTACCATACGGTGAAGTTACAAAGGAAGATGGCTATATTTACTGGCCACCGGAAGAAGATATTGCCATGTCGGTTAAAGGATTTGAGGAAGTGCTGAAAGATGCCATAACCGTAAGCATTGATAATAAATTCGACATCAAGATAGCATCGCTACATGGACTTTTCATCCTCAAACTCAATGCTTGGCTGGATCGCAATATCCAAACAAGCAAAGATGCGGATGACATGGGCTTTATCATAGATAACTATTTCTTTGCCAACTTAAACCGGAATGTTTATCAAGAAGTATATGATTGGGAGGACTTTGACGAGTTTGTTGTTGGTGCATATTGGCTTGCCAATGATATTGTCAGCTTTTTATCCATAGAGCATTTAGCCTATTATGGGCAATGCTTACAGGGAGAAATTGAAAAAGAGGAGGATAGCCGACTCCTTCAACAAGTGCTTGACAGTAACTCTGCTTTTCAATATGAGCAAATTCTTCAAGCTTTCAAAAAAATGATAGCGGTGTTTAATAAGAATCTTCGATGAATATACAGATTGAGTTTCAAAGTATTGCTGCTGGCGAAAAGAATGGCGACTTTGTCCTATATGAAGAATTAGCTGGTGGAACATTAGTGGTACTTGCCGATGGCATGGGAGGATTGTCCTTTCCCGAACAAGCTGCCAAAACAGTTTGTGAGGCTGTACGCTATTATTTTGTGCACAATGAAGTGTCCAATCCGCTTAACTTGATTAGACGGAGCATTGAGTATGCCGATAATATTCTGGGTGAATTATGCTACCAAAAGAAATCCAAGATGGGAGCTGCACTTACTCTTATGTACATCACTAATATGCAACTATATTACACTTCATTGGGTGATGTCCGATTATATCATAAAAGCATTGATGGAACAATTACGCAACTTACGACGGATGATGTCGTGTGCATAGAGAATGAATATTATCTCACAGTCTGTATTAACGGCAAAGGATTTAGGAACCCGATAGAAGTGCAAAATATACCCATGAAAATTGGCGACGGCTTTCTTCTTTGCAGCGATGGCTTTTATAAATGCCATCATATAAATGCTTATCTGCAAAACAAGGAATTGCCACCCTTGCAACATAGAAAAGATGATTGCTCCATAATAAAGGTGGATATTAGGTAAAGCAATTAGACTTGGCAATAAAGATTGTCAAGTCTAATTGCTTATACTTACACTTAAAGTCTCCATTTAGGGCGGATGCTTTGATAGTGATTGTCTTCTTCCTTTTCTTGTGTCTGAGTGGTACTACTCTTCATTGTCGTGGAATTTTCATTATTGGATATGTCCCTTTCCTCCTCCTTATCCTCTTTGTTATCTGTAATCGTCAAGGCAATCCTTCTGTCCAACTCTGCCGACTGCCCTTTGAGCGAACGAAGCTCGTCCTCTTTCTTCCACGTCCCATTAGCAATAGCAGTATAGATTTCCTTATTGGCTGCAACCTTCTCTTTCTCCTTCTCATGCGACTCTATCACCTTCGGGATACGTCCCAGCGCACCCAAGAAATTCTCACACGCAAGTTTCGGGTCGGTAGCCAACTTACCATTATTATAGGTATAGTAGATACTCTCCTGCCCTTTGACAAAGAAACGATTCACGGAGCAGTCAAACAAATCCTTTGAGGTACTTTCCGTTTTCACCATGATTGAAAAACCATAAATCTCACCGATTTTATTGTACTCGCCCTTGGTGCGTGCCTTGTCGTTAATCTCCTGCAGGCGTGCGGCAATGACCTTGATGTCCGTACTGTCCTCCACACCTTTAATGACAAGTTTATTGATAGGATTACTTTCTTTGTCACGCTCCACACGCTTCTCAAAGCACGCCAAGTCTACCTTGCTTCCTTAATCTTGTCCGAATGAAAAGATACGGAGCTGTCAATCTCCGCCAACTTTCCCGTTGCGGCATCACGCTCACGGAGGAAGTTCTTACGCTCAGATTCCAGCGTGGCAATCTTCTTGTCGAGTTTGGCTTTCTCTAACAAGTCTGTATTACCAGATAGCACGGCAACATACTCTGAAAAGTTCATACCGCTATCCTCGTCCATCGAACCCTCGTCAATGGTACGACTACCGAGCGTATTGGTCTTCAACTGATTGATAAACAATTGCTTGTTATGCAGCAAGTTGAACTTATAACTGTCCAACGACCGCTCCACGGCATAAATAATCACATCGACTTTATTGTCCGCAAATTCTTTGGCAACCATATTACCTTTACGAATTGCCCGACCATTTCGCTGCTCCAAATCTGAAGGTCGCCAGGGCGTGTCAAGTTGATGCACCGCCACGGCACGCTGCTGGGCATTGACACCCGTGCCGAGCATGGAAGTAGAACCGAAGATAATACGGATGTCTCCACGATTCATTGCTTCGACCATCGCTTTCTTGGCTTTCTCATTCTTGCACTCCTGAATGAAGCGTATCTCGTAGGACGGGATATGATAATCTTCCACCAATTTACGCTTTACCTCCGAATAGATATTGAAATCTCCGCTGGGCTTGTAAGTCCCCAAATCAGAGAAAACAAACTGCGTTCCCTTTTGTGCATCATACTTCTGATAGTAGTCATTAAGTAGCTTTGCACAATGGCTTGCCTTGTTGTCAATATGATCCGAGTACCCATTTTCGTCTATCATGCGTAGATCCAAGCTCATCTTGCGGGCATAGTCAGTAAGATAATGACAATGAAAGAAGAAAGGATAAGGAAAAACAAAAGTAACTGAATAATAGTACTTTATACGCTTGGTTGCTTTTGGGGAATGAGCAGAAAGAAGCGAGAAACGGCATTAGTTCCGTTCCCAACTCGTAACCCATTGCACTAAAAGCAAAAAGGGGTTACGAATAGAATACAACTCATTGTATGTTAGTTGTTTATTCTTCTTTCCTCTTTGTTTTGCATAGCTCATAGACACTCCATAGTAAGTAACTTTGCAAACAAAAAAAAGACATGAAAGAAAACCAACTGAAAGTATCGTTTTTCGTGCAGGCGAAACGATTGGACAAGAAAGGAATGGTGCCCATCATTGGGCGCATAGAGTTAGGTAACAGGCATTCAGGCTTCTCCACCAAACAGAAAACACCGTTATCTCTTTGGGATAGCAGAAAGCAGCGACTATTGGGCAAAAGTGCCATTGCAACCACTATCAACCAATGGTTGGGGGAATGTACTGCGCTCATCCATACTCGCTACCTTGAATTACTTGAACGTGGAGAGAGTTTCAATGCTACCGATGTGCGCAATGCCTATCAGGGACAAATCAATCGCCAAACAATGCTATTGGAGTGTAACGCAACGTATCTTCAGCATACAAAGGAGCGCATTGGGATAGACAGAGCCTTAAAAACTTTCAAGCTCCGCACTTACCAATCTTCCTTACTTCGTGAGTATGTGAATAAGAAGTATAAATTGAGCGACATTCCTCTTGTTGGGTTGGACAAAACCTTTATTGAAGGCTATGAATACTATCTGACCGTAGATAGGAAACTCAAACGTGCCAGCATCAGCAGTACATTATCTGCCTTAAAGACCATTGTAAGTATGGCGGTTAAGAAAGGATTTTTGGATTTAGACCCATTCCTTGGGTACAGCTACGAGAAAGCCAAAGGAACACCGAGGAATATAACCCAAGAGGAACTGCAAAAAATCATCAGTCTGCATATTGAGTGGGATAACTACAGAATAGTGCGTGATTTATTTGTCTTTTCATGCTTCACAGGGTTGGCAATTTCCGATGTACGTAACCTTAAAGAGGAGAATATCGTATGTGAGGAGGGCAAACTCTGCATCAAGGGTAAGCGTGTCAAGACCAAAACACCTTACCGAGTGCAAATCCTCCCACCAGCAAAGGCAATTATGGAACGATATAGGGGCAAACGTGCAGGATATGTGTTTGATGTACCTACCGTAGACATTGTACACAATGCGATGCACCATATACAGCGAAACATCGGTATGAAAACGCCATTGACCTTTCACATGGCTCGCCATACCTTCGCTTCAGTCATCACCTTATCGGCAGGTGTGCCGATAGAAACGGTAAGCGGTATGTTGGGGCATACCAACCTCAGAACGACACAAGTATATGCAGCGGTCAATTCAGAAAGAATAAGGCAGGATATGAGGAGGGTTCAAACTTGCATACAAGATACATTCACCTTAAAATTATAGCTTATGGCACGCAGTACATTCAAGACATTGTTCTACATCAACCGTTCCAAACAGAAGAAAAACGGCAAATGCCCGATTATGGGACGTATTACTATCGACGGGCAGCAGGTGCAATACAGTTTGGGATTAGACATCAATCCGAGTAATTGGGATGCCAAACACGGCAGATGCAAAGGCAATACAGATGATATAAGGGAAATCAACCGCTTGTTGGCAGAGAAAGAAAAACAGGTACAGACTAAATACCAAGAGTGGATTTGGCAAAAGGGATATGTAAGCGCAGAGTTGCTTAAAAGTTTGCTGACAGAAGATAGTAATCGGAATGGTATACTGATAGAGGAAGCCAATCTCTTTATTGAGGAAAAGCGTCCTTGTGTTGGTCTGACCGTAGCAAAATCTACCTTTGCAAATTACATCTATGCCAAACAACTCATTGAAGCCTACTTAAAAGATAGGTTAGATATAACAGATATTCGCTACTCGCAGTTAGACTATGGTTTTATTGAGGGATTGGACTTTTATCTCAAAAGCCAACGGAAGCTTTCTCTTGCAACCATTCAGATTGTGATTATCTTCCTTAGAAAACTCATTGGTATAGGGCAGCAAAAGAAGTATATCCGCATAGACCCATTTGTAGAGTACAAGGCTGAACTGCCACAGCGAACTCGCAGGTATCTTACTACGGAAGAGTTACAACGAGTGTTGCAGACACCTATTATTGACAAGCAGTTTGAGCGTGCAAGGCAGTTGTTTCTTTTCTGCGCCTTTACAGGATTGGCAAGGGTTGATATGCAGAGGTTAACGCCCAAGCATATTCATCGGTATGAAGACGGTACTTTGGAAATACGCATCAAAAGGCAAAAGACGGATGTGGAAGCCATCATTCCATTACTACCCATTGCACGTTAGATACTTGACTTATACATCAAGGACAAACAAGATGACGAGTTGATTTTTCCTAACTTGACCGTGCGAAAGGCTTCTTTTGCGTGCGTGAACATCGGGCAGATATGCCAGATAGAGAAAGGCTTAACCTTTCACATGGCAAGACATACCTTTTCGACAACGATTTGTTTGTCAAATGGCATTTCAATGGAAACACTCAGTAAGATGCTTGGTCATAGTGATATTGGTACGACACAGATTTATGGAAAAATAACTGACTTGAAGATAAGGGAGGATATGAGCCAATTACAAGAGCGTGAGAGTGCTGAGTTTTCAAAATACTGTGATGCTATTGAGCAGCAAGCAACAACAGGCAGTTTGCAAATCCTTAATCATAATATGCAAGCACAGTTATAATGGAAAAATCCAACTTAATTATTCACATACAACATCTATAACAATGAAGGAAAACAAAAAGAAAGAACTTTCCTACTTCCGATTGAAGTTAGAAAGCTATATAAGTGAACATCACCCCGAAAGAATGAGTGATACGGAGTTTATCAAAGCGCGAGCAGATATGGCACTAACAGCCTGCTGCGATGCCGTGGCGCATGGTTTTAATCATTTAGAAGCAGAAAGCATAGCAAGTGAAGTGCTTTTTAGTGGGCTACACTTTTCAAAGTACGATACCCTTGTTTCCGTTTTGGAGAACGAATTTGAAAGAGAACTCCCTGCACCTCTCCCTAAAAGGCTTGCGCTGATATTGATAAGGAACAAAGCGATGCAAGCCATATTTGATGGTTATGAGCTGACCGATGACTTCTCCGCAACCGAGCAGTATGATAAATTATACACTGAACTTACAGGCACAATAGTGCTGCTCATCGAGAGCAATAATCTGCCAACGGTAAAACAGTTGTAATCAGATAACACGAAGATATTGTACATTTTTAGCATAATCCAAGTGCCTGAAGCCGTATTCTTATCGGGCAAAGGTACATCGATTGTCCTATGCCTTGCAAGGTCAAGCCCTGCGAGTGGAGCGAAAAATCTCCACCGCAGGGTGTTTTATTTTCGTCTATTCATTCCAAATAGCCTTCTTTGTGCGGTAGTATTTTTCGCTCCCAACCTTGCACGACATGGCAAGTCGATGAGTAAAAAGCCCGAACGAATACGGCATACTCAGGCTCTTTGGACGCAAAAGCGAATGATAGAAACAATAGTTAGAACTAACGATTGTCTTAACAATCTTATTATATGACAAGCTATTGTTTGTACAATTTGTTGTCATAACAATTTATTGTCAAGACTATCTGTTGTCAAGACTATTTGTTGTCAAGACAAACTATTGATAGTTCGACATCTCGATTTGTCGAACTATCGAACTGGCGATAGACCAACAACTATGCAATAAAAGGAAAGAACCAGCACCTCATCTCATTACCGCAATAATGCTGAGGGATTTCCTCGTGGGCTTTTCTCTTATTTTCCTAACATTTCCCTGCTTTTCCTCATTCCTTACAGCGATGCTTTTGAGGACTTACTTTTGCATCCGAGAAGTACGGCAACGGACTGCATAATAGTTCGTTTGCCGAATAACAATAAAGTAACCAAAACAGAATTAAGGCAATGAAACTTATTATTATCGACAGTAAAGCATGGGAGCGACACCGCTCCGAATTTGCAGACTTTATCCACCACGTGGAAAAACTCATCGGCAATCCGCCTGAGACCGAGCAATGGCTCGACAACGAAGCTGTGTGCAAGCGTTTGGGTATCAGCAAACGTACCCTGCAATCATATCGAGATACAGGTAAAATCCCTTTCTCCATGATTGGACACAAGTGTTATTACAAACAGACTGACATCAGTGAAATGCTGAATGCTGTCAAGGAATGAACCCAAAGAATGAATGAATTATGGCAGAGAATGAAATCATTACGCAGGAAGACCCTCAAATGCAGTTGTTTTCACAACAGATGGAAAGCACTTTGAAGAAGTTGGAGCGGTATTGTGACACAGCTCGTCCGATGCTGAATGGTGAGGTTTACCTTTCGAGCGAGGAAGTGTGCAGCCAGTTACGGCTTAGCACACGCACGCTCCAAGAGTACAGAAATGCAGGAACGCTTCCATACTATAAAATTGGTGGGAAGATACTTTACAAGCAGAGCGACATTCAAACTATGCTTGAAAGGCATTATAATCCGATACCAAAGAAGTCATGATAGCTATGGATGAAAACAGAAGACAACGTTTGGAACAAGCCATTAAAGACATGGAAAATTATGGCGTTAAGCCACATAAGCCCGAAGACCTCCCTTTTTATGACCAGCCTTCAGAGTTCGAGTTGGAAATGGAACGGAAGAGTTTTGCTCCTGTGGAAGCAGAGAAAGAAAGTGGTTTTGAAAATAGAAAAACAGACAAAGTTGAAGCACTTCATAGGGCAAGCAGGACAAAAAATAAGGATAGAGAAGAATTGGCTCTATTCCAAGAGAAGTACCTTCAGCCTATCCGCCTTAGCCATCGCAAAGCCGTGTATGTGTCGGAGGAAACCCAACGAAGGCTAAGTTTTATTGCGCGAAAAATTGGAGAGCAGGGAGCGAGCGTTTCAGGGTATGCGGAACAGGTACTTCGGGAACATCTTGACCAATGTAAAGAGGAGATTGAAAAATGGCGAAAACTCTGAACTATTGCATTCCACGAATGCAAGCCTGTGCTGAGTTACCGCATTCAGTGAATACAGTAACACAGCAGTGGGCTTATCAACCTCATTCTTGATATTGGCAAGGTGTGTCTTTGTACCACAAATTGCCATTTGTACCACAAAGACCCTTGCCCCGAAAGGGGATTAAATCACTCCAAAGTCGTGATTAGATAACAGAATAAAACATAAGATTAGGCTAAAATTAGAAGTAGCCAACAACAATCGTTACGGACACAGAGAGACAGAGGAAGTGCCATGCTGGGATAGATGGGACACCCGTATGACCGACGTGAAAGACCAGCTGCGTGTCATTGCCTTATACTTCTGCTGTAGAGGTTGCTATTCTCGTATAATCATCATAGGAATGATGCTCTTTCAAATAGCTATTAATAGAATTAGCCGTAAGAACAGCTTTTTTAAGGTCAGTTACAACCTTTCCATTACTGTCAACTATAGGCGTTCCTGAATCAGGATTTCGATTCTTTCCCCACGGATTTCCTCCTCCTGTTCCATTTATCGAAACGTATTTCCACCCTGAGGTTTCATTTCCAATGAGAACTGCAGCATGACCAAATCCATTAGCAGCCTCTCTGTCCAGTAGAAAGACAATATCTTTACCATCAGGATCTATAATCTTTAATGGGTTATTTAAACAATATACATAGGCACTAACATTCTGATATTTCTCCATCTTTGGATCCACAGTCATCCATAGACTCAACCGTGGCTCATAGTACCTCGCACCATAGTAGTACATTCCCGTTTCCTCGTCAAATTCTTTCGCATTGAAGAGATAAGGCGTGTTCCAAGTGTTGTTGCGCTCCTCGATGAATACCTCGCCGAACGGCACGTACTCGATATGCTGAGCTACCTCGCCGTCAAGGTTGGTGATGTAGCTTGAGCTGCCCAAGTGGTCGGAGTGATAGTAGAACTGCATCTTCTCGTACTCTTCATTCGGCTTGAAGTTACCATCAATAGAAGCACGAGCCATCGCCCTTGCTTGAGCAGCCTCTGGCGTACCATCGTTACAACAGAACCCTTGACCGCTTACATAGTCGTTATTGTCCTTTCCAGAATAAGGTAGGTCAAACGTTTTGTAGTTGTCTTTGATGGATTGCAGTTGCTGTGCATACTTGTCCTTGTAATTGATGGTCAAGCCATCAGCTTCATTACCTGCATAAGGAATGCGTCTTGGGTCTGTCTCTTATGTTCACCGATATATGCTGCTTTTTTTGATTTTACTTCAAATTCAATCATACTTTTAATTGTTTATAGTTATCAATTATTTAACGTCATTCTTTCCTGTTTATTGCTCTCTCCGTTTAATACCCTTGTATGGAGCGTGACTATTCTCATTTGTCCACTATTCTGTTCCTTTGTTGATTTTGGTTACTGCTGATTCATTCAAGGTTATCAACAGAGAGTTTAGGCAAATATAAACTGTCAATATCATTTCTGACAAGCAATTTCCCTTTCTTATAATAAATTAGGCTTGCCCTTTTTAGATAGTTCATAATGGGATTGTGACTATATACATTTTTATAAATACCT
>NZ_BAIS01000069.1 GCF_000613345.1 Prevotella disiens JCM 6334 = ATCC 29426 | reverse complement strand
TGTATTCACGCTGCATTTATATCATATTAGACACTCAGTTATCCCGAAGTGGGGTAATTTATAATAGTGTTACGGAATTAAGGTTTATAAAATATTTTGCTATATTTGTGCTATAATCGAAACCTTAAACTGTAAATTTATGAAGAAATGTTATAAAAGTAGAGCTTTGCTTGTCAGAGAAGTAAAGTCTGATACGGGACGTGGCGCTGCCTTTACAACAGGCAAGAATACCGTTGTATGTGTTATTGCCTGTCTGCTGTGGACAGGCTACACCATGGGTCGCAGTTTGCAGCCGCCGCATAAGACCAGTCTGAAAACCGCTGTTTGCTTAAAGAACAATTCGTTGAAGGAAGACAAAGAATGGAAATATACGCCGGAGATAGACATCTACGGAGAGGTGTTTAACTGTATCTGAGGTTCATATAACATGATGGTAGGAATCCTTAACGTCAAGAAGATAAAGGCGGAAGGAAACGCAGACTGATGAAGCGTGCAGCCAGCGTTTCCTTTTTATGTTAATGACCGATTTGGGTTTATGCATAAGAGTGCATGCCGCTGAGGAAATAGTTCACTCCGAAGTACGTCATCAGTACGCTGAGGAATGCCAACAGCATGTAGATGTGGATGTGGAGCGGCTTGCGCAGCCATTTCAGGTCGCTGTGGAGAGGGGCAGAGTAGATGAGCATCGTGATGAGAGCCCATGTCTCTTTGGAGTCCCAGCTCCAGTATCGCCCCCAGCTGACGTTTGCCCATACGGCTCCGATGAAGATGCCGATGGCAATGAGCGCCACGGCTGGATAGAGCAGAAACTGCGAGAGGGCGGCAAGGCGGCTTTCCTGTTCCATCTCCCTGCGGTAGTGGGCGGCGATGCCCTGTATGGCGATGAGTGCCATAAGACCGAAAAAGGCGTAGGAGAACATTATTACCATAACATGAACGGAGAGCAGAGGCGACTGCAGCACGGGCATGAGCTGTGTGACTTGCGGATTGCTGTCGGTTATCATTGCCACGAGCAGGGCGAACGACGATAGCAACGGTCCGAACTGCCTGATGGGCAGGAAGCGCTTCTGCATGAGGAGAGTGACGATGAGCGTTGCCCACGCCATGAACTGCATCGTTTCGTAGCCGTTTGACATAGGCAGATGGCTGGAGACGTACCAGCGCAGGGCGAGCAGCAGAGTGGTGTGGACGAGCATTACCCAGATGAGTGCGCTGCCGATGGTTGAGGCTACTTTGCGCTTCTTATTGTTGAGGCTGACCGTAGAGACTATGGCGAGCAGAAGCGAGATAGTGAGGTAGAGTATGACGGGAAAGTGATGTGCGTTTATCCTGTTGTAGAGGATTTCCGTTAGAATGCGGAACTTGGTGGGTACGACAGACTTTGCCCTTACGTGCTGGTAGCTGTATATCTTCTTTGCTATTTCTTCGGCACGGGTTTTGTCGCCAGTTATGATGCTTTCGGCAAGATAGTCCATCGACTTTTTGATGAACGTCAGTTCCTTTTCGTCGAGCGAAATGTTGCCGAGCGGCTCGCCGGGAGCAAACCATTGCATGTTGCCACGACGGTCGGTGTATGGGAACATCTTCAGCATCTCTCCGCCATAGAGCATGCGGATGATGTTGAACTTCTCGTCAGCGTCGCGCAGCTGCTTCTGCAGTTTTGTGTCGCCCTTCTTGTATGCTTCCTTCAGAGGGGCATCGAGCTTATAGTTGTTGTATGAGTCCCAAAAGTCAGAGAAAGAAGCCCATTTTCCGCTGATGCCGAGCAGCTCCTGCGCTTTTGAGTCTTTTACCTCTATCATCTTTACCGTTTCCCAATAAGGCACGTCGAATATCCATCCAGCAAAGACCTGAGTGGAGGAAAGCCCGTCCCAGGTGGACTTGCCACAAAGCTTGGTGACGAAGCTTGTGGCAACGGTGTTGAGTGGAGTTATCCTGCTGTTGTAGAGCACGCAGATTCTGCCCAGGTCGTCGGCGATGTTGCTGTCAATCTTTACCCTTTCCTGTGCGCTGGCAGAAGGAACGAGGGCTGGGGCGGTGAGGAGCAGAAGAGGCAGGAGTGCCTTTGAGCCTTGCTGCGAAAGGGCTTTGCGGTAGAGAGAACGTATTCTTGTACGCTTGCTGAACATGGCGGCGATGAGCGAAATGAAGAGCATGGCGTAACCGCAGTATGTTATGGCTATGCCCCAAGGGTCGTGATAGAGGATGAGCGTGGTGCCCTGCATGTCGCTGTCGTAACCCGACTGTATGAAGCGGTAGTCTTGGTAGCTACCGATGTTGTTCATCGACACCTTGATGTCGTGACTGTCGGCAGAGAGAGTGGTAACGTAGTCCATCGGAGCGTCGGTGCCAGGATAAGTGACTACGCAGAAGTCTTTGAGCGCCACCTTGAAGCCGAGTTCCTCTGGTTCTCCCTCCGAGTTCTTCATCAGGTTTGTTGATTCGCCATGGCGCAGATGGATATTGCCGCTTTCGGACATGTTCCATGAGGCAAAGGCTCCAAGGAGAATCACCAGGAATGAGGCGTGGATGAGGAATACGATGGGGGTTCTGTGCAGTTTGCGGAGCACGATGTAGCATGTGGCTGCCACAGCAAGAACTGCCCACAGAAGTATGAACCACAGGGAACTGTAGATATTCTGGCGTACAAAGGGTGTGCCTTTGCTGCTTTCGATAATTGTTGTGGCAATGAGAACGAGGATTATCGCTGTCGCCACGATTAGAATCAGATTCTTTAGATGTTTCATTGGTGTGTGGTCAAAGAAAAGCCACACGCCACCTTATTGTATATAATGGGTAGTGTGCGGTTGGATTTATGAGCGTTTCACCGCCTGGGTGATGGTAAAGACGCTCATATTTGTATTAAAGTGTTTGTTAAATCGACTCAACGAAGAATATGATGTTGTCACGGTCGGTCTTTGAGAGGTTGCGGAACTTCTCGATGGTGTAGCGAGCATCACTCTTGCGTTGCCGTGCCACATAATAGCCTCTATGGTGTTGCGTGCACGGCAGTCGTGGAGACGGTCTTCGGCACCGGTACAGAGTTTAGACAGTCCGCGACCCCAGAGAGGAGTGGTGCGGCACCAGCCAGTGCGGATGTTGTTCTCCATGAAGAGACGGTGCTGCACGAAGTCGGTGTATGGCCATATCTTCTGGTGAGGATAGCGTGGCATGTCGTCGTTTTTGAAGATGCCGTTAGGGTCCTGGATGTTGTCGTTGGCGGTGGTCCATGACGGACGGTGGCAGTTGGCGCATCCGATTTCCTTGAAGAGCTTCATGCCCTGCTTGAAGCGGTCGGTACCCGTGTTGCGGGCTGCAGGGACGGCAAGTCCGCGGTGCCATATCATGAAGTTCTTGTACTGTTGGTTTGACATTTCCGCATCGAGATCCTTGGCCATCAGGTAGTTGTAGATGTTCTGCTTCACGTCGTCTGTGTGCCACGTAGGATGAGCGTTGTTCGGGTCAATCTGCTTGATGTATTCCGGAAAGCCAGCCTGAACGTCAGGGTCTTCCATAGACGACTTGGCATAGATGGTACCGTCGAGGCTCAAGTAGTGGTAGCGGCGGTCGGGACGGGTCACGTTCGTGATGTTCCAGATGGCGTTTGCTCCGGGGCCGTCGAGGATAGGTCCGCGGCTTATGGCGTAGGTGTAGCGACGGACATACTGCTTCTTGTCGCCGGCTTTGTTCACGTAGTAGCTGACCCACTTGTTGTCAGCCTGGCTCCAGTAGGCAGGGTTTAGGGCGTTGGTCTTGCCTACGGAGTTGAAGTATTCGCTCTGTCGCTTCCATTCTGCTGTGATGGAGTCGTCGGGGATGGCATCGGTAAGTCCGGTGCCGTAGATTCCGATGGTAGATTCCAGGCGTACGCCGATTTCACTTGCCACCTGGTCGGCAGGGATAACCACATACTGTCCGTTGCGTTTCACCGTCACGGGAGAGTAGTATGCGTCGGCTGGGATGGTAACTTCAGGATAGATGAGCGAGTAGGTCTCGCCATCGGGGAACTTGTTGCCCCATTCGTCTGTATAGTTCTTCCATTCAATATTGATCTTGCTCTCGTCAATCTGAGGCTTGAACGGCTTTACAGCCTTGGTCTGCGGCATTCCGGCTACGGAATAGATATAGCATTGGTCTTCTTGTCGTAGACTACGAGCAGGTAGCCGTTGCCGTCCTGATCGGCACGATAGGCTGTTTGACGCTTACCGTGGCCATAGTTGGGATGGCAGTAGAGGCAGCCGCGGCGCACGTAGACAGGACCGAGTCCAGCGAAGGCGTCGTTGGACGTGTTGTAGTCTTTCTCGAAGAGCGACTCGCCAATCTGGAAGTTCAGCGACAGACCAGCGTCCTCAACAGCCTGGGTAGCCTGGCGGTAGGCGTAGGCAGACTGGATGCTTGTCGTGCCGAGTTTTCCTCCGGCATAGTACCAATCGCTGGCTTTACCGTAGATGGCTTCCGGCAGATTGGTGTCGAGCTTGTCGTCATCGGTGCAGGCTGTTAATGCCAATACCGAGAACAACGCAGGAACTAAATAGATCTGTTTCATAATGTTGTTTATTGTTAGACGTGAAATGTTGGTGGCTGTTTTGGAGCAGACCACCAACGGTTATTAAAATTTTTAATGTTCTTTCGGATGTTTATCCTATGGACTTGTTAGTCGAGCAGATTGTTGAGGACGTTCAGAGACTTCTCCAGTCCGTCGAGAGCTTCCATTGCATCTCTTGCACTCTGGTCTGTGTAGTAGAGAACGAATGGCTTCTTCATGTTGCTGATCTTGGATAGAGCATTCTCAAGGTTAGTCATGACGTTCTGTGCGGCAGCCTTGGTCTTGTCGTTTTTCAGACAGACGCCGATGAGAGACTTTGCCTCAGGGGTTGTTCCGTCGACTGTACAGCCGCCATAGAGAGCGTGCTTGCAAGACATGATGTTGTCGTAGAAGTCCTGGATAGAGTTATAGGCATGAGGAGACTCGATGTAGTTGACGTCCGCACCTGTGGCAGGAGCACCAATCTTAGAGTCGCGTACCTCACCGATGATGTCGTTTGCACCGGCAATTATTTCCTTGGATGCAAGTACAACGGTAGAGTAGGTAGAACCGGCATTGCCTGCGTTCTTGAAGTTCTCGCCATAGTTGATGGAAGATGCGAATTCAACTTTGTCGAGGAGAGCCTGCTCGTCGGCAGAAACCTTGCCGCCCCATGCGGAAACGAGCTTCAAGGAGCTGAGGTAGAGATCCTGTGCTGCAGCTTTGGCAAAGTAGATTTCGTTGTGTGTCATGTCAGCGAAGTGACGTGGCTGTCCGTTGCGGAAGATAAGATATTCTACAGCGTGAAAGCCTGTGAGGTTCTGTCCTGTAGCGATAGCTTCGTCGATGATATTAGTCTCATCCTCATATCCTTCCTCTCCGAGCATAGCATCCTTATACTTGTTCATGTATTTGTCAAACTGAGTGCGGTCGAATGGCCATGTGTCTGTGTGAGGGTCGATAGCATAGTCGCCGGCAGCTCCGAAGAGGAAAGCCTCGGAGAACTCCCACCATTTTCGTGACCGCTTCCATGTCTCGCAAGCCTTTGCAACGCCGGCATCGTCAGACATGGCGTTGAGGTCGGCAACGAGTTGCTTGTTATAGTCGGCAAGGTTACGGTATGTTGCAACAATCGTGTTGTCAACATAGCCTGCGTTGACTTTCTTCAGCTCGTTGGAGTTGATTGTTACTTCCTGTTCGTCGTTGTCATCATCGCTGCAGCTTGTTAAGCCCATTGTGAAAGCCAATGCAGCTGCAAACATCATTGAATACTTAAAAAAATTGTTCATTTTCTTGATTTTTACTTTATTATTAAATTTTCTTTTTTATGTGAGTAATGGTAAAACTGAGAGTAAACCATTTATTTTGTTTTTAATATCATCGCCATTTTAGTAATGTCATTGTCGTTTTCAAAGTCAACTTGCTCAGTACTCTCCCGTAAGTACTGCAGTACTCTTGCGTAAGTACTGGAGTAATCTCCCTAAGAGTACTGAAGTAATTGACATAGATACATTACACAAATACTGGACTGTACAGAATAAAATGGGCGTTTTAATGTCTTTTCCAAATCAGAAACTTAAATTAATATTATATTCCAAACTTTAAATTATTTCAGGAACCATCCAGCATAGGTTATTCCCAATGAAACGCTTGGCTCGTTGTTGTAGCCGTGGCTGAGGAAGCGGTTGCTGTATTCTCCCTTGATTGTAATCTGCTTGATAGGAGAGTAGTTTACGCCGACCGCCATTCTCTTAACACGGTCGTATTTGTAAGCCACTTTCTGTTTACCGGCGGCATAGGTGTTGTAGTCCTCATAGCGCCCGAAGATATAAAGCTTCTGTTTGTCGCTCAGGCTGCCAATCTGCGAGAAGATGTTGTAGCCAGCCTCAAGGCCTACAGAGTAGGCGTTGCTTGCGATAGGAGAGTGCTTTGAAGGCGAACCGTCCTGTTGGGTGTGCTTGGGGTAAGCGTTCATGAAGGTGGTCATCTTGGCAGCATTGCGAGATGAGAATAGGTAACATTACCACGTACTATCCAGTTCCAGCGCTTCATCTCCAGTCCTAAACTTCCGATTGCCAAGGCTCCGTGTACCTTATCATAAGATGCACTTGCCTTTCGCTCCGTGTTCTTGAAAGTATAGCCGTAGTATCCGCTCAGACTGAGACGGACACCAGGGATGGAATAGTTGTCGATGCGTGCTGCACCAGCATATACATTTCCCAACTTATACTCGTATGGGCTTGTTGCGCCATAATGCACGTAGCAGTTGTGCCCAAAGCGCTCGGCATCAAGACCGGAAGTGAAGATAGCCTCGTAGCGCCAGTCGCTGATGCGTCCCCAAAGAGAGATACCGACCTGGTGCCATGTGTTTGGCAACATCTTTGCTTCACCCTCAGAACGGTAGACGGAGAAGAAGTCGTTAGGCATGTGGTAGGCGTTTATTTCTCCGACAGGGATGATAATCTCACCAGCCTTGATGTTGAACTTACCTCCAGAAAGCCTTGTTAATCCAAAACTGCTCCAGGGCAACCTCGCCGCCGCGCTCTGTCTCAGCCTCGTATTCGCCACTCTCGTCAGCATCAATCTCTACGGCATTCTCTGTGCCGCCATGCTCAAACTCAATCTCCATACCCATGGTCCATCCATGGCCGAAGTTATAGCCGAGGTTGAGAGTGACGTGTGGCAGGTCGAAGCGTCCGTGGCTGTCGTCATTCTTGTAGGTAGCAGGATTACGGTAGCGGTTGAAGTGCTGGCTGTAGAAGTTGCGCGAAGTAACAGCCTCGCCATATCCGCCGATAGATAAACGTGAAAGGGCGTTGGCAAGTTTCTTCACTTTGCCATCGTCGTCCTTGCTTTCGCTTTTTACGGTAGACTCTGTTCCTTTGTTTGTGGTTGCATTCTCTTCTGCTAAGGCGGAAGAGTAAAGTCCGCAGAACAAAAGTCCTAGTAGAAGTAAATTCTTGTTCATTATTATATTATATGTTTTATATTATCATGTAAGAATGGTATCCTTAACTTTTGGAAACAAAAACATAAAGATTCATACGATGTGACAATACCTAAATATTATGAAATCTTAAGTAAGAAAATACGAAGATTTTACCCAGATGTGATGAGGGGAAAATGCTGTTTTAGCTTTTCGGGTTGTCAAACTACCTTGTTGTAGGTATTCCCGTTTACCTATTATTGGTTAAAATCTTCTTATTCCGAAATCTTGTTTCTGTAAAAAATTTCTGTTTGGAAAACATTTACCCTCAAATCCGCAACTAAGCCCTTGAACGTCCTTATTGCGTTTACACGTCCTCTCATTACTGAATTTGCTCTATGATTGAAAATAATCCCCCAAAAGGAGTGAGTTTCTCAGATTTAATTTGTATCTTTGCCACCTCATATCAGATTTTTGCTTGTTTGATTTTGCAACACTAAGATAAGTGAAAATTCTGACATAACAAAATCCCAAGCAACTTATTGTTGCTCAGATACTTAAAAAGTTTAATTTATAATAGTGTTGCGGAATTAAGAAAATAATTACATTATGCTTTATAACTACAACAAAGAGCAGGAATTCCATTCCCTATCAGACCGAGGTAAGCAGTACGTTACTCCGCGTATCAACATCACGGCTATAGAAACAGTGCATCTGATGGCTGGTTCAGATCCGAAAGCGACTATTGAGGACATTCATTACGGGGAGAACCTTACCGACGAGATAGACGACCAATAGGCATCCTCTTCCGTATAGACAAACGTATGTCAAATGTCTATACACTCATACAGGTTTTAATAACGAAACAAGAATATAAAAACAGAAACATCTTAAAAAAAATATGTCTATTAAAGTTTTTTCAATGGCTATCTTAGCCTCACTGCTGTCCGTGTCGTGCAGCCAGACAAGCACAGACTACGATTCCATGACAACCACCACTACATCTGCAAATGAATTGAAGACCTACGAAGTGGAGATTGAAGCACAGGCCAATGAGCCTGCCAACGAACCTAAAACAAGGGCCGCTATGCCATTCAAGGTTACGGAAGAGAATATCAAGGGCAAGACTGTTCTGTATCCGAAACTGAACATCACACAGAAGACTATGCCTTCGGTGGTGGTGCTCTACAATAAGAATAATGATGTCAAGGAAGTTGTCGAGGCAAACTGGAGCGTGATCAAGGAAGCTACAGGCATAAAGTTTAACCTGAACAAGCTGAACATTAAGAGCGACCTGGCTAACGGTGAATGGTACATTATGTCGCTGATGGGTGGTGAGAAGAACGATAACGGGTTGAAGGTGGATATGCCAACCGAAATCAACCAGATTGAGAAGGGTCAGACCTTTACTTCTCCTTGTCCTTTTGCAACCACATGGCGTCGCATTGTCAAGAACGGCAATAAGCTGAAACTCAGCAACGAAAGCAACAAGATGGTATTCAAGCCACAGGGTGTCTTCCTTGTCATGTCATTGGAAAGCCGTATGACCCTTCCTACAAAGATCAGCCGTGAGCTCACACTCGAAAGCAATGCCTTCTGTACGTCAGGTTCTTATAAGTTCAATGTCGGCAACAACGTTGGCGAGGATGCTGACTTAGCAGCTGATTATTGGGAACCAAACAACCAACTGGCTATCAGCGGTATGTCTGGCGTCTACGAGAAGTATAATGCAAAACATTATAGAAGCACCATCAAGCTCAACTATAATTCGGGCAAGGATGACGGTACGCTGCGTAACGGTCAGAGCGACCTCGACAGTTACATTTACTTCAACAGCTATAAAAAATCAACGGGTACTAACACACCAAACACCAGGACAAACCGTGGTTTCCTTCTCTGCCTGATGCCTGTCAACTACAAGAAGACAAGCGACCATGTCGGTATCGTCAATGAGACCCTCCTCTATGGAAAGGTTGATGTAACGGATCCAAAAAGAACGAACTTTACAAACAATACGGGAGTTTATGCCACTGAGCCAAACACATGGCGTCCGTATATGGGCAACAGATATCTCTTGGGCAGCTTCAGTAACGAGCTCAGCAAGGGGTCCAGCTATGACATGACGCTGAGGATCATCCGCCCTAACCTCCCTATCGAGCGTTTGTGGGCTTACAGGTACGGTAATAGGCTGCAGAAAAAAACAAGAACCGAGGCTGACAGGATTGCTCAGGGGCAGACTGTCGACAACAAAAACTATCCTCTTCTGAGCAGCAAACTCTACAGATTGCCAAAGTATACCGAGTTTACCCCTGTCTTCAACAATCCTAAGTTGCAGCTTGACAAAGGCGAGAAGTTAGGCAAACTAGACCCCTTCGATGCCGGAACAGGATATGGTAACTCATTTACCGTTGACAGTCATCGTTACTTCGTTGACCTGAATGGTGTTCAAAGAAAGTTCTCTAACTGGTACTGTGCTGAGAAAAACAGCAAGGTGATGTATGCTATCATGTATATGAAACCTGTGAAAGATATTGACCCTAACCCAACAAACAACTACAAGGTGGCTGTCAGGATGACCTTCCCAGGTCCTCAGGCTAAATTGGGTGTTGCAAAGGTAGAAACATATTATTTGGGTCCAAACTATAATCTGTCCTTCAATGTAGCAGGTTATTTTATCTGTCATCCTGACTTCTGGAAGAAGCTGGATCGTCAGGATATCATTTCACGTGAGTTCCAGTTGGGTTCCTATTGGCTTAGCAACGATAATACAATCCTGCTGCCAAATGAGCCAAAGTCAACCTACACTGATTTCAACCTTGATGGTATTGCACAGAATCTTCAAACCGGAACAGCAGGAGGGAAATATTTCCTCCCTTGGCTGAAAAGCCCGGCTTGGTAATAGCGGAAACTGATAACAACATACTAAAAAGAAGCGGCTCAATGAGTCGCTTTTTTTTGTGCCTTGAAAACACCCGCTCAGCCACACAAGAGCGATTATCGGCTGGCAGCGTCTGCTTAGGAATGCTTTCCCGAGTACACGCCTTGCCCAGGGGCAGACAACCTCAAACTGCTCACTAAAAGAATCTGTTTCCTGTCCTTAAAATGTAAAGAAAAAACAGATGTCAAAACCCCAGGGAGAGCATTGACGGCATTTGAATTCAGGCTGAATTGCATAGCAGAAGGGGGTGTGCCAAACTAGATGCCCCTCTCTTTTTTTAGTGCATACAACAACTTTCATAGGTCAGAGGGCGAAATTATAAAATTAAATCGCTATCTTTGCATAACCCATAGTTGCACTCGGCAAATTGAAAATACATTTTTTTGCCCTCGTTTGCAATAGCTTTGCAACAATAGCTTATGGATAGAACGATGAAGTGCTCTATAAAAAAGAAAAAATCAACCTGTCTTATCCTGAAATTTCTATACACATTTTCGGCGCATAAAATGAGTAAGAAATATGGTAAAAAATCGGAAACATTACAGTGATGAAGCTCGTTTAGGTTTGGTTCGTTC
>NZ_BAIS01000070.1 GCF_000613345.1 Prevotella disiens JCM 6334 = ATCC 29426 | reverse complement strand
CATTGATCCAAATTCTTCGCGGAAGCAATTAGGTTTTCAGCCCTTGGAAACAGAATAGAGCCGTTAAGAATATAAAACACAACATAGTATTATGAGAACACATCAGCGATACATTACATTGACCTTATTGTGTATATTGGCATTGCAACTCCATGCACAAATAACGCTGACTGGAGTTGTACGCCTACAACGGACGAGACAGCCTCTGTCAGGTGTGATGGTCAATCTGAAACAAAAAGGCAGTAAACGTATCCTGAAATTCATACGAACTCAAGCTGATGGCAGTTACAAGTTGCAGACTTCTACACCACTTGCAGGCAACGAACTGCAATTCTCCTTGATTGCTACGCCACAGAGATACTCTCACTTTCGGAAGGACAGACACAATACGACATGATGATGACAGAAAAGTCTACCGAACTGAGAGAAGTCATTGTGAAAGCCCCAAGCATTCGTCAGCGTGGCGACACACTTGCCTACAACGTGGCAAGTTTTGCCGACATCAACGACAAGTCGTTGGCAGACGTTTTGAAGAAAATGCCAGGGATAGAGGTGTCGGAAAGTGGAGAGATAAAACACAATGGCAAGCCTCTAAATAAATTCTATATTGAGGGACGCGATATGTTGGGTGGTCGCTACAATTTGGCTACTACCAATATTCATCAAACAGACGTTGCATCAGTGGAAGTGCTGCAAAACCATCAGCCTATCAAAGCCCTTGACGATATGTCGTTTTCGGAGAGTCCAGCCATCAATATCCGACTGAAAGAGGCGGCAAAGAGCAGGCTTGTTGGAACAATCAAGGCGGGTGGCGGTATCAGTCCTAATATGTGGGAGAGCGAGGCAACACTGATGCGCTTTGCTAAGAAAGCACAACTACTCAATACATTGAAGAGCAATAATATCGGAACAGATGTTACAAGGGACAACATGGTATTGATAGATGATATAGGCAGTAGTTTTCTGAGTCGCAACTATGCTTTGAAGAACTATATAAATGTAATCCCCGACCGATTGATGGACATCAGTGAGAATAGAGTACGCAAGAACCAGACACACACTATTTCGATGAATAATCTTTGGGGTGTTGGAAAAAACACCGACCTATCCACACAGCTACTTTATTCGCACGATCGATTAGTATCGGCTTCATGCTCGCAAACCTCTTATTTTCTCAATGACAGCACAATTTTGACCAACGAAAACCAAAAGGCAAAGACCCGACAGAACAAACTTTCGGCAAGCATTGCACTGAACACGAACACCAGCAGATTGTATTTTACCAACACCCTTTCAACCGATTTACAATGGAACGACACCGACATAGATATTGAAGGAACTTATCCAAATCGTCAGACAGCTCGACAGCCATCGTATAAGGTTCACGACAAGTTTGAACTGCTCAGACGTACAGGTAACCAAGCGTTCACATTCAATTTCTACAATGCTTATATGTCAAATCCACACACATTATTGGTGCAGCGACCTAATGGAACGCAACAACAGAATGTGCGCTCTCAGGCTTTCTTTAGCAATAGTAGCACCTCGTTGGGCTATTATCTGAAACCCTTCATGGTATCAATGAAGTTAGGGTTGGTTGTTCTGAGCCGAAGTATGAGAAGTACAGCCGATGGTATACCCGACTCATTAGGTTTGGTACACAATCATGTTGATATGACCTACCTTCGTGTCTACGTTTCTCCTGAAGCCGAATTTAAAAGTGGCGGATGGCAAGTTAGATTGACATTGCCCATAAGTTATACTCCCTATTTCTTTAAAGACAAATTTGTTCAGACTTCCAACAACCACCATAAAGTAATCGTTTCGCCCTATGTTTATCTGCAATACCTATTCTCTTCCAAGTTTAAGATGTCGCTTTCGGGAAGTATATCTCAAAACGAAATTAGAGAACAGAATTTTTACAATGGACTGATACTTAGTGATTATAGAAATCTGAACACAGGTTTTGTGAATTATGATAGCGAACAAGGTAAATCTCTATCATTGTCTTTCGATTACAAACAACCCTTGAATACGCTTTTTGCCAATGTCTACATCACTCGTTCATGGAACGAAAGCACACTGACCACCTCTCGTCGATTTATAGATGACTATATTCTGAACTCGTATTTTGCTCGAAAAACCCACTCAAATACTTGGATGACAGGCGCAAGAATGAGCAAGGGACTCAACCTTCTTCGAGGAATGATAAGTGTTTCTACGGATTATATGAGTTTCAATGGTGCATTAGTCCAAAACGACAATCTCTCTCATTATCAATCAAACTTATGGAGTATTACGACTAAAGTCAATATTCATCCTCTTAAATGGCTTGAGATGAACTATGAGATAACATACAGCAACGAATCAATGACGTTTAAAGATATTGATATACGTTCCTCGTCCAATAACCTTTCACAGCGTTTTTCTTGCAATCTAAACATTACAAAGGCTTGGCTGCTGAAACTATCAGGAGAACATTACAGCAATCAGTTGTCCGATAACACGCATAAACAACTCTTGCTTACCGATTTCTCCACCTCCTATACCTTTGTACATGGTGTGGAACTGAGCCTTAACGTGCGTAACTTATTTAATCAAAAGACCTATGCCTACACCAGTTATACCGATCTGATGCAGATACGTCAGGAATATGAACTACGCCCAAGAAACATTTTGGCATCTGTGTTTTTCCATTTCTAAACTTAATTATGAGAAACTTTCCTTTGATAAAACAACATGATGCCATGCAATGTGGTATATCCTGCTTGCAAATGATATGTAAATACTTTGATAATACTTAGTCGTTCCTCAAGAACTCGACTTACAACCAGCAAATGGTATTGGATAACACCTTTGTTTCATTAGTCGGCATAGATGGAGCTAAGGGAATTGATAAAAATATTAGGGAAATGTGACCAATAAACCATTTTCTATCAAGATACAAATCTTTGATAATCTATATTTTACACTTTTTCTTTAAGAAAGTGTAAAATGTGTAATCATTTTTTTTGTTATATCTTTACGAAATAATTAATTTTGCTTTCAAATAATCAAAATCAAACAACTATGAATAAACTTATTATAGTAATTGCATTGTTTTTATTTATTCCGATTAATGTATCTGCGGATAATATTCAGGAAATATATCTTACTGTTGAAATTGTCAAACCTGGACATAACGGACCAATATATAGATCGCCAACTCGTCCTATTGTTGCAACTTTAAATAATGCTATTCTGACTTTCAAAGATTTAAAAGAAGAGTATATTTTAACGCTTTGGGATGAGAATGGAACGCTTGTATATACAATGTATATTGTCCCGAATGTCTCAGATTATGTTTTACCCGCAAATCTTAAAGGGGACTATATGCTGAAGTTGAGTTCTGAAAGCAGCTCATATATGGGTAATATTTCCATAAATAGCTGATATAATTAGACATGCAAATGCCTATTATGGTATCATAAAAGCAGTAGAACTACATTAACAAATCCAACTAATAGCAAAAAATATCTTAAGATAAATATAGAGTAAGAAACGCTCGCAATTTTAAGGGACGAGTTCCTTTTAATATCTACGTTGACAAAAATCGCGATAAATGCCATTGTAGCTTGGGTAACTTAGCCAAGGTTTCAAAAAAATCTATAAGAATATTCTTTATAGATAATCTAAAAAATAAAAGAAATGGAAATTATAAAAATTCTTGAAAAGGGAGAACAGGTTTCAGAAAAACAGATGATAGATTTATGCGGAGGCACTGATTTAATGGCCAACACCAACAAAGCTATTGTCTATTGCAGTTGTGACGGAAATGGCGATAATACTAACAAAGGATTAATTTGCTCATGTGATGAAGACAAGCCGTTAAAGCCTAATAAAGATACTGGTGATGGTAAACCCATCAAGAGACCATAATTTATTACACTTGTAAAAACACTCTAGCGGGAACGAGTGAAAAATCCAATTTTCACTCGTTCTCTCAAAACTTAAAATTATATGGCTATAAAGGTAAGTAGATATACAATTTTTCATAGACAAAATGGGAAATTATATTTATATCATCAACTTAGCAAAGCATTATTGGAAATTGACGAAGAGATGTATAATGCATTAACAACATCAAATTTAGATATTATTCCTTCTGAAACGAAGCAATATCTTGAAAATGCTTTCGTATTAATAGATGAATCGATAGAGGAAAGTGATGCGATTAAAGCTGCAAATTTACATTGTAGATATAATTCTGATTCTATACGTATTACGATATTACCTACATTAAATTGTAATTTCCAGTGTTGGTATTGTTATGAAAATCACAAGCCCTCTAAAATTAGCAAAGATGGGATAAGTTCAATATTGAAATTTATAAAACAGGAAACCATCTCAAAATCAAAAAAGGCAATTATCCTTGATTGGTTTGGTGGAGAGCCGATGTTGTGTTTTAACAATATTATTTATCCATTTTCAAAACATCTTATATCTTGGTGCAAAAAAAATAATATAACGTTGTATAGTATGACGACAACTAACGGAAGCCTTATTAATGAAGACAACGTAGTGAAAATTAATGAAATAGGATTGTCGCAATTTCAAATAACGTTAGATGGTGGTAAAGAATTACACAACAAGACAAGATTTTCTAATAATATAAAAAATTCTTACGATAAAATTGTTTCAAATATACATCTACTTTGTGATAAAGTAGAAAACATAAACATTGAACTTAGAATCAATTATACGCCCGAAAACATACATACGTTAACATCTATTCTTGATAACTTTGATTATCATATTAGGCATAAAATCAAAGTATCACCACACATCGTTTGGCAAGAATCAGATAAGGTAATGGATTTAAGTAAAAATATCCAAGAGTTTTGTCAAGAAGCACTAAAAAAGGGATATGTTATTCCGAATAATATACTCAGGAATCGCTGTTTATCATGTTATACTGAAAACGCAGACCAATATGTAATAAACTATGATCTATCTGTATATAAATGCACTGCAAGGGATTTTGACAAACAATATTCAATAGGAAAAATTCTCCCAAATGGAAAATTCCTCCCAAATGGATTATATTATAAATATATCACCGAGCCAGCCCCTTTTATTAATGAAGTATGCCTAAAATGTAATATTCTACCCAGTTGTATGTTTGCGACATCGTGCTTACAGAAAAAAATTGAACGGTCGAATCATTCCTGTTGCAAGGAACTTATTAACAAAAATATCAACACTTTTATAAGTCAGAAAATAATATCACTATGCGATTGAAAATAATTTTGCTCTTCGTGTTATCCCTACTGGGACAGATAAGCGTTTACGGACAGGGCAGCGAAAAGAGAATTTTTGGCTACGTTGTGAATAGAAACGGGACACCCTTGGAGTATATTAACGTGACGGTAAGAAATCTTACGGATTCTACATTTATCACAGGAAAGCTCACAGACGAGAACGGACAGTTTGCGTTCGACAGCATTCCAGCCCCTGCTTATCTGGTATTCAGCTGTGTGGGCTACACGACTCGACAAGAGAGGGCCACTGAAGGCGAAATGAAGATTACGCTGGAAGAGAATCAGACGGAGCTCTCTGAGGTGGTCGTGCTCGGAGCCTATTCCACGAGGAAACCATCAGGAGTGCTCAGCGTCAGGATGCAGGGCAACCCGATAGCCGAAGGAAAGAACATCATGGAGGCACTGAGATACGTTCAAGGCATACAAGTGATCAACAATGATATTCTGGTGAACGGAAAAGACGGCACTCAGATATACCTCGGCGACAGGCTCATCTCCACGTCTGAATTGCAGGCTATTCCCGCATCGATGGTAAAGAAAGTGGAGATTACCTCAAATGCAAGAATCTCACATGGGAAGAATGCCAAAGGAGGCATCGTCAAGGTCACTCTCAAAGAGCAGGAAGGACTCATAGGAAACGTCGAAGCCGTCATACAGGCCGACAAGGTGGGACTGGTAGATTTAAGACTCTCTTCGGCAATACAGTACCAAAAAGGAAAGTTCACCCTCTACAACAACATCAAGGGGGGAATGGGAACATACAGGACACGATATGACAGGACCGACACCTATCCAAACCACACAGAACACAGGCACTCTGACTCAAAAAAGAAAGAGGCGGCCTTGATGGAGAACATCGGTCTGGCCTATAAATTGAGCTCCAGACAATCACTGAACCTCTACGGAGGGTTCTACTGCGTAAACGATAAAATAGATTTGGTGAATATTACAAACGGCCAAGTGGGATTCAGGAACAACGATGAAATGAAATTCTATGAGATCAATGCCGGCCTTTACTACAAGCTGGGATTGCTGGTGGGCGACGGCTCATACTTCTCGACAAAGGTGGAATACTCCAGACAGAAAACCAATACCGATGAAACCTATTTCAGGAATCAGGAAGACAACACCAATCTTGGTCAGAAGCTGGACTACATAACGGTAGATCCGCATTTGGAAATTAACTTCAAGGACGGAAGCAGTCTGAGCGGCGGGTTCCGATTCAGCAGAGTGGCAGACAACAACCAGACTGCCGGAATTAACAACCCACTGCTCAAAGGAATAAAAAAACAGGATTTCAGATTATCGGGAGGAGACAGTTCGCCGTGGATAGAATACGGACGGATGTTAGGCAAGAAAATTTATGTGCAAGCAGGAGCAGAATATCTCGTAACGAATATGCGGTATAAGGACCGGCTCAATCCTGAAGCCAACTATGAAGTAGATTTTAAGGTTGTAGATACTAACGTGCAGTTTCAATTTGTACTCAATTCCAAAAACAAGTCATTCCTGACACTGGCATACAAGAAAGACTATTCGCTGCCCAGTTATGGATATTACAGCCCACTGGCTATCTATCAGAACGAAAAACTCTACAGCATAGGAAACCAAAAACTAAAAGTAGAAAGTTATCACACTGCGGAGTTGAACTATTACGTGAACCCACGCTGGACGGTAACCTATCGACTGAAAACAGGAAAGGACATCATCCACATCATGGCACATCAGGACGAACAAAATCCCGAAGTGGTATATACACAGCCCGATAACGTGGGAAAACTGCTGCGGAACTATCTTTCCGTATCCTATACAAATAGGCTTCTAAAGTGTTGGAATACCAACAACCTCATATACACAAGCCACAACTATGAATCCATGCCGGAGTTGAAAGTCAGAAAACTTACCTTCGGATGGAGTCTGGACCAGCAAGTGGAACTGAGGGAGAACCTCGGCCTGATGCTTTCCTTCAACGGTGAGACACCACGGGAACGACTGAGCTACAGGACAGGAACCAGATATGGAGTTGATTTGGGTGCCTATACGATACTCTTCAATAATCGGATGAACATAAATCTTATGCTAAGCAACATCTTGCACAGCGACAACGAAATAACCTTCAAGACAGGCAACATAGAAATGAAACGCATTGATGTATCGCCCTTGACAAGAGTGAAACTGTCTGTCTCGTGGAACTTCTCCGCTGGCGAGAAGATAAAGCGACAAAAAAACAATATAGTGAACTCAACCTCCAGAGAAACACCAACTTTATGATGTCATTGGGCAAGAAAAGAATTATTTTCAGTCATCAGAGAGATGCAATGGACTGTGGTCCTACATGTTTGGCGATGATAGCCACATACTACAAACAGCATCCCGATATTGAACGGATACGAAGAAACTGCCCATCTGGTAAAAACGGAATTTCCTTACTTGGAGTTGATAGAGCTGCCAAAAAGATAGGATTTGACACTGTGGCTGGGTGCTTGGGAGTAAAAAGACTTGTACAAGGCAGTCCGTTCCCTTGCATCCTCCATTGGAATCAAAACCATTTCGTGGTACTCTACAAAGTCAAGAAAAGCAAGACGTTTTACATTGCAGACCCCGGAAAAGGACTTGTGAAATACGAACTTGAGGAGTTTAAGAAACACTGGATCAGCACGCAGTCGGGCGGTGAGGAAAAAGGTATTGCGATGTTCTTAGAGCCAATGCCTGCATTTTACGAAAATAAGATAGAAGACAGCACCAAAGAGGAACGGTCGTTTAAATTCCTCTTTGGTTATATCAAGCAATACCGCAAGTATTTCGGTCAGATTGTCTTGGGACTATTGGTGGGAAGCCTTTTGCAACTCATCCTGCCATTCCTCACACAGGCCATCGTCGATGTGGGCATCAAGAATCAGAATATCAGTTTTATCTGGCTGATACTTCTCGGACAACTGATGCTCACGGTGAGCCGCACCGCCATTGACTTCATCCGTCGATGGCTCTTGCTGCATATCTCCATGCGCATCAATATTTCGCTTGTGAGCGACTTCTTCATCAAGCTGCTCAAGCTGCCGATGTCGTTCTTCGACACCAAGCTGATGGGCGACCTCATGCAGCGCATGGGCGACCACAGCCGTGTGAACTCGTTTCTGACACAGCAAACTTTAAACATCGTGTTCTCGCTCTTCACCTTCGTGGTGTTCAGCATCGTGCTGCTTTCATACAACTGGCTCATATTCGTCATCTTCATGCTCGGCAGTCTGCTTTATGGCGGTTGGCTTGCGCTCTTCCTAAGGCGCAGAAAGGTTCTCGACTACGAACTTTTCGAGCAGCAAGCCATCAACAACAACAAGACCTACGAGTTTATCACCTCCATGCAGGAGATAAAACTCCAAGACTGCGAACAGCGCCGTCGCTGGGAATGGGAGGATGTGCAAGCCGACCTCTTCGGAGTGCAGATGAAATCGTTGAAGCTTCAGCAGACACAGGAGGCAGGCAGCATATTCATCAACGAACTGAAAAACATCGTCATCACCGTGGTGGCAGCAACAGCCGTTATTCACGGACAACTAACGCTGGGCATGATGCTCGCCGTGCAGTACATCATAGGGCAACTCAACTCGCCAGTTGAGCAGTTGATGAGTTTCTTCTACTCCGTGCAAGATGTAAAGATAAGCCTTGAACGTATCAACGAAATCCACCGTATGGACGATGAGAACGGAAAGCAAGGATTGGAAACTTCTGTGAAAGAAGAAAACAAAGGCATAGACCTTGAAAACGTAAACTTCAAATACGACCCTCACGCACTGAAAGCCATCATTGATGATGTAAGTCTCGCAATCCCTAAAGGCAAAGTAACAGCCATTGTCGGAGCGTCGGGTAGCGGTAAGACAACGCTCATCAAGCTAATGTTAGGCTATTATCCCGTATTGGGCGGTCGAATAACTATTGGCGGAACTGATGTAAATACACTCAACAAGAAGTGGTGGCGCAGACAATGTGGTGTGGTGATGCAAGACGGTGTGATATTCTCCGAGAGTATAGCGAGGAATATTGCCGTAGATGATGGCGAGATAGACAAGGAGCGTTTGCAGAGGGCAGCCGAGATAGCCTGTATTCACGATTATGTAATGGGACTTCCCTTAAAATACAACACCAAGATAGGTCGCGATGGTGTAGGCTTGAGCCAAGGACAGAAACAGCGTATCTTGATAGCAAGAGCCGTATATAAGAACCCCGACTATATCTTCCTTGACGAAGCCACCAACTCGCTTGACGCCAACAATGAGCGCATGATAGTAGAACATCTTGATGAGTTCTACAAAGGCAAGACGGTGGTTATCGTGGCACACCGACTAAGTACGGTAAAGAATGCTGATCAGATTGTGGTATTGGATAAAGGCAGGATGGTAGAAATTGGCAACCACGAAACACTTACAGCAAATCGAGGTGCATACTATAACCTCGTGAAGAATCAACTTGAACTGGGTAATTAAAATAGAAAAGATTATGAAAGAAGTTGATAATATAGAATTGAGGAGTGAGAAAGTTAGGCACATCATAAGTGAAGTGCCTAACTCGTTAGTTAGGTATGGAATACTGGTGATAGCCATCATAGTGATTGGACTTTTTGCAGCATCCTACTTTATACCTTACCCTGAGACGGTAGTCTGCAAGGCTGTTGCCGTGGATGCAGGAAACGTCACGATATCTGTTCCATACAGATATATTAATGAAATAAAGAAAGGCTATAAAGTGAGAATAGAATTTGATGGTTACCCTGCAAGCACCTATAATTATAGGACAGGAGGAATCATAGAAATTTCCAAAATACCCGTCCTTTTTAAAAGTGAGAATTTTTTCCATGCCCATGTATCACTTTATGGATCTGGCTATAGAATATTTCGTAAAATGTCGGGAAATGCCTTCATACTTATTAGTAATGAAACTATATTTCAGCATATTATCGGACTATAGATTAATAATAAATAATTATAAACTAAATGTTTACGAAAATGAAAATTAAAATTAAAACTCAAAGTGGTTATGCCTCTACCTTGGAAAATAAAATTTTCAGGATGGCAAATCAAAATGAACTACAAACTTGGTCAGTTATGAAAACAAGTGAGAACGAAGACGTCTTAGTTCATTCTGAACAATGGAGACACGAGGGATTAGTCAAATTAGCGAGTAACGGAAATGAAATGAGTTGTCATATCTTATGTTGGCAAAATCATACTAAATCTTGCAATGATATTATTCCGTATCTAACAGGTCGATTTACAGAGATTTTGCTAAAATATTTTGAGGACGAAATTGATTCCTTTGAAATTATAGATTAAATATCAAAAGTCTCTTAATATTAAAAAAATGTTGTCTGTAGTTGCATGGTAGTAATAATCAAATTTCCAACCAACTACGGAATAATCCTTTTTCTTTCACCGCATTATCCCTTATTGTAGTCATGTAGTAAGATATGGTCGGTGAAAGAAAAAGGAAAATAAATACAAATAATTAGTGTTTACTGAATAATTTATAACTCTCTGATATTTAAGTTTATATAACTTTATTTCTTTGTTTGTTTAACTAGAAAATCGTACCTTTATATAGTTAAATCCATAGCAAGATGAAGTTTTACGCTCCAA
>NZ_BAIS01000071.1 GCF_000613345.1 Prevotella disiens JCM 6334 = ATCC 29426 | reverse complement strand
CTTGTGAACCTTCGGATATTGTAACCTGTAAAATGGAGGAAACGGCATGAAGACAATCAATAATCCCAAAAGAAAAGTAAGCGTAACCAATCAGCGCAGTTATTTCGACTGGACTGATGGAATGCAGGTTGTTCGCAGGGGGAATGGCGAAATTGCCATGACGGAGAGTGAACTTGTGAAGTTCTTCGGGGTAACATGGAGGAAACTCAACCATAGGCTTCAGACAATTATGAAATCTTCCAACCTGCATCCCGATGAGAGGGTTGCAGGTGAGGAAGTTATCAAGAAGGGAAAGACCGTAAGTTATTCACCATTCTATCCCCTTCTTATTATCATCGCACTGTCCTTTCTATTGAACAGCATGGAAGCGCATTTGTTCAGAATGTACATCAGTAGAAGATTGCAGACAGAGGCTGTCATTGTAACGCCAATCTTCCTGTTGGACAATACCAAGAACTGATAAATATATTTCTTTTTCTTTCACTGATTATATCTTACTACATAACTACAATAAAGGATAAAGCGGTGAAAGAAAAAGGATTAACTTGTAGTAAAGTACTCGAAAATAATGGTACTACGCAGTAACTACATTTGCCTTTCTCTTTCATCGCTTTATTACGGATAAAAAGGAGATTATATGCTGTTTGTTATTTGCTTGACAATTCTTTGAAGCACGCTTTCATTGTTTACGAGTATGGATGTTGTGCCTGTCATTCCCTTGATAGTTTTATACCTGCAATCCGTTATCTTTACCTGTGCCGTGAACACACTACCTTTTGCTGTTTGTCGGGGTGTATGCGATGTGGCGGTTATCGTACCATTGGCTGTTCCGTATGTTTCGACATCGTAGCCTCAAATTCTATGTTTGCCGTCATTCCTTTTGTTACCCAATTCACATATTTATAGGGAATGTCTATTGTTCCTTGATGTTCGTCTGCCATCTCAATCCTTGCACTGATGGTCTCAGGATAAGGGATAAAGTATGCACCTGTCAGCAGTCCCAATATCACAATGGTGATAATCGTGATACCATAACGGACTATCCTTGATGGTATCTCGCCAATAATATGCCTTACCTTCTCGCTGCGGAGTTCTATCTTATTGTCTACCATAATATTCCTTCCTGCTGTTAGTTGCCCAATTCCAATTGATTCTTCACGAGGTTATAATATGCGCCTCTCTTTGCTGTGAGTGTTTCGTGGTTGCCTGTTTCCACTACTTTACCTTTATCTAATACCACAATCTGGTCGGCATTCTTCACCGTACTTAGTCGGTGTGCCACGATAACTACCGTCTTACCTTTATAGAACTCGTCCAGATGTTCCACAATCATACGTTCGTTGTTGGCATCGAGCGAGTTGGTAGCTTCATCAAGGAAAATATAATTAGGGTTCTTGTATACGGCTCTCGCTATCAAGATGCGCTGTTTTTGTCCCTGACTTAAGCCCACACCATCGCGCCCAATCTTGGTGTTGTATTTTAGGGGCAGCCCCATCACATAATCGTGAATGCAGGCTATCTCGGCAGACTTCTGCAAACGCTCCTTATCTATCTCGCCGTCATCTACGGCAATGTTACGTGCTATCGACTCCGAAAAGATTACTCCATCTTGCATCACCACACCACATTGCCTGCGCCACCACTTCTTGTTGAGCGTGTTTACATCGGTTCCGCCAATAGTTATTCGACCGCCCAATACGGGATAATAGCCTAACATGAGCTTGATTAGCGTGGTCTTTCCGCTACCCGACGCTCCGACAATGGCTGTTACTTTGCCTTTAGGGATTGCGAGGCTTACATCATCTATGATAGTTTTCAGTGCGTGAGGGTCGTACTTGAAGTTTACACTTTCAAGTTCTATGCCTTTGTTTTCTTCTTTCACTGAGGTTTCCAATCCTTGCTTTCCGTTCTCATCGTCCATACGGTGGATTTCGTTGATACGCTCTAGGCTTATCTTTACATCTTGTACGGAGTAGAAGAAACTCATTAACTGCTCAACAGGTGAGTTGAGTTGTCCGATGATGTACTGCACGGCAAGCATCATACCCAGTGTGAGCTGTCCGTGAATGACAGCTGTTGCTGCCACCACGGTGATGACAATATTCTTCAGTTCGTTGATGAATATGCTGCCAGCTTCCTGCGTTTGTTGGAGCTTTAGCGATTTCATCTGTACACCGAAGAGGTCTGCCTGCACATCCTCCCATTCCCAGCGACGGCGATGTTCGCAGTCTTGGAGTTTTATCTCCTGCATGGAGGTGATAAACTCGTAGGTCTTGTTGTTGTTGATGGCTTGCTGCTCGAAAAGTTCGTAGTCGAGAACCTTTCTGCGCCTTAGGAAGAGCGCAAGCCAACCGCCATAAAGCAGACTGCCGAGCATGAAAATGGCGAAGATAAGCCAATTATAGGATAACAATACAATGCTGAATACCACAAAGGTAAAGAGCGAGAACACAATACTGAGTGTTTGTTGTGTCAGGAACGAGTTTACACGGTTGTGGTCGCCCATACGCTGCATAAGGTCGCCCATTAGTTTAGTATCGAAGAACGACATGGGTAGCTTCAGGAGCTTGATAAAGAAGTCGCTTACCAATGAAATGTTTATGCGCAGCGAGATATGCAGCAGCAGCCAACGACGGATAAAATCAATAGCGGTACGGCTCACCGTAAGCATCAACTGTCCCAAGAGAATCAACCAGATAAAGCCGATGTTTTGGTTTTTAATGCCCACGTCCACGATGGATTGTGTGAGGAAAGGCAGGATAAGCTGCAGCAAGCTGCCCACGAGTAAGCCTAAAATTATCTGTCCGAAATACTTGCGATATTGCTTGATGTAACCAAAGAGGAACTTAAACGAGCGTTCCTCTGTTGGCTGTTCATTTGTCTGTTTTTCATAAAAGGCAGGAGTAGGTTCTAAGAACATCGCGATACCCTTTTCCTCACCGCCCGATTGAGTACTAATCCAATGCTTCTTAAACTCCTCAAGATTGTACTTTATAAGTCCTTTTCCAGGGTCTGCAATGTAGAAAATCTTGCCTTTCTTTACCTTATATAGCACCACAAAGTGGTTTTGATTCCAGTGGAGGATACAGGGAGAAGATATTTTCTTTATTCCTTTTATATTAACTTTCCCACAATTACTTTTTATTCCTAAAGCAAAAGCTGTATCCCTGATGCTAAGCATAGAAACGCCCTCTGCCGTTGTATTGCACAGGCTGGAGAGATAATTTGTGGAATACTTTTTATGATAGTATTCACAGATCATCTGTAAGCATGCTACACCGCATTGCATGGAATCATGTTGCTTTATAAATACAATATTCATTATAGTCTATTTAATTCATTACTTGATTTTTCCCCTTTGTATTTATTTTTAGATGGATTTATCTGATAACTTGCAGTGAAGGTAAGCGTACATCTATTGGCATCGTTCCATTTATTCAAAATGATATTATTGGTGTTTTTACTCCATTTTTCACGACTTGTATTAAATAAATTATTAACTGCTAATTTTAATCGTAACTTTTCGTTAAAAAATTCTTTTACGCAATAAATATTACAATCGAAATTTTGAGAATAATAAGCTAAGTCTGTATCTAAATTTCCACATGTATTAAAGCTCATATTTACTCCTATTTGGAAATGTTTAGGCAGAGTTATTATATTATCCAATAGAAAAGAATAAATGGGCTTATTATATTTACTGTTATTGTATACCAAAAAAGGTTTTGTAAAATCTATTGTAAATGATGGTCTCCATATTTTAAACCATATCGGTGAATAATATAAAGCAATATCAAAGGTTTGATTGCTTCTTATATTCTGAGTATGAAAAATAGCAATGCTATCACTTCCATTGTATCTGTCGTAAACGTACATCGTACTATTCTTCATCATCGAATAATTTGCCATTACTTGTAAATCTTTCCACCCTAATGAAAATGAAAGCATATTAGTTTTTTGTGGTAAAAGGTTAGGGGTTCCACCTTCATATTCATAGGGATTATTATACTCAACAGAATTTCTTAGCATAAAATAACTTGGACGTAATGTCATATAACGGTATGCAAGGGTCATCTGTACATTATTGTTTTTGTAATTAATGACAGCAGAAGGATAAAAGCCCTTATCTCTCTGAGAATCTTTCGTTGAATAATTGCTATTGTTATAATAATTAAAATTCATATATTCAAACCTGATCCCCATACTTATATCCCAGTGCGCACCAAAAGATTTTTCATATTCTGAGAAAATTGAATACAGCTGTTGTTTAGCTACATTGGAAGTAGGTGATAGGCTATTTCGCAAGGTTGTACCATCTAGTATTGAATAACGATTTTTGTTTGTAGTAAAAGCTCCATCAGTTCCAGATGTCAAAGTTCCACCAACCAAAGGGCTTATTACCTTTGCCCGATAAGCATATAGCATATTATTACTATGATTCTTTGAATGGATTTCTTGGCTTGTAAGAAAATAATCTTGGTTATTCTCATTAGATGAGTTCATATAATCAAAATCAATCTTGAGATATGCGTCTTTTGTGAAATAATAAGAGAAATAACTATTTATATAATGACTGTATAAGACCGATTTTCTTTTATCGTTTGACATAAAACCTCTTACGTGTCCCAAATATTTAACTTCCACATAATCATCAGTCGTGAAAGTTTCATCAGGTACAGAAGTATACTTGTATATAGCACCCATAGCCACCTTATCTCTGTGTTCGTAATTAAGCCCTACTGATCCGTTCCAAGAGAATGCGTTAGTTTGCATATCCATATTCTCATTTACCTGCCGAGTTAATAAACTTCGATCTGAGAGCTGCTTAGCTTCAGCTGATGTTTGATTATATCGCAAATCCGCAAAAACGTCAAATTCTTTCTTTCGATATTTTATGTTTAGTCCACTATAATGAGACAACTTGCGCTCCATGCTTAAACCTGCATTAGCAAAACAGCCAATTCCTTCTCCTATTGGTTTTTTTGTGATTATTTTTATCACAGCACTTATTGTAGCGTCATACTCCGCTCCGGGATTGGTTATAATTTTTACTTGTTTAATATCCGAAGAATTTATTTGATTCAATTCGCTTTGATTCCGCACCAATCTATTATTGATAAAGATTAAAGGCTTTCCCTTACCCAAAACACTAATATTTCCATTCTTATTTATAATAAAGGGAAGATGAGATAACACATCTAAGCCATTACCAAGTTTAGCCAATGGTCCAGAAGCAATATTAGCGATGATACCTTTTGATGTATGTAAGTAGGTCTTACCTTTTACTATAACTTCTTTTAAAGTATTTTCATTGGGCTGTAAGAAGAAATTATATACGCTATCTTCAGGCACTATTTGCCTAAATTGGGTATTGCAGCCAATGTAACTTACTTTTATAATACCGTTGGGTATGTTGTTTGGAATTATAAACATGCCCAAAGAGTCCGTAGTGGTTCCTGTTATAAAAGCACTATCAGATGCTGAAAGGATGGTAACATTTACAAACTCCATAGGTAAATTGCTATCTTTTTCTCTTACTATTCCTTTTATTTGTCCAAAAGTACAAAGCGAAAGCATAAATAATTTTATAATCAATATGCTTCGCATCTTATTATTAGTATTCATATAGATTCTGTTTTTTATTGATTTCATTAACATATTCCTGCCACTTACCCTTATTTTTTCTCAATTTAACAATAGCTATTAGAATCTTTTCTATATATTCTCGCTGATATTTACATTTATCAGTATTAGGGGTAAGAGAATATTTTTTAGCTTCATTATCATAAAAAAAAACTTTTTGGACAACATTCACATAAATTCTGACACCAACAGTTAGGACATAGTTTTTCCTTGTTATTTATCAGATTAAATAATGGGTAATGGTCTTGTATATGTTTTGAGTTAAAGATATTATCCCCTTTAACATCTCCAAGATTTAAGCTTTCGATTCCAACATCCATATGACAAGGATATATTAGTCCAGATGTTGATACCGCAAACTGTAACCTAGATATTTGGCAAGACTCAAGATGGTGCTTAAAAGAAATAGCCCATAAAATGTCTGTAAAGCATTCTGGTAAATTATCAACGTTTTGAACAGAGAAATCTATTTTATGATTATCTTCTTCAATACTAATTTCATCTACTAAAAAACCTTCAATGTTAAATCTTTTTCGAAAAAACAAAGATATATCATCTTTTGTAATATTCTCTTTAATATGCTGCTTTGTATAGGTAGCTTCGTATTGAACCTTTACACTAGGAATATGCTTTATATAATCAATGAACTTTGCAATCCTGTTATATGTACCTTTTCCTTGTTTATCAACACGATTACTGTCATTTATTTTTTTTTCTCCATCGATACTAACAGTGATAAACGTTATATATTTTTTTATAACACTAATTAATCGTTCATTCCAAATTGTTCCATTCGTTATTATGCCAAATTTAGGTAATTCTTCAAGTGATTTATCAAATTTATAGTTATAAAATAACGAGCATAGATACTCCATGACATCAACATTAATACATGGTTCTCCTCCAAAAAAAACAATTTTCTCAATGTGATGAAAATTATTAATACAAAAGTCATAAAAATTCTTTGCCGTTTCTTTTGTCATCAAATGACGATGTAAATTGTAATTACCGCCATTCGCATAGCAATATTTACATCGAAGATTGCAATCATTTGAAATATGTAGTGTTATTCTATGAATAGCCCCTTCTTTTATTTCTTTTCCTTTTTCTTTGCAAAGAAGGTTTTTGGTAATAACCTTATTGAGGCTTACTAGTAGCTTTTTTATATCTGCTTCTAGTATATTTTTTTTAAGCGAAATCTCTGACAAAGAAATCCCAGATTTGATCATCTCAAGTATCTCTTTGATATGGTCATTGATACTTATTAAAGTATAAGAAGGATAATGAAAAAGTATAGTTTCATTATCTTTTGTTATAATATGAGTTTCTTTAAGGTTCACCATTTGTTTTATTTTTAAGAGGTAAATCAAGATAGCTTGTCATAAAATCACAAGCTACCTTGATATTGATATAAAGTACTTAAGGATTAGTTGTGCCTGTACTTGTAGAATCCGTAGGGGTAGAAGGGGTACTTGGTTTTCCATTACCACAACTGCATTGATGGCCATTAGCACCAACAATTTTAATTCCAAACTTACCACCAACAATGGCATCCAATTCTGTAGGTGCGAGTTCCTCTACATTAAGAACTTCGCTAAATGAAAGTGTATTATTCATTTTGTAATTATTATTATATTTTGTCTACTCTTATAGATTTTCGACTTTTTCTCCTTTTAAATTACAGTGAGGTCTGTTTTTATAATCTTGTCGACTTGATTATTTCTGTTGCAAATATATTTATATCTCCAAATTATATCGTTACACTTTTGTGTAATTCTGAATTTGTTGTCTGAAATATTACACAAAAGTGTAATCATGCTGCCTTGCAAAGCTCACCATATTTGGAAAAGAAACCCTTGATACCTCTTTTACTGGAACATACAGGAACGGTCTCTGATGTAAGGTAGTCTATGGGTTTCCCTATTTGGTGTGTGCCAAATCCCAAGCCCTTCATTACTTTCAATAGTTTGCTGTCAATCTCTGCAATCATATAGCTGTACTTATCCTCAACTATCGCTTTACTGCCAATGCCATTAACCGCTTGAATAAAGTCAATGTGGATATTCTCGAATCCTTTACAACGGCAAAGCGTCCGATATGCCAAAAACTATATTTACTTTCCTGATGAATAGCATTCAGCGGGTTTATCCCATATATTTTTTCGATAGGAAGAGTCTTGTGCTTATCCCAATGAAAACTCCTGATGCAGCCAATTATATTCCCAAAGGCATCCCTTGCAATATAGATATGAGATTCGTTATCATACAGATATTCCTCTTCTTCAAGCACTGATTTGATATCTTCATTTATTTCTTTCTCTGTAAATGAAGATAAGTGATGGGAGTAATTTTCCCTGACTACAAACTGTGCTATTTCCAACAGACTCGTTTTGTCTGCCATGAAGATAGCGTAGTCCTTAAATGTTGCAATCTGTTTTTCCATAATGCTTTTTAATTCTTGATTTATACGGCAAAAATACTTCCTATGCAAATATCATCTATTACACTTTTGTGTAATTTGGCATCTCTCTCTTTGTTTTTTACACTTTTGTGTAATCTTTTTGCAGTATTCCGCATTAAAAATGTACTTTTGTAGTGAAATATATCAGAGAACCTTAACACGTTTAGCATATATGACAGACATAAAAGATTTTTTTATCGCATCAAATACCGTACGCAATGCACCAGATTATGACTCACATGTATTATCTACATTAGTACAAACGTTAGAGGCATTTGCACGTGTGACTTATCAGAGCGTTTACTTGATAGACTATTACAGGCAGGAGTTTCTTTATGTGTCGGACAACCCTTTGTTTCTTTGTGGGCATACGGCAAGGGAGGTGAAGGAATTAGGGTACAGTTTTTACTTGAAACATGTGCCGGAGGAGGAACAAAAAATGCTCGTGGAGCTGAACAGCAGTGGTTTTAAGTTCTTCGATACTTTCGACAACGTTGATAAATACCAATGCTCTATGTCCTATCATTTTCATCTGAAGAGTGGAACGAGGAGCAAACTAATCAATCATCAGCTTACTCCTATACTATTAACCGATGAGGGCAAGATATGGATTGGAATGTGTGTCGTGTCTCTGTCTTCGCATAAAACAGCTGGACACGTTGAGTTTCACAAGAATGGACAACAGAAATATTGGAAATACTCTTTCGAGGGACATCGGTGGCAGGAATATATTAGTGTATCGCTTAAAGAAGAAGAGCTTGAAGTTCTCAGACTATCTGTGGCTGGTCTTACGATGGCAGAAATTGCAGACAGAATGTGTCGGTCGTTAGACTCCATTAAATTCTACAAACGCCACGCCTTTGAAAAATTAGGTGTGGCGAATATTACAGAAGCTATTTCAAGGGCAACCTTAAACAAATTGTTCTGAAAACTATACTTCGCTTATTGCAAAAGTGAGGAGAAATAGAATTTTGGAAAATAGTTCACAGGTTTTCCTGTGGCAAGATTGTACATTGCTGTTGTACACAATCCCGCTGCAATCCAGGATGCTATGGACAGTTGTGGAGGTGGTAGCATTTCGCTTTCTTCTCTATATTGAGTAACGATTTTATCCAGCCACTCCTTTGGCTGATTCCAAAAAGCTCCGTGTCCGGTAACATACTCAGCTACCTTTAATTCAAATCCCTTAAATCCGTCTGACAATTCTGATATGGAGTGTCCCAATGGGTCTGCGATTGTAACAAAACCTGCCCAACCAAAGTTGTATGGGTGCAGTACGGGAATTTTTCTTTCTTTGCATATTTCATCAAAGACGAATGGGGTCTTATCCTTAAAGTCCAAGGCATTGATAGCCACATCATGTCCATTCAGCATCTCTTCGATGTTATCAGGAGTCAAGAACTCTATATGGAAATCTATCTGTGCATCAGGATTGATGCTTAGCAAACGCTCAGCCAAGCACTCTGCCTTGTATCTACCAATGTCATCCTCCGTATAGTTCTGCCTGTTAAGGTTGCTTCTCTCAACCTTATCACCATCGGCAATTGTAATATGCTCGAAACCAAACCGCAAAGCACATTCAGCCACGATACTACCAATGCCTGCACCACCAAGGAATATGTTATAATCCTTAATCAAACTTTGTTCCTTCTCGCTCACATAGAGCCTGTTTCTACTGTATCTGTCTTCCATAACTACATATTTAATTTGTGACAAAAGTAAATGCTTAAACACACACATGCACTACACAAAAGTGTAAAAAACTCTCATTCCACTGATTATTTTAGATTTTATAACATATTCAGAGCGTGATATGCTATTCCTGATAATGTTCGTCTAATAATCTCTCCAAGTCCGACATCTTATAGAGTATCTTCCCTGCGAATTGCGTATAGGGGATAACTTTCCTGTCCCTATAGTCCTGCAAGGTACGAGCTGATATACAGCCGCTCACATACTTCCTTGCTCGTTAGGAAATGCTCACCGCCAAACAGCGGTTTATGTGTCTGTGCCACTTCCTTTATCCGTCTGTTGACTCCTTCAAGTGCGGACAGCACCCCCTGCATATCATCCGCTTCCATGTTCAAGTCCTTTACTGATTCCATAATATCCTTCTCTTATTTGTTATTCTTTATTCTGTCTGTTTTCGATTTCTCCGATTTGCTTTGGAGCAATAGCTCCACATCCTCACGCCTGTAATAGCACTTATGCCCGATTTGCGAGAAAGGCAGCACGCCTGTATCTCGATAGTGCTGCAATGTGCGCTTGCTGATGTTAAGCAACTTGCACACATCACCGTTGTGCAGCCAATCGGTATGCTTGCTTTGTTCTCCAAATGCCTTATGGCAGGTTTCAGCAAGGCTAAGTATCTCATTTCTGAGCCTTGTCCAATTTGAATCCGTAATGATAAAATATCCCATAATTCTATTGTTGTTTTGTTTGTAATTCTGTCTTATTGGTATTGACAATACCTTTGCCTGTTTTGCGTATCATTGCACGTTTATGTCTGCAAAAGTATGATGAGTTTATTATACTTCAAAGCAGCAGGGAACAGCAGGGAAATATCGGGAACTTCAAGGAAAAAGACAATGCATTTTATCAGCAGCCGTTTGCACCTTCTTACCCTATTTTTTTTCTTTCACCGTCCGTTGGGTACAAAGATATGGTGCTGTATCTCCTATTCAATCGTTTTTCGCCCAAGTGGCAGCTTGTGACACTCTTGGTGTGGACAAACGCTACCCTATTTCTGTG
>NZ_BAIS01000072.1 GCF_000613345.1 Prevotella disiens JCM 6334 = ATCC 29426 | reverse complement strand
TAATTGTGAATTTTGAATTAAAAAACCCGCAGGCCTTCTTCTCGAAAACCTGCGGGAATATTGTTATTGATGATTATTCAATCGAGTTTAGTCGATGACAATCTTAGAGGTCTGAACGTTGGTTCCGTCGGTGGCCTTGATGAGGTAAACACCTGCGGGAACACGTCCCTTCAGCTTCTCTGCGTCGAGCGGCAGGCTAAAGGTGCCCATCTTGACGCCGGAGAGGTTGTAAACCTCAGCTTGACCCTTGGTCAGGGTAGTCGTCATTCCCTCAATACCGGCTATAGAACCAATAATCTTGGCGAAATCCGTCTCAGGAGTGTCCACGAATACGAAGCGGTTTGCTTGTACGCCATCCACCTCACCAGTGAAGAAGTACTTGGCCTTGTCGTCAACAAACGGAGTAACCGTCTTGTTCTTCAAGTCTACCAACTTCAAGTTCTGATAATCCAGATCCATAGCCGTAAGTTCCATGTTGTAGGTTTTGCCCTTACTAACTTCCACATTGAAAGCACTTCCAACGACACTCGGCACGGTCATCACCTGCACATTCTTGGCATCGGTGGTTGTTCCGAAGACCGAAGGCTCACCCATATTGAGTTTCTCGCCATCCAATCCGTTGTCGTAAGCAGTCGTAGCGTTTTGGCGCTGCAATATGGTGAACTTGTCGTACACTTGCTCGTTGTCCAGCTTCACAGCGATACCACCATTGCAATAGTCAGACTCCATGTAGAAAGGCTTGGCGCAAAGTTCGCCACCTTCTTTCACAAGGCCTTGATAAGGAATGGTGAGTTTGCCCGGAGTAGTGCTAAAGGTAGGATTCTTGTATTTCACCATGAAGCCCTGCATAGGTGCAAGGGTCTGGGTCATACCATTCTCTCCAGCCACACCAATAGGCACTGCCTCGTAGCCACCCTTGGCTTTCACTGAGTTGCCATAAGCATTCTTCCAGTCTTCCCAGCTACCGGTGGTGTAGATGTAAACCGTGTTGTCCATGTCCACACCATCTTTACCAGATTCTAACGTGATGTCCTTGATTGGCACACCAGCCATGAACGAGTTACCCACAATGTTGTAACCCAATCCGTAACGCTTGGCATCATCGCCTTCTGCCGTAGAAGCAGTAACGACAGCTGCCTGACGTGTCAGCTCAATAGTTTGCTCGCAGAGGTTCAGTTGTCCTTGAATCTTTTGTACACCCTTACCTGTATCGGTTATTGGAGCCACCTCATAGCCTACGAATGCCTTCATCTCGCTACCCTTAGGAACGTCTGTCCATTTGCGGTAATAGTGATTAGGGTCATTCAGTTTCTCACTGTAAGCACGGATATAAAGATCCTTAGAGCGTGTCTGCTTCTTGGTCGTTTTAACAGGCAATCCTATAAACTGCCAGTCAAACTCATTCCATACCGTCTTGTTGTAGTCTGGCGAAGTCTGATCCTTGTCATCCACGGCAGTACGACGTTTTACATACGTACCCAATGGCTTGAATTCAATAGTAGCATATACGGTAGAGGCGCATGGGTCAGTGTTGTTCAAGATGAACGTACCCACCTTCTTACCGTCGGTTGATGTCTTCATCACAAGCTTGTCCTTGTCACCGTCTGTGGTGAAGCCCTCCACGCTCTTCACGGTCAAACCACCGTCAGCGGGAACAACCACAGCTGGGTGACCAACGGTCTTGGTAGTGGCACCTTTCTCAAACTTCTCGTTCGGAGCGTTGTTCACCAACTTGTTTGCAGAGATAAACTTACCAGCAGGCAAGTACAGGTCGCGCTCTGCCACCTTCTTCTCACCCTTGATGTCTTTCTGGTTATTGGCAAAGATGATGCTTTGCCCGTCCTTAGGAACATCGTTGGTCCAGTTGTTCTTGTTATTGAAGTCGTTGTCCACGCCACCAATCCAATAGTTGTTGCCGCAGGCATTCTCTTCTGGGTCGTAAGCAGAACCAGCTCCCTGTCCGCCATTGGCAGCCACAGGAATACCGTTTTTATCTACTTTACCCTTGATGACACCGCCTTCAACCATGTCCTCAGTGATGTCGCCATCACCCTCTATTGCATCAGGACAGCCGTCTTCGTCGCTATCAAGGTCAAAGTAGTTAGGAATACCGTCCATGTCATCATCGCAAGGCAACATGATGGTTACCAAGGTGTTCACAATACCTGTTTTGTCAGGAGTCTGTGTAAACGCAAAGTACTTCTTGCCGGGATCGGTGTTCAGGTACGACAGTGCTACCATATTAGTAAGATTCACATCCTTGTTATTTATCAGCACTTTCTTGGTGCCTTGATCCTCGTAGACGGTGTAGCGGTCATCGTCCATTTTGGTGTACAACTCGGTCTGCGACAACGCATGCTCATTGGTGAGAACGTTGATGCCAAACTGGTTGTCCTGGTGGAACTGTGAAACTGGTGTGCTCTGCATCAGCACATACGGATGCATGGTTCCTCCAATTTCCCAAGTGGTGACAGTTCTGTCGCTATTTGTTCTAAAGTAACCTCTATCCAATGAGTAGTTTTGAACCGTTACAACTACTCTACCCGTACCAGCTTCGTATCCAAACTTATCGGAGAGGTCTACGGTATAAGTCTCGTCACCCGTTGCAGCTTGTGCACCAATCACAGAAGGCAACAAGGTAAGTACCCTACCAGGCTTAGGATTAGGATTGAGATAGTTCTCATCCTTCACTATATTAGCGAAGAGTTGCTGAGTCTTCACATTATCTCTATAACGTATCCACTTGCTTTCACCCAAGCCGTTTTTGTCAACCAGCGGTGTGAGGTTGGGCTCGGCAATGTCCGCACACTCCACCTCGTTCTTGATACCGTCATCGTCCCAATCGAGATCGCCGGGAGCCACAACACATTGCTTGAAGAATATCTGTGCACCGGTGCTTTGTGCGTACTGGCGTGTCTCGTCATAGGCACCCACGCAATCGTATATATACTCATTCTTGTCACCATCAGTCATGCTCTTCACGATGATGGTGTAGAGATACCCCTCTTCAACCTTGTTAGAAGGGAAGAGTTTGTCCCCCTTGATCGTAACATTGTCTGGGAATTCCTCGACCGTTACCTTCTTGGTGCCGTTCTGTACATAGCCGGTGATATTTCCGTCTTTATCGTAAACAGGTTCCAAGTTGGGAATTTCTTTTTCAATAGGAACTCTTTCTTTTAGCGTTTCCGCTACGGCACCTTCTACAATCCTTTCGGTGCTGTGTCCTTTCTGTTTCCATACATCGTAGGTAAAGGTGAACGGACCTTCGCCACCAATACTCTGGAACTTAGCCCAATATTCTGTATTGCCGGCACAGTAGGATGCGTATGTACTGCTCACACCTGGCTTGTCACTGTCGTTGGTGATGATGTCGGCATGTGGTTTCAGCACGTCAACCTCTGGACGAAGTTCAATTGGCTTACAGTCTACCTTCACACCTTGACCTTTGTCGCCTATCTCGGCATCGGTGGGATAGGTATAGCCCTGTCCAGTCGCTACGTTTGGCTCGGTAGGAACCTTAGGGTCGGTAGCGTAACCTGCATTGCCACCCTTATCATTCAGCCTTAAATTGGTAGTATAGGAATTAAAATTCAATTGCAATTTCGTGTTGGAAATCGAGATGGGGTTATAGCCCTTCGTACCTTTGGGTACAGCGATGTCTGCACCCCAAACAGCAGCACTCAGCTTTTTGCTGGTACTCATTCCTTGGTTGCCATAGAACACACAGCCATCCAACTTGTCGATGACATCTTCTGCACCAGGTCCAAATTTTCCACTACGTGTATAAACATAAATGGCACCACCGCTTCCGTCTGCTCCATAATCACCATCAGCGATGTTATTCACAAACTTGGCATTGACAATCTCGCAGTTTCTTTGTTGTGCTATATAAAAGTGTAAAGCACCTCCTACACCATTGTTCTTACCTTGCTTTCCGCCATTCAGCGCAAGTGTGGCTTGGTTTTGATAGAATACATCATTTGTAGACCAGAAGCCACTTGACCAATCGACACCTCCGTCGTCTAGGATACGAATGGCACCACCCTCTACTGCTTTGTTGCCATAATATTGGTTGTTGGCTGACTTCAGATAAGCATTGCTATAGTTATAGATGGCACCACCCATACCATTGGCAGTGTTGCCATTGAAAATACTATTCTTCACATCGGTACCAATGCAACCTTTTACAAAAATGGCACCACCGCCAGACCATTCAGAGGCTGAGTTTTGCTTGAAGATACAATTGTTGATAAATACCGGGAAGTTAGCGCCAACCTGTGCGATGGCACCACCGTTTTTAGCTTTATTGCTTTCGAACAGACAGTTGGTAAAATTAAAGATAGCATTTGTTACCTTGTAGGCAGAGCCAGCAAGGAATACGGCACCACCTTGTTTTGTACTTGTGTTGCCCACAAACTTACAGTTGGTGAAATCACCATAGCCACTTTCCACATTCACAGCACCACCGTTGTCTGAACCAACGGTACTTGTGGTTTGGTTGTGGATGAACATACAGTTTTTCACGTCGAACTTGCCCTGCTGTATACCAATAGACAAGGCATTGGCTTGTGCATCGCAACTGTTGTTCTCGAAATAACAGCCTTCCACCAACAGGCTTTTTGCATTGTTCGCTATACGGAAGGCACCACCGTATTTAAGACCACTGTTGTTACAGAACACAGTGTTGGTAACCTTGACATTGCCGTCTTGGTTTGCGATATAGAGTGCACCACCTTGATTCTTCGATGTATTGCCTTTGAAGTTACAGTTGTCTATTGTTACATCCACCGGAGCTGATGCATCTTCATCTTGAATCTGAAGCGCACCACCAGCATTGGTCGCAATATTGCCCTCGAACTCATTGTTGATGAAGGTAATTGTGCGGCGACCAGTTCCTGTTGGGATGTAGGCAGCTTTTCCTCCGCTCTGAACAGAAACAGCACCACCGGCGTCACCTGATGTACATTTGTGGAACTGGTTATTCTTGAACACTACCTCATGACATGACTGAACTCTGAAAGCTCCACCAATTCCTGATGTGGTATTGCGGAAGATAGAATTGGTGACACTCACTTTCTTGAAGCTTTGCAAAGAGATGGTTGTGATTTGCTGTCCAGCCGTACCACCAAGGTTGCGGTTCACCTGCACATGGTCGAGATTGACATAGGAATTGTCTTTTCCATCGGATGTTGGTAGTTTCTCGCACCAATCACCGCATATTTCTGGTCTGGTCCCAAGTGGTTGATGTCATGAAACGTAACATATTTCATGTCAATCTGTATGTTCGTCGGCTTATATATAGTTTGCTCGTTGAACACCAAGAAGCCACCACCTGTTGCAGCCACGCGATCGCCTTGTAACACCTCTACACGCTCTATCTTAATCTTGGGATTTTTCATCGTACCGAAGAAGTAAATAGCTCCGCAGAATGACGACTTGTAATATTTAATGGAACAATCAATCATCTCAAAATATGGATTGTCATACCCATTGTTGTCAAAGGTAATCAATGCACCATCAGAGAGACTACCCACAAAGTTTTTAGAGTCGAACGTGATGCCGTGCAAAATCAACCCCTGATTGTGGTTGTTGGTGCGGAATACGGATGTTGTTATCTTATCCTTCGATACGAATTTTGTCACATGTCGTTGAGGGTTGCTGTTACACGTATCTTGAGGCAGCGTTTGAGAGCCTGGCGTGGGATATCCACCCATGAGCCACAGCTTCTGTCCTTCTTTTGACAAGGTGTAAAAGCCTGCGGTTCTTTTTTTGCCATCTTTATACTGAATCGCTTTCGTATCACTCACGTCATACTCACCCTCTGCCAAATAAATTTTGACCTGTGTGTTTGCACTACTCTCAGCTATTTTCAATGCTTGCGTGAGGGTTTTGTATGCATTGTTCCACGAAGAGCCATTACGCCAGTCGTTACCCGTCTTGGCAGACACATAAATCTTCAATGATGTATCTTCTTGAGCCTGCACCCCGAGTGCCATGAAGCACGCAAGGAGCATCGTCAGCAGATACCTTGCTGGTAATAAATGTTTCATGTTTGTGTTATTTTTTTTCATTTTCTTATTTACTATACGTCTGTTTACTTACGATCGCCGACATAGGGTTTATTATTCCCAGCCTGTGTCGTTCTCTTCGTCGTCAAACTCCATTTCTTTTGCATTGTTTGTTTTAGGCTTGTCAGGGTCATACTGCTAAACGCCCCCAGACCTGCACCTGGACCCCCGCCGGGCACAAGCAAGATAACTGGACTCACATAATTTCTTTTTGCCATGTTTAATTTTTTGTTTTTATAAATAAATAAGTGTTCTATGTTTTGTTACCAGCTATAGCTGGCACATTCTTCTCTTTTTTACAAATGGTTATAGACAAACATTCATCCAAAGTATCTGTCTTACTTGGGGTTCTCCGTCCTACATTACCTTCATTCTATTTTGCATATCAGCGCAAAGGCTGTTTCAATTTCGATAATTTGTGAACTATATATAATAAGGTGGAATGGCAACAGCGATTCATCACCTAATAGTTCTTTTCCAAAGTGCGATTTCTCGCCACGAGCATGTACAAATTTCGCTTCACTCATTTGTATGCTTCGTCTGGCTTAACGAAATCGTTGCAAAAAGTTCGTATTTTGAACAATGCAAAAGTAATCATTACAAATGGAGTAAATGCACGAAAAAATATCAAAACGATAAATATATCTATCTACCCCCCCACAAACGTTAATAGTATTTAATTACTTAATGTAAGTGTTAATATTTTATGTATTTACATTCTATACAACCATTATTTGCTTATCTTTGCAAAACTAATGTCTGTTTTCTTTTATTCTACAGATTTGCAAACATTTAGCACATGAAATTTTACAATTTAAACAAGCATCGCCAGTGTCCCAACTATATTGCTCTAAAGCCATGGGTTTTGCTTTGATTACCGGCATGTGTGGTGATCGTGTGGGCGACATTCTACCCGTACCCGTGATGATATTTGTAATCAGTGGGAAAATTAAGTTATGCTATCAAAAGAACGTTGAAACCGTTGTCAATGCCGGAGAGATGATAACTGCCGTTTTCGGAAATGAGTCGTACGCCACCGCCATGGAAGATACGGTATGCATGCGACTCTACGTGCAGGGCGACGGACTGGATTTCTGTCATCGCATCGTGAACTCTAACTTGCTACAAAGGTTTGGTGAACAAGTAGGAGAACAGGGCAAGGTGTTGTCTATGATACCCGAGATACAAGCCATTGTGCGACAAATGACGGGCTACATCACCGACGGGCTGCTGTGCTGTAACGTGCATGCCATGAAACAACAAGAGTTAGCGGCGGTGCTGCAAGCCTATTACAGGCCAGAAGATTTGCTGCCCTTTATTGCTCCTATCTACGATCCGAATGCGCGTTTTTACAATGACGTGATGAAGTTGGCTGATGATTATCTCCCTGTGAAAGAAATGGCAGCAAGACTCAACATGAGCTACCCCTCGTTTGTCCGACACTTTCGCAAGGTATTCAAAGAGACGCCGTTGGAGTGGCAGTCGAAGCATCGCATGAAACGTTTGACGGATATGCTGCGCCAAACGGCGCACACGGAACAAGAGATTGCCGACGAACTAAAATTCTCTACGGTGCAGAACATGCGGGTTTTCTGTAAGTCAAGATGCGGGCAGACACCGGCACAGGTTAGAAATTCAAAATTGGGCTGCGCGGGGTAATTCAAAATTCTAAATTCTAAATTAGGTTGCGTGGGGTTAGGTGATATTCTGAGATTGTTTGCGCAGCAAACGGGAATATTTTCTGCGATAAGCCTTTCGTTCTTGAAAAATATTCTTCAGATATTCTAAGATTCGGCGAAGCGAGCGGAGGAGTTTTTTCAATTCAAAATTCACAATTCATAATTAGTGTTTACTGAATAATTTATAATATTTTGATATACAATAAATTATATTGTTTTATCTTTGGTTATTTAACATAAAATTCGTACCTTTTCATTGTATATTTCTGAATACGATTCATTAAAACATACTCTTAGGTATAAGCCGCTCTTATGCTCATGTAAAGAGTTGTTCCCTCCAGGCAATTCCCCAAGATTATCATCTGTGAAATACACTTCTATCAATATTTCGGGCAAAACATGATTTACCTTATATTCTTGGATGCTTTCTATGTTGAATATGTGTGGAGTTACCTCAAACTTGTTTAGACCATACCCTAAGGCAAGAGATACAGCTTCCATCAGTGTGGATTTTCCTACACCATTGTTTCCTACAATAATATTTTTGAACGATACTGTCCTATAAAAGTGTGTAAGCCCATATTTCTATTATCTTTGTATTTAGATATAAAATAAGATAAAAAATGGAACTTACACAATTACAAATTTCGGAAATTATTTCCAATTACACAAGCAGTAGTGAGGGTTTTGTTACTCTTCAGTCTTTAATTATGAACTCCTTGATGTTTCACGAGCGTGAATTATTCGTCAATGAGAACACCGGTGAACAATGCAATGGCTTTCGTAGTCGTCGCTGGTATAGTCATGGCTTTGAGTTTTCTCTTCGTATTCCCCGTAGCCGTAGTGGTAATTTTTATCCTGTGCTTCTTGGCCTGATACGTAATGAGAGCGAGGAACGCGCTCGTCTGTTCAATCTTCTTTATACTAAGGGGCTCACAACAGAGCAGATAGGCGATATATCTGAGTGTGTCTATGGTCGTTCCTACAGCAAACAACAGGTTTCCTATTTGGCAAACAGTTGTCGTGATGATGTTGAGCAATGGCTTTGCCGTGGTCTTTCTTCTCACTATCTGGCAGTCTATATCGATGCAACCTTCATCTCCACTCGTAGGGACAGACAAGTGTCAAAAGAAGCTTATTATACGATATTGGGCGTACTTGAGGACGGCAGCAGAGAGGTGCTTTCCGTGGTGAATCATCCCACCGAGGCGCCCTATGCTGGAAGGACGAACTTGATACTCTGAAAGAAAGAGGCGTTAAGGAAATAGACCTGGTTATCTCTGATGCACTAACAGGCATAGAGAACGCTGTCTGTGCCGCTTTCCCTTGTGCTGCGCATCAGTTCTGTGTGGCACATCTCAAGCGTCAGGTTATCAACAGTGTTGCCCACAAGGACAAACCCTCCATCGCCAGTGAACTCTCAGAAGTCTTCCGTATGGAAGATAACAGTGGGGATTCCTTGTGGGGATACGAACATTTTCTTACTTTTGTAGGCAGATGGGAAAAGAAGTATCCAACCCTTAAGAAATATAAGGCAGAAAGAAATATGGCATACTTCACCTATATGGACTTCCCGAAAGAAGTGCAAAGGTGTATATACACGACAAATTGGATTGAAAGACTCAACAGAAAGTATAAGAGGACTATCAACATGAGAACATCTATGCCATCAGCACAAGCGGTCATCTTGCTCTTGGGGTCCGTAGCAATGGAGGAGACTAAAAGTGCTTACAAAAGAAAAATATACCAATTCAAAAGTTGGGAGAAAATAAAGAAAAATGGAAATAACAAGGATAAAAGAGAAGAATAGCTTACACACTTTTAAGGACAGTACCGCTGCCGGACAGGTTGAGCGTCTTACGAGCAATAAACAGGGACGTCAGAGCGTTATAGTAGAAAGGATAGGCTACGATAAGGACGGGCACACCGTTTACCAGAAGCTCGGCAACGGTACCGAGACTACCTATACCTACGACAAGCAGCGTGAACGTCTGCAGGTGATGAACCTTACAGCGGACGGTCAGACTGTGATGGAAAACAGGTATCGTTATGATGCTGTGGATAATATCCTCGGTATTACGAATGCTGCCAACCCAACGTCGCTTACAAAACTCAATAGGGCGAAGTTAGGAGGAAGGAGTTCGTATACGTATGAGTATGACGAGCTGAACCGCCTTATTCATGCAAGCGGTAAGGCAAAGCGTGCATCGTATGATATGGTGATGTCGTTCGGGCGGATGAGTGAACCACTGACAAAAGTTCAAAAGGTGGACTCAACGACGACTGCCAAGTCTTATAACTTTGCTTATAAGTATGAGGACAATAACCACCCGACAGCTCCAACGCAGATTGGTCACGATCATTACACGTATGATGCCAACGGTAATCCTACGCTGGTAACGAACGACTCTACGAACACTACTCGTGAGATGTACTGGGATGAAGACAACCGTCTGATGGTTCTCTCTGACAACGGTAAGATAAGTCGTTATACTTACAACGCCGCTGGTGAGCGCATCATGAAGAGTTACGGTACGATGGAAGGTGTGTATATCAATGGTGCACCACAGGGCATTACTTTCCATGAGACGGACAACTTCACGCTTTATCCTGCCTCAATAATCAGCATTAATAAGAATCGCTTTACAAAGCATTACTTCCTTGGTGACAAACGAGTTGCCTCAAGGATAGGAACAGGTCTGTTTAATAATGTCTATGGGCGTAACGGCTCATATGTAACCG
>NZ_BAIS01000073.1 GCF_000613345.1 Prevotella disiens JCM 6334 = ATCC 29426 | reverse complement strand
CAGTAAACACTAATTATAACCATGAAATAAGTCTTGGCACACTTCCAACTTCTCTTTGAACTTTGTAAAAGCCATACCTTTGATGTCTGGGTTTCCAAAGTTCTTTCTGTCGCGTCCCGTATAATCACGCATGGCTTCTTTCAAAGCTTTGGCAATACCGATATAGTCAACAACCAATCCACCCACTTTGCCATTGAATACACGGTTCACTCGTGCAATGGCTTGCATTAGGTTATGTCCGCTCATTGGTTTGTAAACATACATAGTTGCCAATGAGGGAACGTCGAAGCCTGTGAGCCACATGTCGACTACAATAGCAATCTTCATCGGATCGTTGTCATCCTTAAATCGTTTAGCAAGTTCTTTCTTATACTGCTTGTTTCCGATGATGTCGTGCCATTCTTCTGGGTCTTGGTTGCTGCCCGTCATGACAACTTTTACTTTATCCGTCCATTTTGGGCGAAGCTCCAGTAGTCGATGATAAATACTCATCGCTACGGGACGCGAATATGCCACTATCATTGCCTTACCTGTCAATTCATATTGACGGTTTTCCTCATAGTGTTTGAGAATGTCTTGGCAAAGAGAATCGATGGTAGCTGGTGCACCGAGTATCTCTTCCAAGTGTGACATCTCCTTCTTGCTTTTCTCTATTTGTTCTGTCGTTGCACCTTCTTCAGCCAACAGCTCGTATTCGTCATCAAGGGCTTGCAAGGTAGCATCGTCAAGATTTAGATTGATAACTCTAGATTCATAATATACAGGACAAGTAGCACCATCGTTGACCGCCTGTGTCATATCATAAATATCAATATAATCACCAAAAACCTCTACGGTATCTCGATCTTTAGTAGAGATAGGTGTACCAGTAAAGCCAATATATGAAGCATTGGGTAGTGAATTGTGAATGATTCTTGCCGTGCCGATAGAGATTTTACCTGTAGTGGCGTCGACTTTCTCCTCAAAGCCATATTGTCCTCTATGCGCCTCATCAGTCATCACGATAATATTTCTTCTCTCTGACAAAGGTTCGTCAGACTCCTCAAACTTCTGCATAGTTGTAAAGATAATGCCATTAGCTTCTCGTCCACTTAATAGCTCTTTTAGATTCTCACGACTATTGGCTTGCACTGGTGTTTGACGCAAGAACTCCTTACATTTAGAGAATTGGGTATAGAGTTGATCGTCTAAATCGTTGCGGTCGGTAATCACAACAATAGTGGGTTGCGATAATTCTTGTTGAAGCAAGTGGGCGTAGAAAACCATTGACAATGATTTTCCGCTACCTTGCGTATGCCAGAACACACCTATTTTACCATTACTTACTGTAGCATGTTTGGTACGTTCGATGGCTTTCTTCACTGCAAAATACTGATGATACCCTGCTAATATCTTGGCACTCCCTCTTTCTTCTTTGGAAAAACAGATAAAGTTCTTGATTATGTCTAAGAGTCGTTCCCTTTGAAATATTCCTTCAAAGAATGTATCATAATCGACAAATTCTGTACTTTCATAATTGCCATCTTTTGTTTTCCATTCCATATAGCGATCTTCTTTGCTGGTAATTGTTCCAGCTTTGGAAAGAGCCATATCGCTCATTACACAGAACATGTTGAAAGAGAACAACGATGGTATATCCTTCATATAATTGCGGAGTTGAAGATATGCTTCTGAAGCATCCGTCTCTTCACGGGAAGGTGATTTTAATTCTACAACCACCAATGGTAAACCATTCACAAATACAATGATATCGGCACGTTTCTCTGCATTTTCAATGAATGTCCATTGATTGATAACTTGGAAAGTGTTTTTGTCCGTATGCTCAAAGTCTATCAAATAAACCATTTCATTGCGCATTTCCTTACCATTGAAATAAGAAACTTCTATGCCATGCTGCAAATAGTCTGTAAAAGTTTCATTACGCTGCACCAAACTACCCATATCAATATTGCGTAGTTTGATAATCGCCTCGTGAATAGCTGCATGTGGCTTCTTTGGATTAACAGTTTGCAGACTTTCTTCTAATTGTGCTTCATAATATGGCACATAGTAGTCTCTTTCAATATTTGGACCGTACAAATATTGATAGCCCATTCCCTCAAAGAGGGATATCAGTGCTTTTTCGTAATTATCTTCTGTGAAGGGCATTGTTTTTTATTTTTATTGTTCATTCATTTCTAAAAGAAATTCTAAATAATCTATATAGTTAGCTTTATAAGCTTGATAATCTAAGTTGTAAAGAGCCTCTGATGCTGATAAGTGTACGCCTCCTATTTCTAATGGATTTTCTTCATCAAACCAATCATTAAAGCACTCACAATCTTGATAAATTAATCTTTGGTTAGCGTGGTGGGCATAACTGAAATAAAAATGTAAAATGAACCCACAGAGTACATCCGTTGTTTTGTATATCAGTAGGGATAGTGATTTGTCTATCTGAGGATGCAATACATCCAAACCATGTGAAGCAAATCCTGCATTATTTCGTATCTCTGCAATCGATTGAGCGATAGCAGAAATTCTACGGCATAGTTCAGATAGACCAACTATCTCTTTTCCAGTCTGTTTTATAAGATGTTCCAAGGTCTGCTTTACTAAACCATTAAATGAAATATCATCTTTGTATGTTGCATTTTGATTAGTGAGAATTGTTTTGCAAAGTGCCTCCGTCAGACTTTTGCTTACTTCAACGCACAAAGAAGGATTAATCTCAACATTGTTTTCTATTGTTGAAATATGCGTTTCAAAAGTCCTAAAACTTGGTTCTTTTGCAATATATTCTCTTGTCCACTGCATAATTAATATTAATTTAAATTATCATTTATCCGCTTATTAAGCTCGATTTTATCATCTAATACAGAAAGAATGTGGGCAATATTCTTTTGCGTAGGTAGCGATGGTATAGGAATTTCATAATTTTCTAATACATCTTGTTGAACTCTTTGTCTACCAGATGAGCCAACCATAGATTTTATCGCAATATCACGAACAATTGGAGATATAGCTAAATAGAAGATAAATTTACTGTCACTAATGTTTTCTCGCTTCCGCAAAACGATATACTCAGTTGAGCCAACGGCAACTTCTTCAGGATGTAGCGATGAAATATAAGCAGTTTTCCCATTTTCTAAGCATGGTGTGATACGTGCCATAATAGTATCATAGTTTCTAAATTTTGCTCCTCCCTTATATGCTTCATATATGTTAGATTCTACAAAACGAGTAAACGGAGTTATTTGATCCATAGAAATCTTTCTACAGAGTTCTCCTTGGGGTACTTTTTCTTTGGGATTAAATTCTATAAAATCCTTTAATTTATATTTTCTCCACTCTTCCATAAATGGGAATTTAGTTGTTTGTTTCATTAATTTTCACCTCACCAGACATCAGCTTTGGGAGAAGCGTGTCGCGGAGACTAATAAGTTTATCAGTTTCTTGAAGCAATTTTGCCATTCGTTTGTAATAAGGAGCAAGAGTCTCGTTCATTATTTTAGCTTCTGAATCGGACGGTTTCCTTATTTCAAATTCAGGCAATGCCTTTTTGTTAAGGTGAAGAACAGTAGTCCCGTTTATATAACCAAGGCAATGACCCTTGAATATTTTATTTTTAAGCATTGCTGCAAGTAAAAACTTATAAGGAAATATTTCTTTAGGTAGAACTTTTACCAAATCCATTGAGAAGATTATGCTATTATATTTACCACAAGTAAGTAATAATTCGGCATTACCAATCACATCAGCATTTTGGGTTAAATCGGTATGTGCCACTAATATGTCAAATAAATTCACACAGTGGCACTCTTTTAGTTTAGCTGATGGGTTGATACCCTTAAAACCTTCAGCCTTAAATCCACGATTTCGCCCAAAGTTTTTTATGGTTGCCATAGCTACATTTGAAAAATCTGTCAATTCTTCGCTCTTATATGAATATCCACCAACGAATGAAGCGACTTCAGACAATGAGGTGTTTGCCCAATTAGAATCAGGATTATCCACAAACCAAGATTTGAACAACGCCTGTGCCTGTTGCTCTAAATTATCATTTATCCGTCGATTGAGTTCGATTTTATCGTCAAGGGATTTGAGGACAGTTGATATTTCTCTTTGATAGCTAATTGAAGGAAGACGAATTACTTGTTTGGAAAGAGTTTGGATAGATAAGCCTGGCTGGGCTGATTGAGCTGATAAGTTTCCCAAATGCATCAGGGAAAGAAGACGTGCAAGAAAATATGAATCTGCAAGTTCGTTGCCTACAGCTACAACTGCATGCTCTGTCATATACGCTTCTCCCATAAAGAAACGAACATTTCCACAATTTGCACCTTGACGGCCGATAACAGCACATTCCCCCTTAAAATTAGATTTGTTAGTATATCCTCGCATTCCATTTCCACCAATTACAGGAAATAAGCCTGTATTAGAAATACAGTCTGATTTAATACCTTTTCCGCTTCGTAAGCGAGAACAAACTTCCTCCAATTTATATTCTTTCCATTCTTCCATAATAAGCGTCAATCATTTTGTTCATAATAATATGAATAGTCTATGCCCTTCATAAACATTTCTCGGTCATGAATCTTGGTGGTGAGTGCTGGTAGCACTAAAGCCTTGATGTGTGTACTATCAGAAACACTCTCCCGCATGGCGGACAAATATTCGTTTTTGTCTATTTGGCTCCAATCCACACACCGTTTGAGAGAACGCTTTAGCATGAGGTCAAGCCAAATGCGAGTGCTACGACCGTTACCTTCCATAAATGGATGCGCAACATTCATTTCTACATACTTATCCATAATCTCATCAAAGGTTGTTTCGGGCATTCGCTCTATTGTGTGCAGGGTTTCAGGGAAGTGCATACAATTAGCGAAAGTAAAACCTCCTTTGGATATATTCTTCGTACGGATTTGTCCTGCAAAGTCGTACAGTCCTCCAAAGAGATAAGCGTGTATCTGTTGCAGACATTTGATACTACCAGGCTCTGCTGTTTTCAAGAGCCCACTCTCAAAGAGTTGGTAGGCTTTCTTCTTGCTCTGTCCATCAATGGTGTTGTCGCTGTAGGTAAACCAATCAAGAAAGTTATTAGCACAATTGTTTGGATAGTTCTTTGCCAACAATACAACATCCTTACTATTAAGAACATCTGCCACACGTAACTTCCCATCAGGAGCTTCAAACTTGAAGCCGTGAGTGGCACTCACGAGTTCAACATCTTTTTGCTTCAACTTCCTTTTAAGCCATCGCCAATAGTTACTGGCTTTAGTATAGTCTGGTTCATTGTTAATAGCACGAACAATATCTGTTGCTGAAAACCACCAACAATTATTTTCGTCATCCCATACGGCACGTACTTCACGGTCGTTGAAGAAGCGAATTGATTTCTTATGTTGTTCTTTCTTCTCTTCCATAAATGGGAATTTAGTTATTTATTTTGTCCAATTTTAATTCTCCTGACATTAAACGGGGTAGAAGCGAGTCCCTTAATTTGGATATTTTCTGGGACTCAAAACAAATATTACTGATAAGAGAATATATTGGTGTTGCAATTTGTTTATACTCTACTAGTATTTTTTTAGGTGGAACAAGAATCTCCAGTTGCTCAACATTGTTTTTATTGATATGTTGTTGTGCCCCACCTGTCATGTGAGAACATAAATCGTCAATTCTATTCTTAATGAGCGGGTATATATACTCATGGAATATATCCTCATTCTCTAAAAGACCAATAACAGATTGGTTAGCGCAGGAATCAATTTCTAACAGGCTAACTTGACCTAAAGTAGCACCAGTGATGGCTAGCACGGTAGTTTTCTTAGGTAAAAGTTTTGTCGCGGATTTTTTTAGCCCTTCTTGTGTTATATATTCTGATGGCTTAGTAATTCTAAACTCGTTTATTTCACCAGAGTTTATCCATGCTATCTTGCCGTTCCAATATTCTTCCTTATTTCTACTTGGCGTTCCTCCTAATAAGCATTTACAAACACTTCCAAGCCTTTCAACTCTCCACCCTTCTGGTATCCTCCCTAACTCTGAATCCACAAACTTCCCCTCCTTAAATGGTTCAAAATCCACAAACCAAGATTTGAACAACGCCTGTGCCTGTTGCTCTAAATTATCATTTATCCGCCTATTTTTATGAAATAGCGGTTGATATGAGCTATATGTGTGATATGCTGTTTGCATTTTGATTTAACTGATGAATTTGCGGTGAGAGAGTTTGACGTTTGTTTGATTGACCATCGCATAGTGCATGGTTGTATCAATTTTAACATGTCCAAGGAGTTTTTGCACTTGCTCCACGGGCATACCTTTATCTATAGCCATAGTCGCAAGTGTCCGACGGAACTTGTGTGGATGGACACGGACAATCTTTGAAAGCTTCCCAATCTTTCTTAATCTTGTCTCAACTCCTGATATTTGTAATCGATTGTGTGGCTTGGCAAGGGACACGAACAATGCTTTGTTTCTGTCTTTCCGCTCTGCGAGATATTGCTGTAAATGTATCTTTGCACGAGCATTGAAATATACGATACGTTCCTTGTTGCCTTTACCGAAAACGATACACTCACGCTCATTGAAGTTTATATCCTCACGATTGAGCTTTACAAGTTCTCCAACACGCATACCAGTAGAAGCCAAGAGGTCTATCATTGCTAAATCTCGTACCCTTGTACAGTTATCGCGCAGTTGTTCTAAATTTTCGTCTGTAAGGACTTCCTTAATCTGTGTTCCTGTCTTAACCTTGTGTATTCTACGTACAGGACTTTTAATGATGTAATCCTCATCCTCTAACCATGAAAAGAAAGATGAAAAGATACGACGGATATTGTCTATTGTAACTTTACTCGATTTGTGTTTCCGTTGAAATACAGCCAAATAAGCACGAATATCCTCTGTCGTGTAGTTCGTAACTTTCTTAGGCATTCTCTTGAAAAGTTGCTTGATGGTCGAACTATAATATTTTATGGTAGGTGTGGTGCAACCTTCAACTTGCTTGGCTGACAGGAATATCTCTAACAGACGTTCATTAGATGCATTATTCTCTTGCATCTGCTCATCGTCTGCCGAAATAGTGTAGTTACTGATTACTTGCAGTAATACTCCATTGAGTTGTGCCATTTGTTCTACACTTAGTATACCTGCCATTGCATTGCTAATTTCTAAAATTAATTTTTCTTTCATGTTCTTCTATATTAATGGATTGATAATATGGAAGAACATGCTGCCTTTTACTTGATTGTGAAGCCTATGCTTGCCAACTGTTTTCGTATCTCATCCTCCAAATCATGAGATTGTGCAAACAAGTCGGACAATTCGGTTGTGAGTTTATCCATCTTCTCTTGAAAAGGAATACCATCGTCTTCCTGTTCTGCTATGCCGACATAACGTCCTGGCGTAAGAATATAGTCTTGTTTTGCCACATCGCCAAGGGCTATAACTGCACAGAAGCCTTTTTCATTCTCAAGTGTACCATCATTATATTTATCAAAAGTGTCTGCAATTTTTTTAATGTCTGCCTCTTGGAGCTCACGAAGTTTGCGGGTAACCATTGTTCCCATGTTTCTTGCATCTACAAACAGAATTTTATCTTTCTGCTTCTTCTCACGATTGAGGAACCATAGAGAAACAGGAATACCTGTTGTATAAAATAACTGTGAGGGTAGTGCAACAATACCTTCTATCAAATCGGCCTTGATGATATTCTCACGAATAGTTCCTTCACCTCCTGTCTGTGAAGATAAAGAACCATTTGCCAATACCATACCTATTTTCCCTTGGGGGGATAAATGATGTATCATGTGTTGCAACCATGCAAAGTTGGCATTGCCAGATGGTGGAATGCCAAATTTCCAACGCACGTCGTCTTGCAACTTGTCTGCTCCCCAATCGCTAAGGTTGAATGGTGGATTAGCCAAAATAAAATCGGCTTTCAACGTTGGATGCTGGTCGTCAAAGAATGTATCTGCATTAAACTTACCCAGATCAGCTTCAATGCCTCGAATAGCAAGATTCATCTGAGCCATCTTCCATGTCGTAGGATTGCTGTCTTGACCATAGACAGAAATATCTTTGATATTGCCTTGATGCCTCTCTATGAATTTGGCAGACTGTACGAACATTCCACCAGATCCGCAAGCAGGGTCATATACTCGTCCGTGATAAGGTTTCAGAACTTCGACAAGTGTTTGAACAATGCAAGCAGGTGTATAAAATTCTCCTGCTAATTTCCCTTCTGCTTCTGCAAATTTAGAAAGGCAATATTCATATGTGCGTCCCAATATATCTTTGGAATCTCCATGTTCTTTCATTTGAATATTGGTAAATAAATCTACCACATCGCCCAAACGCCTTTTGTCTAATTCTGGTCGGGCGAAATTTTTGGGCAGAATACCTTTCAAACGGAGATTCTCCTTTTCAATCAGACGCATGGCATTGTCGATTATCGTACCTATTTCTGGTGTATGGGCTGCTTTTGCTACTACACTCCACCGTGCTTCTTGTGGGACAAAGAAAATATTATCCGCCATATATTCATCGCGGTCTTCCTCGAATCCTTCTTTATTATTGACTAATTCTTGATATTTGGTTTCAAACTTATCGGAGATGTATTTTAGAAAAATCAATCCCAATACTACCGATTTATATTCGGAAGCATCCAGATTGCCACGAAGCAAATCTGCTGCTTTCCATATTTCCTTTTCAAATCCAATATCAGCTGTATTTTGTTTTGCCATGATTCTTTTTTATTATGTCAGAACTTTATTCTTGATGTAAACCGAAAAACTTCTTATTACTCATCTGGGGTGTTAATCAATTCCTTTGGATTAACCTGCAAAATCTCTGCTATCTGAAATAGCAATTCTAGGCTTGGCTGTCGACGATTGCAAACATATGAGTTCACTATCGTAAAACTCTTGCCGAGTTTCTCGGCAAGCCATGTTTGCTTAATCCCTTTCTCGATAAGCACCTCTTTAATTCTATTAGTTGGACTTTCCATAAATATTATATTATTATTTGCAAATATAGTAAATTTTCTTGCATAAGAAATAAAAAAGAGGAGATATTTTCTCCTCCTTCAAAAGTCTTATATCTACAATTCTATTTGCCTTTCTTATTTTGTAGATTATTCTGCATTAGACTATCTGCTTTTGCTTTCAGTCCCACATTATAATCATCTGTATGCTTTTTGATCTTTTTAATTATTGCATCATTGCGATGAATGTCAAACACATCATTGAGCCATAGGATCTCCTTTGAGCTACATCCTCTCCATACTCTGATGATACGGAATTTCAAGGCATCATCCTTGTATTGCTGTTTGCTTTGCCACAAGAAGTAATTACCGACCAAAGAAATAAAACAAAGGACAGATACTGCTACCATATAAGTAAAAATTTTCGAGGACTTGAGGTCAAAACTGTGCCTGTGAATATGTTCCTGCAGTATTGGATGCTCTTTCTGCTCCTGCCATTCGTGCAACATGGTCAATACGCTTGCCGCCAATTTGTCTATGGATTTAGCCTCCTCGTCTTTGATGCGCACTTGCACACCAATATACTTGTTAATCACTTCTTTTGTTCGCTGTTCATACTGATTGAGCAATTCCTGTTCCTTCTGCTCATCAATTTGTGCTGGTGTAGATTGAACAGGGAGGGAAACAGAACCATTCTCCTTTTCTTTCAGTTCCTTTAGTTCCCTGTAAATTGCCTCCAGTTTGTTTTTGATTTCCTCAAAGAGGACAAATGTATTATTATCAGCCATAGTTATAAATGTATTTTACGTTTTTTCTTTTTCTTCTTTTTATCGA
>NZ_BAIS01000074.1 GCF_000613345.1 Prevotella disiens JCM 6334 = ATCC 29426 | reverse complement strand
TCTTGTCGCAAGACACAAGTGGTAACTATCAAAAAGGAGAATTATGCCATACATAGAACATACTTCAGAAAAGGATTGGTGCAAGCGATTGTTTGACAGATTGAAAACTGTCGAGAATAAACTCGATCAACTGCTTGTACTGAAAGAGCAGTCTGTTGATACAACTACCCATCCGCCTCTTAAACCAGAGTATCTTGACATCATCGACGTATCGAAAATTCTCAAAGTGGAGCAAAAAACCATCTACAACTGGGTTTGGGCCCATAAGATACCATACCTAAAAGCTAACGGAAGACTTCTTTTTCTTCGTGAAGAGATAGACGAAATGCTACGCAAGCGTGATGAATGGTAATCATCTTTCACGATATGAATATGTATTTTGTTATGTAAATGCTTGCGTTTACATAACAAAATGTGTATCTTTGCACAAAGATTGAATTGTATGACAAGCAAGGGTATTAAGAAGAAAATATCAGAATTCGAAATGGGAAAAGTCTTTAAGTTAGAAGACTTAGGGCTTTTGCACACCGAGCATCAAGCAGCAGTGATGACTTTACGAAGACTTGTGGAAAAAGGAGAAATAGAGCGGCTCAGTCCGGGTCTCTACTATAAACCTAAAATAACACCTTTCGGAGAAGTCGGACCTACTATGGAAGAAAGATTTCGGGATTTATTATACAAAGATAACCGCCCTGTAGGTTATCTGACAGGATTCTACGCTTTCAACTTATTGGGACTTACCACACAGCAATCTACCACCCTCGAAATTGGGACAAACTTCCCTCGTCGAAATAGAAAACGAGGTATGTATGCAGTTCGGTTTGTAATACAAAAGAATGAGATAAACAAGGAGGTTATTGATATGCTACGCCTGTTGGATTGCCTTAAATGGATAAAAAAGATACCCGATACGACTGTTGACCAATCCTATTCTCGTTTGAAGAATTTAATAAATGCCTATTCTAAAAAAGAACAGGAGCGGATAGTGGAACTTTCGATGAAATACTCTCCTTTAACTCGTGCCCTGCTGGGTTCGATGCTTTCTGACAAATCATTGACAGATAAATTATATCAATCGCTTAGTCCGCTAACGCAATTTAGGATTGGACTTTCACCATCACTCGCAAAAAAACAATGGAACATACAATAGCCAAACAACTGCATTTGGAAAAAGAAAATTTCAGAGACCTGCTTCATGCCGCTTCTGAGGAGCTCACCATCCCTATCCAACTGGTAGAGAAGGATTACTACATATCGTCCATACTTCGTGCTCTTTCTGAAAGTAGTTATACCGAACAGATAGTATTCAAAGGTGGTACGTCCTTGTCTAAGGCTTATCAACTGATAAACAGATTTTCCGAAGATGTAGATTTTGCCGTCATAAGCGAACACATGAGTGGTAATCAAGTAAAAATGCTACTTTCGCACCTCATGAAAGAAGTTACAGCTAATTTGAAAGAGGATTTAGATTTCAGCGATATTTCCAAAGGATCAAAATATAGAAAACAAGCTTTTCTCTATAATACTCAAGTAGGATTGGATGAATTATCCAACCCTGTACCAGCAAGAATTATAGTGGAAATCAGTGCATTTGCCAATCCATTTCCCCATGAAATACGAATAATTGAGCCATTTGTAACTACATTTCTAAGAAAGAAGGGAATGAGTTCCTTTATAGAACTGTATAATCTTACACCCTTTGAGTTAAATGTGTTGTCACTCAGACAAACTTTATGTGAGAAAGTCGTATCGCTTATTCGTTTTTCAATGAGCGACACTCCATTGGCATCATTGACATCCAAAGTACGTCACTTCTATGATTTGGATGCACTCCTAAGCATAGAACAATTACAAAACTATATTTCCAGCGATGCGTTTGTGCCAGATTTGACAACACTGATAAAACACGATCAGCAAGCCTTTGATGAGCCAAGAGGCTGGAAACTTTTGGATAACCTAAATCAATCTCCCTTGATAAAAGACTTTGAAAATATATGGAGTTCTCTGACACCGAAATATATTGAGAATTTATCTAAAATCGCATACCGTAAGATACCATCACCAGACAATATAAAATCCTCTTTCACCAAGATTCTCCACTCGATAGAAAATATTGATTTAGGACGGCAAGAGAATTAAACATTTAGGAAAGAACGAATATTCATAAAGAAAATCTCTTTTGTTTTACAGAAAGACCCCAAAAGTTAGAAACAAAACTTTTGGGGTACATTATTTCGGAATTAGATGTTTTAATGCCGCCATTTCGGACGAAAACTCTGTGAGCGATTATCTGCTTCTTGTGTCTGTTCATTGCCTATTTTTATTGATATAGAAGTCTCATTTTCGGACAGACTATTTCCCTGTTCTTCTTTATCTTCTTTGTCCGCTGAAAGCGTTAATGCAATCTTCCTATCCAACTCTGCCACCTGCCCTTTGAGCGAGCGAAGTTCGTCCTCTTTCTTCCACGTCCCATTAGCAATAGCAGTATAGATTTCCTTATTGGCTGCAACCTTTTCTTTCTCCTTCTCATGCGATTCTATCACCTTGGGGATACGCCCCAGCGCACCCAAGAAGTTCTCACACGCAAGTTTCGGGTCGGTAGCCAACTTACCATTATTATAGGTATAGTAGATACTCTCCTGCCCTTTGACAAAGAAACGATTCATGGAGCAGTCAAACAAATCCTTTGAGGTACTTTCCGTTTTCACCATGATGGAAAAGCCATAAATCTCTCCGATTTTGTTGTACTCGCCCTTGGTGCGTGCCTTGTCGTTAATTTCTTGCAGGCGTGCGGCAATGACCTTGATGTCCGTACTGTCCTCCACACCTTTAATGACAAGTTTATTGATAGGATTACCTTCTTTGTCACGCTCCACACGCTTCTCAAAGCACGCCAAGTCTGCCTTGGCTTCCTTGATCTTGTCTGAATGGAAAGACACGGAGCTGTCAATCTCTGCCAACTTTCCCGTTGCGGCATCACGTTCACGGAGGAAGTTCTTACGCTCGGATTCCAGCGTGGCAATCTTCTTGTCGAGTTTGGCTTTCTCTAACAAGTCCGTATTACCAGATAGCACGGCAACATACTCTGAAAAGTTCATACCGCTATCCTCGTCCATCGAACCCTCGTCAATGGTACGACTACCGAGCGTATTGGTCTTCAACTGATTGATAAACAATTGCTTGTTATGTAGTAGGTTGAACTTGTAACTGTCCAACGACCGCTCCACGGCATAGATAATCACATCAACTTTATTGTCCGCAAATTCTTTGGCAACCATATTGCCTTTACGGATTGCCCGACCATTGCGCTGTTCTAAATCTGAGGGTCGCCAGGGTGTATCAAGTTGATGCACCGCCACCGCACGCTGCTGGGCGTTGACACCCGTTCCAAGCATAGAAGTAGAACCGAAGATGATACGGATGTCTCCACGATTCATCGCTTCTACCATCGCTTTTTTGGCTTTCTCGTTCTTGCACTCCTGAATAAAGCGTATCTCGTAAGACGGGATATGATAATCTTCTACCAATTTACGCTTCACCTCAGAATAGATATTGAAGTCCCCACCGGGCTTGTAAGTACCCAAGTCAGAAAACACAAATTGCGTACCTTTCTGTGCATCATACTTCTGATAGTAGTCATTGAGTAATTTCGCACAATGGCTTGCCTTGTTGTCGATATGGTCTGAGTACCCGTTTTCGTCTATCATGCGTAGATCCAAGCTCATCTTGCGGGCGTAATCAGTTGCAATCAGCATCTTTGCCTTTTCCTCACTCTCGCTCAACGGCGCACGCCCCAAAAGCGTGGCATCACCGTTTTTGGCAAACTCCATCAACTTGCCGATAAACTCCTCCTGTTCAGGTGTCGGCGGAATGTTATGGAGTATCTCGTTTTTTTCGGGACGATCGATGCCTATATCCTTTGCTGTGCGGAAATCGCAAATCTCCGCATAGAACGAGGCAAGTTCAGGCACTTTAATAAAGGTTCTGAAGCGTTCCTTCTGAATAATCTCATTGGTGATGGAAAACTCATAGTCAGTGGACTTCTTGGCAAAGACCGCAGCCCATGCGTCGAAACTGTTAATGCCCTGCTTCTCCAAGGCTTGCGGGCGCAAGTATTTGAAGAGCAAATATAATTCTGTTAGCGAATTACTGATAGTAGTTCCCGAAAGAAAAGTTGCTCCCAAGTCCTTGCCTGACCGCTCCTGTATGGTGCGAATGGCAAAGAGCATATTGAGCGCACGCTGTGAGCCATCCGGATTGCCCAAGCCCGACACTCTGTCGTGGCGAGTATTGAACATCAGGTTCTTGAATTGGTGGCTTTCATCTACAAAAAGGTGGTCAATACCCATCATCTTAAAGTCCACGGCATCGTCCTTGCGCTCGGCAATGCTGTCTTGAATGTCCTGTAACTTGGCTTCCAAGGTCTGCTTACGTTTTTCTAAGCCTTTGAGCATGGCACGGGAGATGTCCGCTCCCTGCATACGGAGCACTTCAAGATTTTCTTCTACAGAATCTTTTTCTTTCTGCAAAATCGCTTCTTGTATCTCCAATGCTTGCGGTATCATGCCGAACTGCTCATGCGTGAGGATAATGCAGTCCCAATCATTATTCTTGATGTCATTGAAGATGCGTTGGCGATTCTGCTTGCTGAAGTCATTCTTTCCCGGATAGAGTATCTTGGCATTGGGATAAGCCTTGCGAAAAGTGTCGGCAATATCGAATACATTTGCTTTGAGTCCAATAATCATCGGTTTGTTAGCCAATCCCAACCGCTTCATCTCGTAGGCTGCTGTACACATGATAAGCGTCTTACCTGCACCGACCTCGTGGTCGCAGATACCACCTCCATTGGTCTTCAGCATCCACACGGCATCTTTCTGACTCTTATAAAGGTCTTGTATGCCCAATCTTTTAAGGTCGAGGTCGGGAAACGACTGATGCGTACCGTCGAAGTTGGGACGCACAAAGCAGTTAAAAAGGCGGTTGTAACGGTCAGAGAGCTGCTCCTTGAACGTGTCGGGTGTCCGTCCGAGCCAATCTACAAAGCCTTGTCTGATTTCCTCAATCTTGGCATTTGCCATCTGTATGGCATGACCGTCACGAACCTTAATCGTCTTCTCATTACCCTCCGCATCAAGTATGGTCTTGCTTTTGTTAATGTCAGGAATGGTATTGTGAAGTGCGTGCTTCAATAAATTGAGTCCGTCATAGCGTCTAAACTCACCTTGTACAGCATATTTGTGCCAGATATTACCGTTCTTTTGGTCGCAGCCAATGGCATACTCGTCCATATTAGAATGATAACTCACCCTGATGTCCGTCTCGAAGAACTCCGAGGCGAACTTGCCATAGACTTTCGCGGGTATCCAGCGTTCACCGAGGTTGAAATCCAAATCAGCAAAGGGAATGGGCGTGGGAGTGGCGGCACGCAGGGCAGTCAGACTCTGTTTCGCTTCCTCATGCTCCGGATGATCCAAGAGCCACGACTCGATACGCTCCGCCTTTTCAATCACATTGCCAGAAATAAACTTGTCGGCTACCTCATAGCTGTCCTCTTCGGGATTGTAGAAGATGCGTCCTTCCAAAGCAGAAAGCATATCGCTCTCTTCCATATCGGGAAGCAAAGAACTCATATAGTCAAGCTCCACCGTGCCGTATTTGTTGAGTGATGCGCCAATGCCTCCATCGGGTCTGAAGCTATGGACAGTTCGGAGGTGGAAAAAGCCGTCGGATGGTCGAAGATGTCCGCCTTGATGTACTTGCCGTTCTCGGAGCGTTCCAAGAACAGCATTTCCACTCCGGTGGCATCCATCTTGATGACATCGGTGTTTGTCTTCTGGTTGAAGTACCCCCAACGACCTACATAGCCGTCATAAAGCCGATTGAGTTTCTCACGCTCTTCCTTGTCCTCCGCTTGGTTGTTCGCCTCATAATCATAGAGTCGGTGATAACTCTCCCTAATCTCAATATATGCTTTCAGCCGTGAGAGCTGAGCAAAGGGTAAGTCCATCGGGTTGAAGGTAGGATGTCGTTTCAAGTCAGACAGGAAACCTACCTGCCCATTCTGTACGACTATCGAGCCGTCACGCAAATGTGAGTCGGGAGAAGAAAGGAACGGACGCGGTGAAGCATCAAACTCTTTCTTAACCTCTGCTATGGGCTGTGGCTTGCGAGGTTCGGCTTCCTCCATAAAGTCAAAGAGCGAGGGCTCTCTGACGGGAGCAGATGCAGTTTTCTTGCTTCTGCGGGAACTGCTTGGCGTGCTTCTTGCCGGCTTGGGTTGCCTGCTCGCAGAAAGTGGTTGGTTATCGCTGACCTTCTTTTGTTGAGCAGCCTCTTTGATTTCATTATTTACACGGGCTACATCTTGTGTCCAAAGACTATATTCCTCTGGGGCAAACAAGAACTGTTCCATGGCTTCTGTCTCTATGGTGCTATCCATAATCGGATGATGGTCTTCATCAAAGAATACCGTCTGACCGTTCATCTCGCGTGGGGCTTCCACGTCTGTGCGAATTTCACGGCTTTCTTGTTCGTATTGTCTTTGAAGGGTAATTACGGGGACACCTTCTGGGGCTGGTTCGGTTTCAGGCTCTGTATGTAAAACTGGCGCAGCTTCTTCGACTTTCAAAACCTCCTCGACTTGTTCTACCATTGCTTGTGGTTGATTGTCTTCCTGTACAGGTTTCTGCACTTCCTGACGGCTTTCATCCTTGATTTCCTCAATGATGGGTTCTTTAGTGTATTGTCCTCTGACAATCTCTTCCAGTTCTGCTATCTCGTGCAATTTAGTGGGTTTGAAGTATAAGTCCCGTTCTATACCCAATCCGTGTATCTTGACTTCCTCCATTTCTTTGAGGGACATATACCCAAGTTCCCAACCATAGCCCATCGTAACGGCTCCGAAGCCGATGCGTTCCTTGGGGTCGTATTCCAGCATATAGGCGGTATAGGCTCCCATAGGGAAAAAGTAGCGAGCGTATGCTGTGCGGTCGCCGATGAGTTGCTTTTCCGTTGCATAGAGTTTGGGAAGTTGCTTCTTAGTGCTGTCGGGCATCAAATTGTAAGCATTTTCTTCTTCTTTTTCTTCTTCTTTTTCATCTTCCTTATCCTCTTTCTTTTCCTCCTTATCCTTGGATTCTTGTAACAGAGGTGGTTGTTCTGTTTTTAGACCTCCTTGCACTTTCTGCACCATCTTGTCCACGTGTACCTGCCATTCCTCCTCGGTCATGGGTATGCCGGTTTCATAGAGTTTACGATCGAAACGCTGCTCCACTTCCAAAGAGAGCTGTGTACGCAGGCTGTCAGCCATATCCTCGATACTGCCGTCAAACGTGTATTCCCAAGCGGGCTTACCATAAGGGTCTGTACCCATCGTGCGCTCTGTGGCAATCGTGCGGTGGGAAATATCCTTCCATTCGCCCTCAAAGAGGGAGTTATGGTTAAACGCAATAGAAAAGCCGTCGCCTTTGGGAACAGAGGTGGTTTGTACAAATTGCTGTTCGATGCCCTCACCAATTTCCTTGCCCGACTGCTTTTGCAGGACAATGAGGTCGCTACCAACATCCGTACCCGCATTCTCGGAGAACATACCCGAAGGCAAACGGATAGCGGAAATAAGCCGGCTGTTCTGCATGAGGTAACGGCGGATGGCTTCATTCTTGGGGCTGTCCAATACGCCCTGCGAGGTAATAAATGCAAGAAGTCCGCCCTCCTTGATAGTGTCCAGCCCTTTCACAAAGAAATAATTGTGAATGGTTCTGGTGGATTCCCGTTTAAGGATATTCTCTCCCTTGCTATAACTACGATCATAGACCATAAAGTCGCCAAAGGGAATGTTACTTGTGATAAGGTCGTACTTGTCCTTGTCTTCTAGTTCACCAATGGCTTCAAAGGGTTCTTGGCGAACAAAGATATTCTCCTTACCGTAAGGATGGAGGGCTTGTGTGATGCGTGCCGTCAGCAGGTCTTTCTCCATCGCATCGACCATGCCTGCATTTTTGGCAAAGGTTTCGGTAAAGGCTCCCATACCTGCCGATGGATCTAAGCACCTTCTAATTTGTACATCGGTGACATTAAGGGCATCGGCAATGGCGGAGACGATACGGGTGTCGGTATAGAAGGAGGTCAGTACGCTTGCCTTGATACTCTCCCAATAGCGTTTGGCGGTGCTGGCATCGACGGCATCACGGTAAATCATCTGTTTGAGCCTTTGGGTAGGCGCGAACAGGTTTTGCTCCGATGCGCTCCAATAGCGGAGGTCATCGGGATTATCACAACGGTTCAACACGCATTTCAGACCACCGAAACCTTGATAACCTCTGAGCAGGACTTTCTCGGCTTCGGTGGCTTCACGGCGTTCTTTCTCTAATCGGAGGATCACACGGATGGCTTCCGTATTGCCCTCCAAGACTGCTTTCTTATTGTATGCCATAATTTTTCTGTTTAAGATGGAGAGGAAAAATTAGTCGGAAGATAATTTTTCCTATCTCCCAACTAATTTGTTTTATCTCTGAGTCTGTGGTAACTATCTCCCTCGTGCTTTTCCTTTCTTTCCTTCAAACTCAAAGGCGGTGGTGTGGTCTTCGCCCAAAACAAGACGTGCGTTGAACTTCTTGCCTGCCTTGCTCGTCAAGCCTTTGAGGATAGGCGTTCGCCCGGTAGTTATCAAATCACGGATATTGTCCTCGGAAAGGAACGTGCCGCAGATTTCACGGAAGATGTGAAAGTCGCAGCCCTCGTGCCTGCATTTCGCAATTTTGGCATAGATGCCCACACTCTCATTGCTGCATTTGGGGCAGTGGTAGGTGGGATAGGACTTTTGTACCTGTGGAGCAAGGGCAAGGAGTTCCTTGCAAATCGTCTCCACATAGGAGTTGATGCCTTGTGCGAACTTCTCGGGTGGCATTTGTCCAGCCTCGATGGCGGCAAGGGTCAGTTCCCACGAGCCTGTCATCTCTGCATTGGCAATTCGTTTATCCTTGACAATCTCATAGACTGCCAAGCCTTTCTCTGTCGGGACTACCGTTTTCTTTTCTCTTCGGATATAGTCTCGCAGAATCAATGTCTCGATGATATTGGCACGAGTGGCTGGTGTACCGATGCCGCACTCTGCCATTGCTCTTTTACTTTCTGCATCTGCGACCTCTTTCCCTGCGTTTTCCATAGCAGAAAGCAAAGTCGCTTCTGTATAGAGCGGTTTGGGCTTGGTCTTGTGCTCGGTAATTTCTGAAGAAAGCAGTGGTAACACCTCGTTTTCTATTAGATTGGGCAATACGGATAAAGTCTGTTCTTCTTCCTCTTTGCCTTTTTCATCGTTCGTGCCAGTACTATGCTGCACGGCTTTCCAGCCCAAGGAGATACTTCGGCACGCCTTCCAAATGTAGGTGTTTGTACCGTCTGTCAGTTCCGCCTGCATCCTCTCCTCCTCTGAATCGGGAGAAAAGGCTTCGATGAAACGATGGACTACCATTTGGTAGATGGTCGTTTCATCTGTCGATAGTCCCGATGTTGTTTCACCCGTAGGGATAATGGCGTGGTGATCAGTTACCTTGCCGTTGTCCACCGAGTGGCGGTTAAGTGGTGTCGGAAGTGCAGTGCCTATCTTGCCAAGTAAAGTGGGTACTTCCTCGAAAACGTCTTCACTGATGTATCGACTGCCGGTGCGGGGATAGTTCATAGAATAATGACAATGAAAGAAGAAAGGGCAAACACGAACGGAAACACTTGAACAATAACAACTTATGCACTTTTCTGCATTTTGT